>NZ_JAFEJA010000001.1:1703571-2044285 GCF_016919245.1 Streptomyces zhihengii | reverse complement strand
CGGCCTGGACGCCGTGCTCGACGCCTACTTCGAGGAGTAGTGCCGGCCGGGCGCACCGGCCGCCGTCTCTCCCACGTCCCGCACGCCGACCCCGGCACACCGGACATCCGCGGCCCGCTGCGGTTCCTGTGGTGGCTGACGGTCGCACAGCTCCACCGCGTCCTGCTGGGCACGCTCTGGGGCACCCTGTGGATGTGCGCGCTGATCGTGCCCCCGTACCTGCTGTCCCGCGCCGTCGACGACGGGCTGCGGGCGCGGGACGGGGGCGCCCTGCTGGGCTGGTCCGCCGCGATCGTCGCGACCGGCGTCGTCGTCGCCGTCCTCGGCATGCTGCGCCACCGCACCATGACGATGGTCAGGACGGACGCTGCCTACCGCACGCTCCAGGTCGTCGTCCGCCATGTCGCGGCCCTCGGCGCCACGCTGCCCGCCAAGGTGTCGGCGGGGGAGCTGACACAGCTTCAGGCGGGCGACACGGGCCGGATCGCCCGCGCGCTGACCGTCACCGGGCCGGGCATCGGCGCCGTCGTGGCGTACGGCGCGACCGCGGCACTGCTCCTCGGCGTCTCCGGCACCCTGGCCGCGGTCGTGCTCCTCGGCGTGCCGCTGCTGGCCCTCGCCGTCGGTCCGCTGCTGGGGCGGCTGCACGGCGCCGAGAGCGCCTACCGGGAGAAGCAGGGGCGCCTCACCGCCCGGGCGGAGGACATCGTGTCCGGACTGGGCGTGCTCGGCGGCCTCGGCGGCAAGGCGGCCCACGGGCACCGCTACCGCGAGCGTTCACGGGCGCTCCTCGCGGACGGATACCGGGTGGCCGCGTTCACGAGCTGGGTGCAGGCCGTCGGCGCGTGTCTTCCCGTGCTGTTCCTGGCCCTCGTCACCTGGATCGCGGCGCGGATGGCGGCCGCGGGCGACATCACGGTGGGGGAGACGGTCGCGGTCTACGGGTACGTCGCCTCCCTCCTCGTCCCGGTCTGGTTCTTCGTGGAGGGCGCGGACGACGTCCCCCGGGGCCTGGTCGCCGCCCGCAGGGTCGTCGGCATCCTCGCCCTGGAACCCGGTGTCGCCGACCCGGCGGGCACCCCCGGCGCCGTGCCCGCGCCCGGCGGCCCGGCGGCCCTGCACGACCCCGTCTCCGGGCTCACGCTGCGGCCCGGTCGCACGGCCGGACTGGTGAGCGCACGGCTCGACGAGGCACGCGCCGTCACCGACCGGCTGGCCCGCTTCACCGACTCCGGCGCGACCTGGGGCGGGGCGCGGCTGGCCGCGATCCCCCTCGCCGACGTCCGCCGCCGGATCCTGGTCGCGGACAACGACGCCCATCTCTTCGCCGGGCCCCTGCGCGAGGCCGTGCAGCCCGGTGTGCCCGCCCCGCCGCGGGCCCTCGCGGAGGCCCTGCGGGCGGCGGTCGCCGAGGACGTGGCGCAGGCCCTGCCCGGCGGCACCGCCGCACGGCTCGACCCCCGGGCGGGCAACGTCTCCGGCGGCCAGCGCCAGCGCCTGCGCCTGGTGCGGGCCCTGCTCGCCGACCCCGAGGTGCTGCTGCTCGTCGAGCCGACGTCGGCGCTGGACGCCCACACCGAGGCGGAGGTCGCCGACCGGGTCCGCGCGGCCCGGGCCGGCCGCACGACCCTGATCGCCGGCACCTCACCGCTGCTGCTCGACCGGTGCGACGAGGTGCACCTCCTCGTCGACGGCCAGATCACCGCCTCCGGCACCCACCCGGAACTGCTGCGCACCCACCCGGACTACCGCGCCCTGGTCCTCCGCGCCACCACCGAGGCCCCGCTTTCGCGCCGGGCCGCCGCCCCCTCTCCCTCGCCGGCCGCGGACGGCCCTGCGCCGGACCCCTGCGGGGCCGCCGCCGCCCCGCCCTCGGGCCGCGCCACCACCGAGGCCCCGCTTTCGCGCCGGGCCGCCGCCCCTCTCCCTCGCGGCCGCGGACGGCCCTGCGCCGGACCCCTGCGGGGCCGCCGCCGCCCCGCCCTCGGGCCGCGCCACCACCGAGGCCCCGCTTTCGCGCCGGGCCGCCGCCCCCTCTCCCTCGCCGGCCGCGGACGGCCCTGCGCCGGACCCCTGCGGGGCCGCCGCCGCCCCGCCCTCGGGCCGGGCCGCCACCGAAGCCCCGCTTTCGCGCCGGGCCGCCGCCCCCTCGCCCCCGCCCGCCCCGGACGGCCCTGCCCCGGACCCCCGCGGGGCCACCGAGGCCCCGCCCCCGCGCCGGGACGACGAAGCCCCGCCCCCGCCCGCCCCGGACACCCCCGTGCCCGGCCCCCGCCGGGCCGCCGAGGCCCCGGATGCCCCCGTGCCCGGTCCTCCCGGGGGTGCCGCAGCTCCCGCGCCCGGCCGGAAGGGCCCCGGGGCGGCGCGGACGGAGGGGGAGCGGTGACCGCGGACGCAGCGGGGCAGCCGCGGCTCCCGGTCGCCGACCGGGCGACCGTGCGCCGCGCGGTGGTGCGCCTGGTCATGGCCGACCGGTGGGCGATGGCCGGCATCGTCCTGCTGACCTCCCTCGCCGCCGTCGCCGGGCTCGCGGGCCCCTGGCTGCTGGGCAGGATCGTCACCCTCCTGGAGGCGGGCGAGGCCACCACCGGGTCGGTCGACCGGCTCGCGCTGGCCGCCGTGGTCTGCGCCCTCGTCCAGCTCGTGCTGACCCGGTTCTCGCTGCGCGGCTCCCACCGGTTCGGCGAGCGCGCCCTCGCCCGGCTGCGGGAGGACACCGTCGACCGGGCGCTCGCGCTGCCGCCCTCCGTCGTCGCCCGCACCGGTACGGGCGACCTGACGATCCGCGCGGCCATGGACGTCACCACCGTGGCCACCACCCTGTGCGTCGCGGTCCCCGAAGTCGCCGTCGCCGTCGCGCAGATCCTGTTCGTCTACGCCGCCGTCCTCCTGCTGGACCCGCTGCTCGGGCTGTGGGCGCTCACCGCGCTGCCGCTGGTGTGGGGGTCGGTCCGCTGGTACCTCGCCCGTGCGCGGGCGGCGTACCTGGCCGAGGGCGAGGCCTCGTCCGACGCCGCCGGAAGCGTCTCCGCCACCGCCGAAGGCGCCCGCACGGTCGAGGTGTTCGGCCTCGCGGCACGGCGCGTGGCGGAGGCCGACCGTGCCATCGGCGCCTCCTACGGAGCCGTCCGCCGCACCCTGTTCCTGCGGTCCGTCCTCTTCCCGGTCAACGAGTTCGCCCATGTGCTGCCGGTGGCCACGACCCTGCTGGCGGGCGGCTGGGCCCACCTCGACGGGCGGACGGCCCTCGGCACGGTGGTCACGGGCAGCCTCTACATGTGGCAGCTCACCGACCCGTTCGACCGGCTGCTGATGTGGGCCGAGCAGTTCCAGCGCAGCGGGGCGGCCCTGGCGAGGATCGAGGGCGTCGCCCTCGCCGCCGCGGAACCGGTGCCCGGGGTGGCGCAGCCCGCGGACGACCGGATCGAGATGAGCGGCGTCCACTTCGCCTACGCCGGGGGCCGGGACGTCCTGACCGATGTGCACCTGCGGGTGCACCCGGGGGAGCGGCTGGCGATCGTCGGCCCCTCGGGCGCGGGCAAGACCACGATCGGCAGGCTGCTCGCCGGGGTGGACCGGCCGCGGGCCGGCGGCGTCCGCCTCGGCGGCGTCCCGGTCGCCGACCTGGCGGCCGCGGGCGAACTCGGCGGCCGGGTGGTGCTGGTGACGCAGGAACACCATGTGTTCCTGGGGACGCTGCGCGACAATCTGACGATCGCCGCGCCACGGGCCGGCGACGACGAGCTGCGCGCCGCGCTGGCCCTGGTCGGCGCCGGCTGGGCCGCGGATCTCCCCGAGGGGCTCGGCACCCCGCTCGGCCCCGGCGGCACCCGTCTCGACCCGGCGCAGGCCCAGCAGCTCTCCCTCGCGCGGGTGGTGCTGGCCGACCCGCACACGCTGATCCTCGACGAGGCGACCGCGCTGCTCGACCCGGCCACGGCCCGCGAGGCGGAGCGCGCGATGGCCGCCGTACGGGCCGACCGCACGGTCGTCGCCATCGCCCACCGGCTCCAGACCGCGCACGACGCCGACCGGGTCGCCGTCGTCGACGGCGGACGCGTCGTCGAGCTCGGCACCCATGACGAACTGGTCGCCTCCGGCGGCCGGTACGCCGCCCTGTGGCGCTCCTGGCACGGCGGCGCGTAGGCCGCCGGCCGGGTCAGTGCGCGATGGAGTCGATCAGGTCCCGCGCGCCCTGGCGGAGCAGGGCCACGGCGACCGAGGTGCCGAGCGTCGCCGGGTCCAGCGGACCGGCCCATTCGTGGGCGTTGAGGACCGTCTTGCCGTCGGGGGTGAAGACCTTCGCCCGCAGCGACAGGTCCCCGTTGCGCTCCGCCCGGGCGTAACCGGCGATCGGGCTGTTGCAGTGGCCCTGGAGGACGTGCAGCAGCATCCGTTCGGCCGTGGTCTCGCGATGGGCGTCGGGGTCGCCGAGGCCGCTCACCGCGTCGACGACCTCGGTGTCGTGCTCGCGGCACTGGAGGGCGAGGACACCGGCGCCGATCGGCGGGCACATGATCTCCGGCGACAGCACCTGGGTGATCACGTCGGGGCGCCCGATGCGTTCGAGCCCGGAGACGGCGAGCAGCAGCGCGTCTGCCTCGCCCGCGTGCAGCTTCTCCAGCCGCCGGTTCGCGTTGCCGCGCATCGCCACGCACTCCAGGTGCGGGTGGGAGGCGGCGAGCTGGGCGGTGCGCCGCACGGAGGAGGTGCCGATCCGGGTGCCCGCGGGCAGTTCGTCGAGCGTCAGCCCGCCCGGGTGGACCAGGGCGTCGCGGATGTCGTCGCGCTCCAGGAAGGCGGCGAACGTCGTCCCGGCCGGCAGCGGACGGTCGGCCGGGATGTCCTTGACGCAGTGCACGGCGAGATCGGCCTCGCCGGCGAGGAGCGCGGCGTCCACCTCCTTGGTGAACGCCCCCTTGCCCTCGACCTGCGCGAGATCACCCATCCAGCGGTCCCCGGTGGTCACCACCGGCACGACCTCGGTGCGCAGACCCGGGTGAAGCGCCGTCAGCGCGGCGCGGACGCGTTCCACCTGGGCCAGGGCCATGGGGGAGGAACGGGAGACGATGCGGATCAGCTCGGGCACAGTCATGCGCACACGATAGGGCGTCGGGGCGCCTCCCCAGAACCCGCTGCGCACAGCCGGGGCAATCGCGCGGGCACCGGCCGGCCATTGCGCTGCCCGGGGACGCGCCACGCCGCGACACGACGGCGTTCGGCCTGGTTCATCCGGATTCGCGCGGTACGCCGCATAGCTTCGGACTATGACAAAACGACAATTCGCCCTCGCCGGCTGCGCGGTCGTCCTCGCCGCCTCCGGCATCGGCGCAGCCGCCCCCGCCTCGTCCCACCACGACGCCGTCCTGCACGTCGCCCCCGGCCAGTCGATCCAGCGGGCCGTCGACGCGGCCCGCCCGGGCGACACCGTCCACCTCGCCCCCGGCACGTACCGCCAGAGCGTACGGATCACCACCCCGGACGTGACCCTGCGCGGCGCCGGGACGCGGACCGTGATCAGGCCCGCCGCCGGCACCCCGGCCGAGGACTCCTGCGCCGCCGCCGGCAACGGCATCTGCGTGCAGGGCGAGCGCGGCGCCCCCGTCGAGGGCGTGCGCGTGCAGTCCCTCCGTCTGGAGGGCTTCACCAGGAGCGGCGTCTGGGCCGCCTGGACCGACCGTCTGACGGTCCGCCGGGTGACCTCCGTCGACAACGGCACCTGGGGCATCGCCCAGGAGCGCTCGACCCGCTCCCTGCTGGTCCGCAACACCGTGCGCGGCAACGGCGACGCGGGCATCTTCGTCGCCAACACGGTCTCCGAGGAGGCCGGCGCCACCGACACCCGCGGCACCCGGATCAGCGGCAACGACATGTCGGGCAACCGGATCGGCGCCACCGTGCGCCGGGTGCGCAACCTCGTCGTCGAGAACAACGCGGCCACCGGCAACTGCGCCGGCCTGTTCCTCGTCGGCGACGAGTCCAAGCCCCGTGCGGGCGCCCTGACGGTCCGCCGCAACTGGGTCGTCGCCAACAACAAGTCCTGCCCCGCGACGGCCCGGCTGCCCCGCATCCAGGGCGCCGGCATCGTGCTCACCGGCACCGAGGACGTCCTCGTGGAGCGGAACAGGATCTCCGACAACGTGGGCGACTCCCCGTTCTCCGGCGGGGTCGTGCTGTTCAAGAGCGTCGTCGGCGTGCCGGGCACCAACAACGTCGTCCGCGACAACCTGGTGCTGCGCAACGGAGCCGCCGACCTCGCCAACCGCGACACCACCGGCACCGGCAACCGCTTCGACGCCAACGTGTGCGGCGTCTCCGAGCCCGCCGGAATGTGCTGACCCGGCCCACGGGACAGGCATCTCACGAGAAACGAGACGGCATGACCACCGCACCCACCACCAAGCCCCGTGACGCCATGCGTCTGCGGGAGCTCGTCTTCGGAGCGGCCTGCGCCGCCGCCGTGCGCGCCACGGCCCGCCTCGGCGTCGCCGACGCCCTCGACGACACGCCGCTGTCCGCCGAGGACCTGGCCGCGGCCGTCAAGACCGACGCCCGGGCGCTGCGGCGCCTGCTGCGGGCGCTGACCTGCTACGGCGTCTTCAGCGAGGAGCCGGACGGGCGCTTCGCGCACACCGACATGTCCCGCCAGCTCCGCGAGGACGACCCCCAGAGCCTGCGCTGGATCGCCCTGTGGTGCACCGAACCGTGGACCTGGGCCGCCTGGCCCCGGCTCGACGAGGCGGTGCGCACCGGCGACAGCGTCTTCGAGGACCTGTTCGGCAAGGAGTTCTTCCCGTACCTCCACGAGGACGCCGAGGAGTCGGCCCACGTCTTCAACCGGGCCATGACCACCTCCAGTGTCCAGTCCGCCCGGGACGTCGCCGAGCTCCTCGACCTCACCGGGGCCGCCGGCGTCGCCGACATCGGCGGCGGCCAGGGCCATGTGCTCGCCAGCCTGCTGGAGAAGTACCCCGGGATGCGCGGCACGCTGCTCGACCTGCCGGGCGTCGTCGAGCGCGCCGACCCCCGGCTGCGCGACGGCGGCGCGCTCGCCGCGCGGGTGGACGTCGTCCCGGGCGACTGCCGCGAGGCCGTCCCCGTCGAGGCCGACGTCTACATCATCAAGAACATCCTCGAATGGGACGACGAGAGCACCCGCCGCACCCTGCGGAACGTGATCGCCGCGGCCCGTCCCGGGGCGCGGGTGGTCGTCATCGAGAACCTCGTCGACGACTCGCCCTCCATGCGGTTCACCACCGCCATGGACCTGATGCTGCTCCTCAACGTCGGAGGCGCCAAGCACACCCGGGCGAGCATGGAGAGCCGGATGCGGGAAGCCGGCCTCGTGGTCGGCGAGGTCCGCCCCGTCAACGCCTACCTCCACGCGTTCGAGAGCGTGGTCCCCGGCTGACGGCCCGTCCGCACCACGGACAGCAGCCGGCCCCGCGGTGTCCCCCGCGGGGCCGGCTGCTGTGTGTCCGCGCTCAGGAGCGCGGCTCGCGCTGCCAGCTGTAGAACTGGGTGGCCATCGCGTCCTTCGGGCCCCGCCAGGTCTGCGGGTCGTACGGACTGACGAAGGCCGCCAGGCGTTCGCTGACGTCACGGAACGCGACGTGCTCGGTCACCTTCGCGATGGCGGGCCCCGGCGGGCGCTCCGACTCGATCAGGTGCAGGTACACGTCGCCGAACTGGAACAGGCTGCGGCGGTTGACGCCGACGAGGTGCGGCAGCTCACCGCCGTCGGAGGCCGCGAACACCTCCGCGATGTCCGGAGCCGATCCGGGCGCCATACGGGCGACGATCAGTGCGTGGTGCATCAGGGGCGTCCCTTCGGATGCCGTCGTGGGTCGGGGGCGTCAGCGCGGCGTGACGGGGGCCGTCTCGCGGACCCGGGCGCGCTGCTCGATGCGCTCCTTGATCAGGCTCATCTGGACGCGCGAGTTGCGGTTGATGTTCTCGGTCATCCACTCGTCGTCCACGGGCGCGTCGGGCTTCATCGCGAAGTCCTGCGTCCAGTGCATCCGCACGCCCTGCGGCGTCTCCTCGTAGGTCCAGCGGATGTTCATGTACTGGAAGGGGCCGGTCTCGACCCGCTTCGCGCGGACGCTCAGCGAGGCGCGGTCGGCCTCCCGCTCGGAGACCCAGCTCCACACCTTGCCGTTCTCGTCGGGGTACATGGTGAGCCGGAACACCGTCCGGTCGCCGTCCCGTTCGAGCACCTCCACCGAGGCGTACTCGGTGAAGAGCTGCGGCCAGTGGTCGACGTCGTTGGTCACGTCCCACACCAGGTCGAGCGGGGCTTCGATGATGATGTCGTTCTCGGTGTGCCCGGACATGTCAGGCTCCTGCCATCAGAGAGTCGTTCACGAGATCGAGGAACTCGCGGGGGGTCTTGCAGCGGTCGGCGTCGGGCGGCAGCGCCCGGCCGTACCGGTTCTCCAGTTCGCCGACGATGCCGAGCAGACCCAGCGAGTCGAGGCCGTACACCTCGAACGGGGTGTCCGGGTCGCGGTCCATCGCGGCGGCGTCGACGGTGATGCCGGCGCCCTTCTTCATCAGGGCCGACAGTTCCGTGACGGTGAGCTGTGCGGGCTGTGCGGTCATGGATGCTTCCTTTGCTCGTGCCCGGGACCGACGGTCCCGGGCTGTTCTCCTCAGTCGGCGCGCCGCAGCACCAGGGCCGCGTTGGAGCCCATCAGCCCACGGCTCAGCACCAGCGCCGTGCGCAGCTCCGCCGGCCGCGCCGTGCCGGTCACCAGCGCGATGTCGTGGCACACGTCGTCGTGCACGTGCGGCGTCGGCGGGACGAGCCCGTGCTCCATCGCCAGCACCGCGGCCGCCACGTCCAGCACCGGCGCCCCGCAGTAGGCGCGGCCGATGCCGGTCTTGGGGGCCGTCACCGGCACCCGGGTGCCGTGCGGGCCGAGGGCGTCGGCCAGCGCCAGCGCCTCCGCCCGGTCGGCCTCCACCAGACCGAGCGCGTCGGCGAACACCACGTCGATCTCGTCGGGCGCGCACCGCGCCTGGCGGAGCGCCCCGCGGATCGCGTGCGCCAGTCCCTCGCGCGACTCCTCCCACCGGGACGCCCCGGTGAACGTCGCCGCGTGCCCGGCGACCACCGCGCGGACCGGCGCCCCGCGGCGCCGGGCGGCGTCCTCGTCCTCGACGACGACCATGGCGCCGCCCTCGGCCGGCACGAAGCCGCAGGCGTTCGCCGTGAACGGCCGGTAGGCCCGCTCCGGCTCCTGGGCGGTGCTGAGCTCGCGGTAGCCGAGCTGGCAGACGATCGAGTACGGCGCGAGCGGCGCCTCGGCGGAGCCGGTCACCACGGTGTCCGTGCCGCGCCGCACCGCCGCCGCGGCGTGCGCGATCGCGTCGAGACCGCCGGCCTCGTCGCTGCACACCACACCGCAGGGGCCCTTGAAGCCGCCCCGGATGGATATCTGGCCGGTGCTCGCCGCGTAGAACCAGGCGATCGACTGGTACGGCCCCACATAGGTGGAGCCCTGGCCCCACAGCCGCTGGAGCTCGCGCTGGCCGAACTCGCCGCCTCCGGAACCCGCCGCCGTGACGACGCCCACGGAGAACGGCTCCTCCTCGTGCGCGCCCGCGGTGATCCGGGCGTCGGCCAGCGCCAGGTCGGCGGCGGCCATGCCGAAGTGGCTGAACCGGTCCGTCTGGACCAGGAACCGTTCCTCGACCAGCGACTCGGCGTCGAAGCCCCGGACCTCGCCCGCGATCCGCAGCGGCAGATGACCGCAGCCCTCGCGGGTGACCTGGTCGAGGGCGCTGACGCCCTCCAGGGTGGCCTTCCAGAAGGCGTCCGTGCCCACTCCGTTGGGGGCGACGACACCCATGCCCGTCACGACGGGACGGCGGCGTTCATCGGGACTCATCGTGTCCTCCCACCTGGCCGCGTCAGCACCACCGCGGACTGGAACCCGCCGAACCCGCTGCCCACGGACAGCACGGTCCGCAGCTTCGCCTCACGGGCGGTGCGCGGCACGTAGTCGAGATCGCACTCGGGGTCGGGCGTCTCGTAGTTCGCCGTCGGCGGGACCACCTGCCGGTCCATCGCCAGCACGCACGCGACGACCTCGATGGCGCCGATCGCGCCCAGCGAGTGACCCACCATCGACTTGATGGAACTCATCGGCACGTCGTACGCGTGCGTCCCGAGGGAGCGTTTCACCGCGGCCGTCTCGTGCCGGTCGTTCTGCTGGGTGCCCGAACCGTGGGCGTTGACGTAGTCGACGTCCGACCCGTCGAGACGGGCGTGGTCCAGCGCGTGGTCGATCGCCCGGGCCATCTCCAGACCCTCGCGGGTCAGCCCGGTCATGTGGTGGGCGTTGCCGAACGTCGCGTACCCGCCGACCTCGCAGTACACCGTCGCGCCGCGGGCCCTGGCGTGCTCCAGCTCCTCCAGGACCAGCACCGCGCCGCCCTCGCCCATCACGAACCCGTCGCGGTGCGCGTCGAAGGGACGCGAGGCGTGCTCCGGGTCGTCGTTGTTGGCCGAGGTGGCCCGGATCGCGTCGAAGCAGGCCACCGTGATCGGGGAGATCGGCGAGTCGGACGCGCCGGCGACACAGACGTCGACGCGGCCCTCCTCGATGGCCTGGAAGGCGTAGCCGATGGCGTCCAGGCCCGAGGTGCAGCCCGTGGAGACGGTCTGCACCGGCCCGTGGGCACCGGTCTGCTCGGCCACCTCGGAGGCCAGCGCACTGGGCGAGAAGGCCCGGTGCAGATGAGGCGCGGCCTCGCTGTGGTCCACGTCCCAGCGGCGGCCCGAACTGCTCACCGCCACGTAGTCGCGTTCCAGCCGGGTGGTCCCGCCGACCGCGGTGCCCATCGACACCCCGACCCGCCACGGGTCCTCCTTCTCCATGTCCAGACCGGCGTCGGCGAGCGCCTCACGGGCCGCCACCATGGCGAACTGCACGTACCGGTCGGCCCGCCGGACCTGCTGGGCGTCGAGTCCGTGGACCGCGGGGTCGAAGTCGACCTCGGCCGCGATCCGTGACCGGAAGCCGGCCGGATCGAAGAGGGTGATGCCCCGCGTCGCCGTCCGGCCGTCCGCGAGCAGGTCCCAGAACGCCGGGGCACCCACGCCACCGGGTGCGACGATGCCGACGCCGGTCACCGCCACACGTCGGTTCACGAAACCGCCCCCGTGGGCTGGGCGGCGCCGTGCGCCTGCGGCGTCTCCTCCGTGTCGACGTGCCCGAGCTCCGGACGCGGCGCCAGCGGGCCGAGATGGAACACCATCCGAGCCTGGGTGCTGCCCACGTTGCGGAACCGGTGGCGGACGTACGGGGGGATCATGAGCCCCTGGTCCGTGCGGATCGGGAAGGTCTCGCCGTCCAGGTCGACCTCCAGCTCGCCGCCGACGACGTAGACGAACTCCTCGGAGTACGGGTGGTAGTGCTCCCCGATCCGGTCGCCGGGCTCCACGATCGCCAGGCCCATGAAACCGCTCGTGGCGCCCACCTCGGTGGGGGTGAGCATGGCGCGCAGGTCGCCTCCGCGCCGGCGGTTGGGCTGGGTCTCGCCGAGGTCGACGATGCGATGCGTTGTGGTCATGACTGATTCCTCCACTGAGGCGGTAGGGCCACGGGCAGGCGGCGGCCGGCCGTGCGGTGCGCCGGAGCGCGGCGCCGGGGACGGGCGCGCGGCGTCAGCCGGCGCGGCGGTCCGTGATCAGGCGCATGTCGGCGCCGCGCAGCAGCCGCGCCGCGAGCTCGGCGCCGGTGGGCGAGCCGCCCAGGCCGAGGGCTTCCAGGTCGAGCAGGCGGGCCAGCACGTCCGGCTTCCGGGGCCCGCGCACGCCGAGGGCGAGCAGCGGGTCGGCGTCGAGCGGACCACGGGTGTCCACGAGACGCACGACGATGTCGTCGCGCTGGAAGACGGTGCTGGAGTCCACGAGCCCCGCGGGCTCGCCCGCGGCCGCCTCGTCCTGCTCGGACAGCAGCCTGGCCAGGGCCATGCCGCAGCCCTGCTTCGCCGGGTAGTACAGCGCGTGCCGCTCCACGTCCGCGCTCCCGCCGCCGGCGGTGGCCAGGTGGTGGACCGCGGGCAGCGCGGCACGGGTGAAGAACGTCCTGGCCGACTGGGGGTCGTCCAGATCGCGGTCCTGCTCCAGATACGGGTTGATGGCCTCCTCGACGGCCCTGACCTCGGGCTGCCGGGCCACGTGCCGCAGCGCCGCCATCAGATCGCCCTCGACCTCGATGGCCCGCACCACACGGTTGCCGTGCATGAAGAGCGACGTCCGGCGCAGCCGCGTCGTGTCGTCGACCCGGGCCGACGGGGAGGCGTACTCCGCGAGGATCGCGGCGACCTTCTCCTCCGTACCCGGCCGGACCGTGAAGGTGAGGGCGTGCCGCACGACACCGTCGCCGACGCGGGGCGCCGCCTGGAGCGGGGTCCTGCGTCCGCCGGTCTCGGCGTGCGCCCCGCCGGTCTCCCGCAGGACGCTGTAGCGGAACGAACGGGTGTCGCGCACGCAGTCGTGCAGAGGCTTGACCGTGTCGAGGTGGTCCTCGCTGTTCACCCAGGCGAGGAAGGGCGGTGCGCTCTCCCACTCACTGGTGATCAGCCACTGCGAGGGGTTCTCGATCGACTGGCAGAGCTGGTCGCTGATGTGACCGGGCACCGAGGCCACCTGGTGGCGCATGTGCTCATAGGCGGTCAGGAACTGCTGCTGAGCGCCGTCGTGCAGGTCCAGCAGCAGTACCACGCGCAGCCGGGAGCCGTCGAAGGCCGACTGGGATATACGTTCGGACAGCGTCGTCATGGTCACGCCTCTCCTCGGACAGTGATGTCGCCACGCCGGTTCCCCGGGGACCACGGGCCCTGACTCGGCCGCGCGGGAATGGGTCGCCGGTACGCGGTGTGGCGGTCCGTTCTTGATCCTGTGCCGCTACCACGGGTGGCGCGAGATGTGTGAACCACCCGGGTGAAGACGCGAGGGAACCGACCGGCCGGGGGCATGGAACAGGGCGTCCCTTCCCCCGCGATGCCGCAGCAGGAGCCACCGATGCAACACCGACCCGAAGTACGCGTCCCGGTCCTCGTCGTGGGCGGCTCCCTGGTGGGCCTGTCCATGTCCCTCTTCCTCGGACGGCTCGGAATCGAGCACATGCTCGTCGAACGTCACGCGGGCACCTCGCACCACCCCCGGGGCCGGGGCAACAACGTCCGTACCATGGAGGTCTTCCGGACGGCGGGTGTCGGCGACGGCATCCGCGACGCCGCCCGGGTCCTCGCGGGCAACCAGGGCATCCTCCAGATCCGCACCCTCACCGACAGCGAGGGCGAGTGGCTCGTCAAGGAGGTGCAGCCCGGCAGCACCGCGGCCGCCTACAGCCCCGCCGCCTGGTGCGTGTGCAGCCAGAACGACCTCGAACCCGTCCTGCTGGAGCACGCGCGCAAGCACGGCGGCGACATCCGCTTCTCCACCGAACTGCGCTCCTTCGAGCAGGACGCGACGGGCGTCACCGCCGTCGTCGAGGACCGCGAGACCGGCCGGCTCCAGACCGTGCGCGCCGACTACCTCGTCGCCGCGGACGGCCCGCGCAGCCCGGTCCGCGAAGCCCTCGGCATCGGGCACTCCGGGCCCGGCGACCTCTTCCACAACGTCAGCGTCACCTTCCGCTCCCGCGGGCTGCCCGCCGTCGTCGGGGACCGCCGGTTCATCGTCTGCTACCTGACGGAACCCGGCGCGGACGGCGCCCTGCTGCCGGTGGACAACGACGAGCAGTGGGTCTTCCACGCCCCCTGGCAGCCCGAACAGGGCGAGACGCTCGACGACTTCACCGACGAACGCCTCGTGGAGCACATCCGCCGCGCCGCCGGCGTGCCCGGCCTCGACGTCGAGATCACCGGCAAGTCGCCCTGGCACGCGGCGGAACGCGTCGCCGACCGCTACGCCGACGGCCGGGTCTTCCTCGCCGGCGACTCGGCGCACGAGATGTCGCCGACCGGCGCCTTCGGCTCCAACACCGGTATCCAGGACGCCCACAACCTCGCCTGGAAGCTCGCCGCCGTGCTGCGCGGCACCGCCGGCGAGGGGCTGCTCGGCACCTACGAGCAGGAACGGCGCCCCGTCGCCGTGGCCACCAGCGCCCGCGCCTCGTCCCGCTCCCGCGAGCACAGCCACCCCGGCTACCGCCCGGGGCCGGGCGGCGGCGGCAAGCAGAGCGCGATGCTCGCGGTCGCCGTCGGCTACCGCTACGGCGAGGGAGCCGTCATCGGCGCGGACGCCTCCGCGCCGCCCGTGCCCCAGGAGCTGGAGCTGACCGGTGAGCCGGGCAGCAGGGCCCCGCACCTGTGGCTGCGCCGCGCCGGCGGCCGGCCGTCGCTCTCCACCCTCGACCTCTACGAGCGCGACCTCGTCCTGCTCACCGGCACCGGACCGGCCGCGGAAGCCTGGCGCACGGCGGCCGGCCGCGCCGCCGCGGCGCTGGACGTGCCGCTCACCGTGTACGCGCTCGGTGCCGGTGCGGACGCGGAGCTCCAGCCCGAAGCCGGTGCCGACTGGGCCGCCGCGCACGGCACGACCAGCGACGGAGCCGTGCTGGTGCGGCCCGACGGCTTCGTAGCCTGGCGCTCGGCGGGCGCCGCGGACGCCCCCGAGGAGACCCTCACCGGGGTGCTCCGGGGCCTGCTGTACCGGGGTGTGGACGCCAACGGCTGAGCCGCGATCCGGCTGATAGCGTCGCCAGGGAGGCGGCCGCGCGACGGCCGCCTCCCTCTCTGGTGCCGTGAACGCGGCGGCCGGGGCGGCCGTACTCCACGCCGGCGACGACTTCCGGACCACCGCCCGGTCCGGCGGTGGCCAGCCGGCCGGGCAGAAAGGGACACGCCGTGACAGCTTCGGACCCGAAGGGCCGCCAGGCCGCGCTCTACGCCGAACTCGAACGCCGCAACCCCGGCGAACCCGAGTTCCACCAGGCGGCCCGCGAGGTCCTGGAGAGTCTGGCGCCCGTCTTCGCGTCCCGCCCCGACTACGCGGAGCCGGGGCTCGTCGAGCGGCTCGTCGAGCCGGAGCGGCAGATCATCTTCCGGGTGCCGTGGCAGGACGACCGGGGCGCCATACACGTCAACCGGGGCTTCCGGGTGGAGTTCAACAGCGCCCTCGGCCCCTACAAGGGCGGTCTGCGCTTCCACCCGTCGGTGAACCTCGGGGTGGTCAAGTTCCTCGGCTTCGAGCAGATCTTCAAGAACGCCCTCACCGGGCTCGGCATCGGCGGCGGCAAGGGCGGCAGCGACTTCGACCCGCGCGGGCGCTCGGACGCCGAGGTGATGCGCTTCTGCCAGTCCTTCATGACCGAGCTCAGCCGCCACATCGGCGAGTACACGGACGTGCCCGCCGGGGACATCGGCGTCGGGGGCCGGGAGATCGGCTACCTCTTCGGCCAGTACCGGCGGATCACCAACCGCTGGGAGGCGGGCGTGCTCACCGGCAAGGGGACCGCCTGGGGCGGCTCGGCCGGCCGGCCCGAGGCCACCGGATACGGCAGCGTCCTGTTCGCCGCCGAGATGCTGAAGGAGCGCGGCGAGGACCCGGCGGGGCTGACGGCCGTCGTCTCCGGCTCGGGGAACGTCGCCATCCACACCATCGAGAAGCTCGCCGCCCTCGGCGCGCATCCCGTGACCTGCTCCGACTCGGGCGGTGTGATCGTCGACGAGAAGGGCATCGACGTCGCCCTGCTGCGGCAGATCAAGGAGGTCGAGCGCGGGCGCCTCGACGAGTACGCCCGGCGGCGCGGCAGCTCCGCGCGCCATCTGCCCGGCGGCAGCGTGTGGGACGTCCCCGCCGAGCTGGCCTTCCCCTCCGCCACCCAGAACGAGCTGGACGCGGGGCACGCCCGCGCGCTGGTCGCGGGCGGTGTGCGCGCCGTCTCGGAGGGCGCCAACATGCCGTGCACGCCCGAGGCCGTGCACATCTTCCAGGAGGCGGGCGTGGCCTTCGGCCCCGGCAAGGCCGCCAACGCCGGCGGTGTCGCCGTCAGCGCCCTGGAGATGCGGCAGAACGCCGCCCGGGAGAGCTGGCCGCAGGACCGG
This sequence comes from Streptomyces zhihengii, assembly GCF_016919245.1. Taxonomy (NCBI): domain Bacteria; kingdom Bacillati; phylum Actinomycetota; class Actinomycetes; order Kitasatosporales; family Streptomycetaceae; genus Streptomyces; species Streptomyces zhihengii. The sequence continues at coordinate 2,028,217 of NZ_JAFEJA010000001.1, read as the reverse complement.
GTGGAGGACGAACTCGCCCTGATCATGGCCGACATCCACCGCACCTGCCGGGAGACGGCCGAGCGCTACGGCAGCCCCGGCGACTACGTGGCGGGCGCCAACATCGCCGGCTTCGAGCGGGTCGCGGACGCGATGCTCGCCCAGGGCGTCATCTGACGTCCCGCCCGCACGGCACAGGGCCCGCCGCCCCCTCGGGGGCGGCGGGCCCGTCGTGTCCGGGGCCCCGCTACTTCAGGTAGGGGCCGTCGGCGCCGATCTTCCCGGTGCCGTTCAGCACGTAGACGCGCAGGTTGCCCTTGCCGGGGGCGGCCACGCTCAGGGTGCCCCCGGTGACCGTCTTCGTGTCACCGGTGACGGCGTCCCGGTAGGTGCCGTTCGGGATCCCGGTGTACGTCGCCGAGCCGCTGACGGTGACCAGCGCGAAGCTGTCCGTCGAGCCGCTGGTCCAGCGGCGCTTGAAGGCCATCTGGCCGGTGATGCCCTCGGTCGAGTACTGGCCCGTCTGGAGGGCCGGGACCGCCCGGCGGATCTGGTTCAGCCGCTGGAGGTGCTTGACCAGCGGCTGCTGGAGGGTCGTCGCGACGGCCCCGCTGGCGGACTCGACCGTGGAGAAGCCGGACGCCTTCACGTCCCCGGCGATCCTGTCGCCGAAGTACGCCCGGCCGGTGCTCGCCAGCGGGCAGGTCGGCCCGCAGTCGATCTTCTTGCCGGCCTGGAACTCGACCTCCGAGCCGTAGTAGAGGGTGGGGATGCCGCGGAAGGTCCACATCAGCGACATGTTCTCGGCCCACGCGTCCGTGCCGCCCGCGTAGCGCTCGCTGCTCTTGTTGGGGCCGTAGTCGTGGCTGTCGACGTAGACGACGTTGTAGGTGGCGTCGTTGTAGCTGTCGTCCGAGTCCTTGCCGTTGTGGAAGGCGTTCGGGGCGTCACCGAAGTTCATGTGCATCCGCATGTCGATGACGTTCATGCCGGAGAACCTGCTGTGGTCCGGCGCGTGGTAGGTGTTGCCCCTCAGGAAGGCGTTGTCCGACGTCGGCTGGTCGGCGGTGCCCCGCTGCTGCTCGTCGGCGTACATCTCCAGCGCGGCCTTCTCGTCGTCGGCGCTGTACTGCCCCCGTTCCTTCCAGGTGAAGAACTGCGCGGAGTGGTTGACCGAGCCGCGGTTCCACTTGTCGTTGACGAAGGCCGCGACCTCACCGAAGACGAAGAAGTTCTTCGCCGCCTCGGCGCCGTGCTGCTGGGTGACGCGCTCGGCGATGGCGGGCAGGAAGCGGCGGTTCCAGGTGGTCCGCGGGATGTGTACGGCCGTGTCGACGCGGAAGCCGTCGACCCCCATGTCGATGTACTTGTTGTACGCGCCGATCAGGTAGTTCTGCACGGTCGCGTTCTCGGTGTTGAAGTCGGCCAGGTCGTCGTGCAGCCAGCAGGAACGCGAGTCCTCGCCCTCCCAGTTGCCGATCCAGCAGTTGTGGTAGAGCGCCTTCGGGAACATGCCCGAGGTGGGGTTGGGCCACTGGCAGTTGTAGATGCGGTAGCCCTCCGGCGAGGTGTGCTGCGTCGGAGTGCCCCAGTTGACACAGGTGTTGCCGGTGGGCTCGGCCGTCGACCACAGGTCGCCGTTGTAGTACGACTTCCCGGACTTCGGCTCGACGGTGAGGCCGTCGTACTCGAAGGAGGCGTTCGGCTCGTCGTAGTACCAGCTCCACTGGGTGTCGCGGACGCCGTACACCTTCGGGGTGAACAGGCCCTTGGCGCCCCAGCGCGAGGAGTGGTTGTAGACGACGTCCTGGTAGATCTTCATGCCCTTGGCGTGGGCGGCGTTGATCAGGTCCTGGTACGAGGCGCCCGCCGACTCCAGCCGGCGGTCCACCTTGTAGAAGTCGTAGCCGTGGTAGCCGTGGTAGTCGTAGTCCGACCGGTTCAGCACGACCGGTGTGATCCACACGGCGGAGAAGCCGAGGGCCTTGACGTAGTCGAGCTTCTGGACGAGACCCTTGAAGTCGCCCCGGAACATGGGGTCGTCGTTCGCGGCGTTGCCCGACTTCACGTGCTGGTTGCCGCCCCGGTTGTTCGACGTGTCGCCGTCGTTGAAGCGGGCCGTGAGGACGAAGTAGATCGGGTCCTTGCGCGGGTCCGTGCCGAGCGGCTTGCCGGCGGCGGGGGTGGCCGGCCGGGTGCCGGTCGTCGCCGTCGCGGCCGCGGAGGCGGCGGAGACGTTCCCGGCGGCGTCGACGGCCTTCACCGTGTAGCTGTAGGCGGTCTTCTCGGCGAGCTCGGTGTCGGTGAAGACGGTGGAGCCGACGTTGGTCACCACCGTGCCGCCGGTGCCGCCGGTGCGGGTGACCTGGTAGGACGTGACCGCCTTGTCGTCGGTCGACGGCTCCCACGTCAGCACCACGGAGACCCCGTCCGCGCTCGCGGCGACCTTCAGGGGCACGGTCGGCGCCTGGGTGTCCGGGGGCTCCGCGACGCAGGGGTCGGCCGCGTTCGCCTTCACCGTGCGGTCCTTGACCGTCGACACACCCTTGGCGAGGAGGTAGTCCTGGCCGTTGTTGTTGTCCCAGACGCCGTTGCCGTTGTTGAAGGCGGCCCGCATCGTGGCGGCGGTGCCCAGCGACACCGTCCTCTTGACCCAGCCCGTGCAGGCCGGTGTCATCCCGACACCGGGCACCGCCGTCCAGGCGCCGCCGGCCGGCTGGTAGTGCAGATTGGTCGTCGTCCAGCCGACCGTCGCCGTCGAGTAGTAGACGGTGGCCTCGTTGCCCGGGCCCTCGGTGCCCGCGCACGGGTCCGAGTGCGCGACCACACCGTCCTTGACGGTGATGGAGCCGGTGCCCAGGTCGTAGTTCTGGCCGCCGTTGTTGTCCCACACGCCCGAGCCGTTGTTGAACGTCGCCTTCAGACCCGCGGCCGAGCCCAGGTCGACGGTCTTCTTCACCCAGTCGGTGCAGGCGGCCTCCATCGCGGTGCCCGGGACGGTCGTCCACGCACCGCCGTCCGGGCTGTAATGGAGGTTGTACTTCGCCCAGTTCTTCGTCTTGGTGTAGTAGAAGACGGTGGCGGTGGTGTCCGCGGCGGCCGCCGTGGTGGCCGCGGCCGCGGGCGCGGCGCCGTGCGGCACGGCGGTGAGCAGCCCGACCAGGCCCGCGGTCGCGACGGCCGCCGCCAGGGGGCGTCTCGGCAGCCGTCGGTCGTTGCGTTTCATGGTGTCTCCAGGGGGAGGGGCCGCGGCTGGGTGGGCCGCGGCATGTCGGCGGAGCGGGACGGCAGCGGACCGTCCCGCCCGGACTCCGCCCGGAGCCCTGACGCGCCTCGGGGCTCGAGCGAACGGATGGAAAATCCGGTCGGAAAGTTGCAGCAATTCGTTGCGGCGGGAAGGAAGTTACCGCCGCGCGGCGGGCGCGTAAAGCCTTTGGACGGGCGGAGGTTCCGTGCGCACCGGGCGGCGCCCGCCGGGGCGGTCGGCGTGCGGGCCGGCGGGGCCGGCGCCGGCCCGTCCCCTCGGGGGACGGCGCGGGCGGTGCGGACGATCCCGCTCTCGGGCCGACGGCATCGATGAGTCCAGCACATGCTTGTCACCCGCGTCGACGTCCCCGCCGTCCTCGCCCGCTTCCACCGGCGCCACCCCAAGGCGCACGTCAGCCTCCACATCGGCGCCGGCGGCGAACTCGTCGACCACGTCCGCGCCGGAGACCTGGGGATCGCCTTCCTCGGCATCCCCGAGACCGCGAGCCCCAAGGGCGCCAACTCCCGCGAGCTGACCCGTGAGCGCCTCGTCGCCGTCGCCGTTGCCCCGGACCGTCCGCCGGCCGGGGAGGAGAGCGTCACCCTCGGACGCCTGGCCGGGGAGACGTTCATCGACCTGCCCGCAAGGACGGCCGGCCGCGCCCGGTCCGGCCTCGCGTTCGCGGCGGCCGGCCTCACCCGCCGGGTCGCCTTCGAGGTCGCAGGCGCCGATTACCTGGCCCGGCTCGTCGGCACGGGCCTCGGCGTCGCCCTTCTCCCGCCCTCCTGCACGGCCCGCCTCGGCAGCCTGGCCGCCGTCGCCGGCACCGACGCGCCCACCCGCGCCGAACACCTCGTCCGGGCCCCGCACCCCGGCCCGGCCGCGGCCGCGTTCCTCGACCTGATCGACGGCGGAGGGGAGGGCTGAGGGGAGGGGGGACGGCCTCCGGGGCGGACCGGATCAGCAGACGCGGTGGACGTACCCCGGCTCGCCGGCCGGGAGGACGTCGAGGTCGCGCAGGGTCATGGACACCCGCGCGCCCCAGGTGCGGCAGCCCGCCGTGAAGTCGGGCTCCCGGTACTCGACGTCGAACACCCGGCCGTCGTACGCCGCCGCGAAGTCCCCGCACTCGTCGTAGCGCGCGCACTCCTCGGCCACGGCGAAGTCGAAGCCGGTCCGGGCGCGGGCCGGCAGCAGTTCGGCGGTGTTCTTCTGGGCGATCGCCAGGCCCTTCGCATGGGCGCGGTCGCTGAGCAGGCGGGCGAAGGCGATGGCGTGGTCCGCGGTGAGGAGCCCCTCGGAGCGGGTGAAGGAGTCCAGGTTGTCCGGCTCGACGGCGTCGTACCCGTCCTCGGCGCAGCCGTCGATCCAGGGGCCGACGACGCCGAGCAGCGCGGTGCGCTTCTCCTTCGAGGAGATGTCGAGAAGCGGTTCGTCCCAGTCCTCGTCGACCACCGGCTCGCCGTCGGCGTCGCGGAGCAGCAGATCGGGGTGGTTCTCGCGCCACCAGTCCACCGCCTCGTCGGGCTGGGTCTGGAAGGCGTTGACGTAGCAGACGTTGTAGAGCCCGGCGGCGGGCCCGTCCGTGCGGTCGCGGGCCACGGCCAGGACGCCGTCGGGCGGCGGGTAGGCGCCCCCGAGCTGGTAGTCGAAGGCGGCGCCGGCGGCCGGGGGCCGCACCTCGTCGTGGGCGGCGGCGCTCCGCCCGTCCGGCCCGCCGCCGGGGTCCGCCGTGCAGGCCGCGGTCAGGAGCAGGAGGACGCCGAGCAGGGCCGCACGGGCGCCCCGGGACGAAGTGCGCATGGGGGACATCGTCCCATGTACCGGCCCCGCCGCCGGCCCGCGCCGCCGGCCGGGCGGTCCCGCGTGCCCCGCCCCGTGGCCGGGGCACGCGGGTGCGGGATCAGTCCGGCAGGCGGTTGTTCAGTGCCACGTTGCCGTACCAGAGGGCGCTCTGCTTCGGTGTGCGCACCTGGGTGTCGAAGTCGACGCGCACGATGCCGAAGCGCATGCCGTACCCCTCGGCCCACTCGAAGTTGTCGAGCAGCGACCAGAGGAAGTAGCCGGCGACGTCGGCGCCCTCCTCGATCGCCTGGCGGGTGGCCCGCAGGTGCCCCTCGATGTACGCGGTGCGGTCCGCGTCGTGCACCTCGCCCTCGGCGGTCGGGGCGTCGTCGAACGCCGCGCCGTTCTCCGTGATGTACATCTTCAGCCCGGGGTGGTCGCGCTCGATGCGCACGAGCTGCCGGCGCAGCCCGTCCGCGTCGATCTCCCAGCCGATGCCGGTGCGCGGCAGGCCGCGGTCGATGAAGCGGACGTCCTCGGCACCCGGCCACTCGCTCGGTCCGGACGCCTCACCGCCGCCGGCGACCCGGTAGGAGGAGTAGTAGTTGACGCCCAGGAAGTCGATGGGGGCGCCGATGGCCTTCTCGTCCTCCGGGTGGATGTGCGCCGTGCCGCTGACGCCCTCCACATGGGCCCGGATGTCGGCCGGATAGGCGCCGTCGGTCACCGGGTCGAGGAAGAGGCGGTTCTGCAGCAGGTCGATGCGGTGGGCCGCGTCCTTGTCGGCGGCGCTGTCCGAATCCGGCTCCACCGGATAGAAGTTGAGCGTGATGCCCACCTCCGCGGCGGGTGCCGCCGCGCGGATCGCCGGCACCGAGAGGCCGTGGCCGAGGAGCAGGTGGTGGGCGGCGCGCAGCGAGCCGGCCGCGTCGGTGCGGCCCGGGGCGTGGATGCCCTTGCCGTAGCCGAGGAAGGCCGCGCACCAGGGCTCGTTGAGCGTGCCCCAGATCTTCACCCGGTCGCCGAGGGCGTCGGCCACCAGGTGCGCGTACTCGGCGAACCGGTAGGAGGTCTCCCGGTTCAGCCAGCCGCCCTGGTCCTCCAGCGCCTGGGGGAGGTCCCAGTGGTAGAGGGTGATCGCGGGCTCGATGCCGTTCTCCATCAGGCTGTCCACGAGACGCCGGTAGAAGTCGAGCCCCCGGTGGTCGGCCGGTCCGCGTCCGTCCGGCTGGATGCGCGGCCAGGCCACGGAGAAGCGGTAACCGCCCACCCCCAGCTCGGACATGAGGGCGACGTCCTGCTCGTAGCGCGCGTAGTGGTCGGCGGCCACGTCACCGGTGTGGCCGTTCACCACCTTGCCGGGCGTGCGTGAGAACGTGTCCCAGATCGACGTACCCCGGCCGTCCCGGTCCGCGGCGCCCTCGATCTGGTACGCCGATGTGGCGACGCCCCACAGGAAGCCGGGCGGGAAGGCCGAGGCGTCCGGCGGCTGCGAGAGGGCTGTGGGAGCCGGGCCGTTCTCTGCGGTCATCGTCATCCTCTGGTTGTTTTCCGAAACTGAGAGCGCTCCCGCTCCGGCGACCGGGCGTCTCTGCGCGGGGCAGGCTGAATACCAGAGACGCGTCAACCAGAATGGGAGCGCTCCCAAGAGCGTCGCGGGAGAGGGTCTCGGTTGTCAAGGCCGATGGGCTTCTGTCCCGCCCATTGACAGGCGGCCCCGCAGCCGCTTCATTGGTCGCGGCGCCGAAACGGCGGCGTCGAGAACCTCCGTGACGCCCCGGATGCGCAGCAGGTCCGGGTACCCGTGGCCCGATCGCTCGGGCCATGCTGACTGGGAGCGCTCCCGCACCGTCCCTGTCCGACGCCGCACCGTGACCGGCGTCAGGGTGGGAGGGCCGAGCCGAGTGGGAGCGCTCCCGCAATCCGCAGGCAAGGGGAAAGGAGAGTTCCATGAGGTGGCACAGCACCCGCGGACGGGGCCCGGGACGGGCCGTGCCCGCGGCCCTGACCGCGACCGCCGCACTCGTCGCGCTGTCGGTGGCGTCCCCGTCCGCCGCGACCGGGACGTCCGCGGCACCCGAGGCCGCCCCCGCCCGGGCCGGCACGGACTGGCTGCACACCGAGGGCAACCGGATCGTGGACGCCCAGGGCAACGAGGTGTGGCTCACCGGGGCCAACTGGTTCGGCTTCAACGCCGGCGAACGGGTCTTCCACGGACTGTGGTCGGTCAACCTGGAGACCGTCACCCGCTCCATGGCCGAACGCGGCATCAACATCGTCCGGGTGCCCGTCTCCACCCAGCTGCTGCTCGAATGGAAGAACGGCCGCGCCGCCGTCCCCAGTGCCGTCAACACCTGGGCCAACCCCGAGCTGAAGGACAGGAACACCCTCCAGGTCTTCGACGCCTTCCTCGCCCTGGCCGAGAAGTACGGCATGAAGGTCATGCTCGACGTCCACAGCGCCGAGGCCGACAACTCCGGCCACATCCACCCCGTGTGGTGGAAGGGCGCCGTCACCACCGAGGACTTCTACGCCGCCTGGGAGTGGGTCACGGCCCGCTACAAGGACAACGACACCCTCGTCGCGATGGACGTCAAGAACGAGCCGCACGGCACCCAGTCGTCCAGCCCCCGCGCCAAATGGGACGGCACCGCCGACCAGGACAACTTCAAGCACGTCTGCGAGACCGCCGGCAAGCGCATCCTGGCGATCAACCCGCAGGTGCTGGTGCTCTGCGAAGGCACCGAGATCTACCCCAGGAACGGCACCGGCTGGAACTCCACCGCCGCGTCCGACTATCACTTCACCTGGTGGGGCGGGAACCTCCGCGGCGTCCGCGACCACCCCGTCGACCTCGGGGAGCACCAGGACCAGCTCGTCTACTCCCCGCACGACTACGGGCCGCTCGTGCACCAGCAGCCCTGGTTCCAGGGCGACTGGAACCGCACCACCCTCGAACGCGACGTCTGGGACCCCAACTGGCTCTACCTGCACAAGGAGAACACCGCCCCGCTGCTCATCGGCGAATGGGGCGGCCACCTCGACAACGGGCCCAACCAGAAGTGGATGACGGCGCTGCGCGACCTCATCGCCGAGAACCGCATCCACCAGACGTTCTGGTGCCTCAACCCCAACTCCGGAGACACCGGCGGCCTCCTCGGCCACGACTGGACGACCTGGGACGAGGCCAAGTACGCGCTGCTGAAGCCGGCGTTGTGGCAGGCCGGGAACAAGTTCGTCGGCCTCGACCACGAGGTGCCCCTCGGCGGTGTGAACAGCACGACGGGGATCAGCCTCGGCGAGCACTACGGCGCCGCGCCCACCGCCCGCTGAGCCGCCCGCCCACGCTTCCCCCTCTCCCCCCACCCCGGAGGCCCGACCATGCCCCGCACCCCCACCGGCGGCCCGCCCCCGGCGCGCAGGCGGTCCGCGCGCCGCACGGCCGCGCTGCTCGCCGGCGCGCTGAGCGCCGCCCTGCTCAGCCCCGTCGCCGGCGCGTCCCCCGCGACGGCCGCCGCCGACCCGAGCGCCGTCAGGGTCAACCAGATCGGCTATCTGACCGGTGCCGACAAGATCGCCACCGTGGTCACCGGGGCGTCGGCCCCGCTCGCCTGGGAACTGCGCGCCACCGCGGACAACGCCCTCGTCGCCTCCGGCACGACCCGGGTCCACGGCTGGGACCGCGCCTCGGGCGACCAGGTGCACCAGGCCGACTTCAGCGCGGTCACCCGCGCCGGGGAGTACCGGCTCACCGTGGCGTCGGCCGGCACCAGCGTGCCCTTCACCGTCGGCTCGGCGCCGCTCTACCCCCGGCTCGGCCAGGAGGGCATGCAGTACTTCTACTTCCACCGCATGGGCACCCCCGTGGAGGCGCAGTACCTCCAGAACGGCGCCCATGCCCACGCCGCCCTCCACCCCGGCGACAGCTCCGTCCCCTGCTGGAACAACTGGTGCGGCGGCGCCCGCCTGGACGTCGCAGGATCCTGGGCGGACGCGGGCGACTTCGGGATCTACCCCGTCAACCACGCCGTCTCCGCGTGGACGCTGCTCAACCTCTTCGAACGCGACCCGGCCGCCTACGGCGACGGCAGCCTGGCGGTGCCCGAACGCGGCAACGGGCGGCCCGACATCGTCGACGAGGTCGCCTACGGCTCCCGCTTCATGGCCGGCATGCTGCCGCCCACCGGCCTGGCCTCCCACAAGGTGCACAACCACGCGTGGAGCGCGTTCCCCGTGCGCGACGTCGGCGCCGAGAACGCGATGGCCCGCTCGGCGATGCCGCCCTCCACCAACGCCACCTACGCCGTCGCCCGCACCACCGCCCAGCTCTCCCGGGTGCTGCGGCCCCACGACCCGGCCCGCGCCGACGAGTTGTGGCGGAGCGCCCGCACGGCGTGGCAGCGGGCCGAGGCACAGCCCGACGTCGACTACGCGACCGCGAACGACGCCGAGGGCGGCGGGGACTACCCCGACACGAAGAACAGCGACGACCGCTACGCCGCCGCCGTCGAGCTCTTCCTCACGGCCGGCGCACGCGGGGACACCGCGGCGGCCGCCTACCGCCAGGCGGTCACCTCCTCGCCGCACTACGGGGAGGTCGGCCAGTTCGACTGGCAGGAGGTCGCCGCGACGGGCACCCTCTCGCTGCTCGCCGTCGCCTCCGACCTGCCGGCCGCGGACCTCGCGCGGATGCGCGGCGCCCTGACGACGTTCGCCGACTCCGTCGTCGCCGGGCTGGCCGCCGAGGGGTACCCGGCGCTCATCCCCGGGGGCTCCCCGTACCCGTGGGGGTCGAACTCCTTCATCGCCAACCGGATGCTGCTGCTCGGCACCGCGCACCAGGCCACCGGCGACCTGCGCTACCTCAGGGCGGCCCACCGGGGCATGGACTACCTGATGGGCACCAACGCCATGCGCCTGTCCTACGTGACCGGCTACGGGGAGTACGCCGAGTCCGATCTGCACGACCGGCTGGCGTGGGGGCGCTTCCCCGGGACGCCCTACCCCCGGGGATGGCTCTCCGGCGGGCCCAACAACCAGGACATCAACGACCCGGCGACGCCGAAGGGGCGCCCGGCCGCGAAGTCCTACGCGGGGCCGGGGACGGCTCCCGAGGCGTGGTGCTCCAAGGAGAACACCGTGAACTGGAACGCGCCGCTGGTGTGGGTGGCGACGTATCTGGACCGGACGGCGCCGCTGCTGGGCGCCCGGGGCGCCCCGGGCGCCCGCTGACCCCGCCCGGGCCGGTGCCGCCCGTGGGGGCGGCACCGGCCCGGCGCGGCACGCGGCCGGTCCACGGTGGGACCGGCCGTGCACACTCCCCGCCGGCCCGGGGCCCCGGGCCGGCAGGGGGCGTGGGCGTGGTGGACGCCCACACGGCCGGGCCTCGCCCGGCCCGCGGCGCCTGCGGGATTCGCCCCCTCGCAGGCGCCGCGCGGCGTTCCGCGGGGTGTTCCGCGGGGCGGGGGTGGTCGGCCCCGTGCGGGCCGGTGGGTTGCGCACCCACGCTGCGCGCGGGTGTCCTCAAGCGCCGGACGGGCTGGGGCGGCGCGGGCGGGGGCGGGTCGTGAGGGTGGCGTCCGGGTCGCTCCGGGGGTGCGGGCGGGGGAGAGCTCGCACGAGCCTGCCCCGCTCCAGCCGTGACAACGATCCCCCGCCCGCACCCCCTGCGCGCCCCTCGCCCGGACCGGGCCCGGGAGGTGCGCCGTCGCCGGGGGTGTCGGCCCCGCGTCGGGCGGTGGGTGGGAACGGCCTGCGGCCGTGTCCTCAAGCGCCGGACGGGCTGGGGTGCACGGGCGGGGGCGGGTGCCCGTGCGGGCCGGTGGGTTGCGCACCCACGCTGCGCGCGGGTGTCCTCAAGCGCCGGACGGGCTGGGTGGGCTTGGACGGGCTGCGGGGGCGCGGGGTCAGGCGGTGCCGCGGCGGATGAGTTCGGTGCGGAGGACGACGTTGCGCCAGGCGGCGCCCGGGTCGGACATCTGGTCGATGAGGACGCCGGCCATGGTGCGGCCCATCTCCTCGACCGGCTGGCGGACCGTGGTGAGCTGCGGGTCGGTGTGCTGGGCCAGCGGGGAGTCGTCGAAGCCGATGACCGCCACGTCGTCGGGCACCCGCCGTCCGGCCGCGCGCAGGGCGTGCAGCGCGCCCGCCGCCATCACGTCGGACGCGGCGAACACCGCGTCGAGGTCCGGGTGGCGGCGCAGCAGCTCCGTCATGGCGTGGCGGCCGCTCTCCTCGGTGAAGTCGCCGTCGGCCGCCCATGAGGGCTCGTACCCCTCGCAGGCGCCGCGCACGGCCTCCTCGTAGCCGCGCAGACGGCACTGGGCCACGTACATGTCGGACGGGCCCGTGATGGTGACGATCTTCCGGCGGCCGGTGGCGGCGAGATGGCGCACGGCGAGGCGCGCGCCGCCCGCGTTGTCCGAGTCGACGTAGGAGACCGTCTCGTCGGCCGTGCGGCGGCCGCCGAGCACGGTGGGCATGTCCATCTCGGAGAGCAGGTCCGGGAGCGGGTCGCTGCGGTGCACGGAGACCAGGAACACCCCGTCGATCCGCCGGGCCTTCGCGTACTGCAGGAAGCGCGCGCGCTCACGCTCGGTGCGGACGAGGGTGAGCAGGAGCTGGAGCTCGGTGTCGGCGAGGCCGATGCCCACGCCGTGGATGATCTCGGAGAAGTACGGCTCCGTGAAGAATCGCTTCTCCGTCTCGGGCACCACGAGCGCCACCGCGTCGGTGCGGCTGCCGGCGAGCGCGCGTGCCGCGTGGTTCGGGATGTAGCCGAGCTGGGCGATGGCCTCCTCGACCGCGAGCCGGGTGGAGTCCCGGACGCCGGGCGACTTGTTGATCACCCGCGACACCGTGCCCCGCCCCACGCCCGCCAGCTCGGCGACCTGCTCGAGTGTGGGCTGGCCGTGTCGGCCCCGTACTGCCATGTGCGTGACCTCCGGTGCGGGATGGTGCTGTGCTGCCGATTCTCCCTGGAGACCGTGGTGACGGAGAGTTCGGGAGCGCTCCCATTATTGATCGTGGTCGGAATCCTTGTCGAGGAGGGCCTCCCGAGTCCGTTCGACCAGTGACGGGAAAACGGCCCGAAGGGTGCGGGACGCCCGTTTCCTTCCGTTACGTCCTGAAGGAAAGCTCGGGGAAAAGGGAGATTCTCACGCCGGTGACATCTCGGAGCAATAAAGCTCTGTTGCGCGACCTTGACAGCGGGTGTCGCCGCCGGGAAGCTTTCGATCCAAGCAGAAGTGGGAGCGCTCCCACTGGATCCGCGGATCCGCTGTCCATCGCTTCCTCACTTCCTTAGTCGTGACCGGTCCTGCTCGCCGTCAGCCCCACCCTGTCGCCCTGGGCCCGCCACCAGCCACCACAGTCGTAGGAGCCTCGAATGCGCATATCCACCGGTGTCGCCAGGCGCAGAAGCCGTGCGGTCACCCTCTCCACCTCGGGCCTGCTCGCCCTCGGACTCGTCCTCACCGGCTGCGGTTCGGACGGCGACAGCGGTACCGACGACGCCGCGGGCGGCGACAAGCAGATCACTCTGCGCGTCGGCACGTTCGGCTCGTTCGGCTTCGACAACAAGACGGGCGCCAAGCTCTACGCCGAGTACGAGAAGCTGAACCCCAACATCAAGATCGAGGAGACGAATGTCGCCGACGGTCAGAAGTACTGGGACGCGCTGAAGCTGCGCCTCTCCCAGGGCAGCGGCCTCGCCGACATCCAGGCCATCGAGGTCGGCTACATCGCCGAGGCCACCGGTGACGCCATGGCGAGCAAGTGGGTCGACCTGGGCAAGGCGGACGGCGCCGACACCTCCGCCTTCCTGGACTGGAAGGTCAAGCAGGCGACCACCCGCAACGACCAGGTGATCGCGCTCGGCACGGACATCGGCCCGATGGGCATCTGTTACCGCAAGGACCTCTTCGAGAAGGCCGGTCTGCCGACCGACCGCGAGCAGGTCGGGCAGCTCTGGGCCGGCGACTGGAACAAGTTCCTGGAGCAGGGCGAGAAGTACAAGGCCAAGGCGCCCGACGGCACGGCCTTCCACGACTCGGCGAGCGGTCTGTTCAACGCCGTGATCTCCAGTGAGCCCGACCAGTACTCCGACGAGTCGGGCAAGCTCCACTGGGAGGGCAGCCCGGGTGTCGCCAAGGCCTGGGACGTCGCCGTGAAGGCCGCCCAGGGCGGGCTGACCGGCAAGCTGCGCCAGTTCGACGAGAAGGGCACCTGGAACGCCGCCTTCAAGAACTCCAAGTTCGCCACCGTCGCCTGCCCGAGCTGGATGACCGGCATCATCAAGGACCAGGCCGGTCCCGCGAACAAGGGCAAGTGGGACATCGCGCAGGCGCCCGTCCCGGCGAACTGGGGCGGCTCCTTCCTCGCCGTGCCGAAGGCCGGCAAGAACACCGCCGAGGCCGCCAAGCTGGCCGCCTGGCTGACCGCGCCCGAGCAGCAGGCCAAGGTCTTCGCCGTCAACGGCAACATCCCCTCCACCACCGCCGGCCTCAGCTCCGAGGCCGTGCAGAACGCCCAGCCCGAGTACTACCCCGGCGTTCCCGTCGGCAAGATCTACTCCGCCGCCGCGCAGAAGATCACCCCGGCGCCCATCGGCCGCTACGACGGCCAGGTCAAGACGTTCCTGACCGACAACGGGATCCTCGACATCGAGACCCGCGGCACCGCGCCCGACAAGGCGTGGAACAACGTCAAGAAGCTGATCGAGGACAAGATCGACCAGTAGTCCTCCCGGCGCCGGCCGCCCGTCTCGCACGGGCGGCCGGCGCGCTCCGTGTCCATCCATGAACTTCATGACTCACCAGGGAAAGGGCGCCTGATGGCCACCTCCCTCCAGCCCGACCAGGACGCCTCGCCCCCCGTCGTCCTGTCGGGCAGCCCCACGGAACCGAAGAAGCACCGCGACCCGGACGGCTGGCGCAGCCGCCTGTACCGGCTCGACCTCAAGGCGACGCCGTACGTCTACGTCGCCCCGTTCTTCCTCGTCTTCGCCGCCTTCGGCCTCTTCCCGCTGGTGTACACCGGCTGGCTGTCGCTCCAGAAGGTCGAGCTCGGCGGTGAGGCCGAGTGGCGCGGCTTCGACAACTACCTCCGGCTCTGGGACAGCGACTTCTTCTGGAACGCGCTGGCCAACACCTTCACCATCGGCCTCATCTCCACCGTGCCGCAGCTCCTGATGGCGCTGGGCCTGGCCCACCTGCTCAACTACCGCATCCGCGGCCGCGGTTTCTACCGCGTCGCCGTCCTCGCCCCGTACGCCACCTCCATCGCGGCCGCCGCGCTCGTCTTCGCGCAGCTCTTCAACACCGACTACGGCCTGATCAACCAGCTCCTCGGCTACGTCGGCATCGACGCGGTCAACTGGGAGACGGAGAAGTGGCCCGCCCAGATCGCGATCTCCACGATCGTCACCTGGCGCTGGACCGGCTACAACGCGCTGATCTACCTGGCCGCCATGCAGGCCGTGCCGAACGACCTCTACGAGGCCGCCGCGCTCGACGGAGCCTCGCGGTTCCGCCAGTTCATCAGCATCACGATCCCCTCGATCAAGCCGACGATCCTCTTCACCATCGTCGTCTCCACGATCGGCGCCACCCAGCTCTTCGGCGAGCCGCTGATCTTCGGCGGCAGTCTCGGCATCGGCGGCGGCAGCGGCAACCAGTACCAGACCCTCAGCCTGCTGATGTACGAGAAGGGCTGGATCACCGGCGCCCTCGGCCAGGCGTCCGCCATCGCCTGGGTGATGCTGCTCCTGCTGCTGCTCATCGGACTCGTTCAGCACCTGCTCGGCCGGTCCGGCCGGGGGAAGAAGAAGGACGGAGCGGCCCGCTCATGACGCACGCCCTCAACAGGCCCGCTCCGGCCCACGGGCGGCCGCCGGCACCGCGCAAGCGGTTCGGGACCAAGGCCGGACGCCAGCACCACGCAGGGCCGTTCACCTACGTCCTGCTCGGCTTCGCGGCGCTGATCTCGCTCTTCCCGCTGTACTGGAACCTGGTGGCGGCCTCGCACACCGGCGAGCGCGTCGTGCAGGCGCCGAGCCCGCTGCTGCCGGGCAAGGAGCTGTTCAACAACCTCTCCATCGCCTGGAACCAGGTCGACATGGGCGAGGCGCTGATCAACACGACGATCGTCGCCGGAGCCGTGGCGTGCAGCACCGTGCTGTTCGCCACCCTCGCCGGATTCGCCTTCGCCAAGCTGGAGTTCAAGGGCCGCAACGTGCTGCTGACGATCGTGGTCGCGACCATGACCGTCCCGCCGCAGCTCAGTGTGATCCCGCTGTACCAGCTCATCACCGAGTTCGGCTGGGTCAACCAGCTCCAGTCGGTCATCCTCCCCAGCCTGGTCGCCGCGTTCGGTGTGTTCTTCATGCGGCAGTACCTGCTGGAGGCGCTGCCCGTCGAACTGATCGAGGCCGCCCGGGTCGACGGCGCGCACAGCCTGCGCATCATCTGGCACGTGGTCTTCCCGGTCGCCCGTCCCGCCATGGCGGTGCTCGGGATGCTCATCTTCGTCCAGGCGTGGAACGACTTCTTCTGGCCGTTCATCGCGCTGACACCGGACGGATCACCCACCCTCCAGGTGGCCCTCGCCGGCCTGGGCTCGGGCAACCACAGCATCAACCACGCCATCGTGCTCACCGGCGCGCTGATCGCGACCCTGCCGCTGCTGGCCGTGTTCGCGGTGCTCGGCAAGCACATCGTGGGCGGCATCACCTCCGGAGCGGTCAAGAGCTGACACGCAGGGGAGCCGGGGCCCGGGACGCGCGTGGGGCGCGTGCCGGGCCCCGGCGTTGTGCCGTGCCGGGCCGCGGGGGATCTTGGCGCCGTGCCGGGGAGGGCCGCGGGGCGGTCCCGGCGCCGTTGTCAGTGCACACGGATAGGTTCGTCTCGTTCCGCCGCAGTGGTGCGAACGCCTCCCGTGTGCATTGGAGATGGTCCGTTGTCGGATGGGGAGAAGTCGAGCACGGTCCGGGTGACGGCGCCCGCGCGGCCACGCAAGCTCGCCAAGGTGCCGTTCGTCGAACTGGCCGACGGGCGGGTGCAGGGAGTGGTGTCCAGCGGGTCGGACATCGGCCGCGTCTACGTGTCGTCCGTCGCGGCCGGTACGTACGCCTTCGCGTGCAGCACCAACAACAACCGGCCCTGCGGCGGCGCGCGGGGCTCCTTCTGCAACCACATCCGCGCCCTGCTCGGGGAGGCCGTGCTCCAGTACGGCGCCGAGCGGGTCGCCCGCCATCTGAAGGCCGACACCGGGGACGCGGCCCCGGACACCGCCGGCATCGTCGCCGCGATGACCGCCACCCGCCCCGCCCAGGGCGACACCTCGGCCGCCGCGCCCGTCTTCAGCCGGTTCCTGCGGCACCTCGCCTACCTCGAACTGCCCGGCTCCACCGCGCCGCTGCCCGAGATGCAGTGGTTCCCGCCGACGAGGGCGGTGGCCTGATGCGCGCCGATCCGCTGACCGAGCCGCTCGACGGCCTCGACGAGGCCCTCGCCGCCGTCGACGCCTTCGACCGGGCGCTCGTCCACGGGCTGCTGCGCCCGCAGCCGGCCCAGGCCGAGGGGCTGGCCGCGCTCGCCGGCGCCGTCGCCGGGACCCCGCTCGCCGCGCGGGTCGAGGAGGCCGCCGGGAAGGCCGCGGCCGGAGCGGCCGGCGAGGACCACCTCACCGCGCTCGCCGCCGCCCGCACCGCCCTGCTCGGCGCGGCGCACGACGCCCTGCTCGCCCGCGCCGACGAGGCCACCGGACGCACCCGCGCCGAGGAGTCCTTCGCCGCGGAGCCCGGCGGGCACGGCGCCAACCTGCGGGCCGCCGCCCGCGCCTGGCTCTGCGACCTCGCCCGGGCCGGCTGGCACGGCATCGACCACGACCTCGTCGCCCAGGCGGACACCGTCGTCGCCGCGATGCTCCCCGACCCCGCGCTGCGCCGGCACGCGGCGCTCCTCGACGGCTTCGCCGCCGAACTCGCCGCCTCCTGCCCGGGCGCGGGCCTGGAGCGGGTCCCGGTGCGCCGCTGGGCCGACCTGTGGGCGCGTGCGCTGCTGCTCACCCACCGGGGCGCGGCCGGGCGCCCGGCCACCGGCACAGCCACCGGCCGGCTGCTGCCGCTCGGCATCGACCTCCAGGAGCACCCGACCGCCGTCCAGGCCCAGGTGCACGCGGTGTTCGAGCCGGCGGACGGCACCGCGCCCCGCCTGGTGCGCGCCTCGGTGTCGGCGCCCAAGCCCGACACCGTCGTGGGCGCCGGGCTCTGGCAGTTGCTCCGCCCCCGCACGTCCCTCCTGGCCGCCTTCGGCGAGGGCCGCTCGATGGAGCTCGACGCGATGCCGGTCACCGCGGGCTCCGACCTGATCTGGGACGACGCGCACGCGAAGCCGGGCGCGGCGGCCGATCCCTTCGCCACCGCCCGGGTGGCCCTGGCCGGCGCCGCCGGACAGACGACCGCGCCCCTGGACCGGCATCCGGCCCTCATCGCCGAGCCCGTCCTGCTGGAGGGGTACACCGCGGACCGGGACGGCGACACCCTCGTGTTCGACCTGGCAGGCCACCGCCTCGCCGTCGACACCGACCGCATCCCGGTCGCGGGCCCGCTCACCCCCGAGGCCGTCGCGGCCTCCGGCGCCTGCATCGGGCTGCTCCGCTGGGACGCGGGGGCGTTCCGTGTGCAGCCCCTCGCCGTGGAGACCACCGTGCGCCGCAAGGCGGTCGCGGTCCACGCCGGGGCGTGGGCCGCGGGCACCGCCGACAAAAACGGTGCCAAGGCCGAGAAGGCCGCCACCGACGCCGTCTCCGTACTGCGCGAACGCGCGGGAAGGCTGCTGCGCGCATGAGCGACCCCACCCCCGCACCCGCGCCCGCCGCCACCGGTGCGGACGCCCCCGGGTCCGACGCCGCTGTTGCGGACCTGCCGGTGCCCGACGCCACTGTCGGGGACGCCCCCGGGCCGGACGCCACTCCTGCGGACGCCCCGGTGCCCGACGCCCACGACAACCGCCGGCAGGTGCTCTACTGGCGCCTGCTCGCCCGCCTCTTCGACCACGAGGAGCAGCCGGCGCTCGAATCGGCGAGCCTCGCCGTCGTCGAGGACATCGGCCTGCCGCCCGCGCTGCTCGACCCGGGCGCGTCCGTCGACTCCGTCGTCCAGCGCCACCCCGGCCTCGCCGCCGAGCTGGAGGGGCTGATGACCCCCGGGCCCGACGCCGACGGGCAGCGCGACCGGGCCGCCGAGGTGCGCCGCGCCGCACTCGCCTCGAAGGTGCTGCTCAACGTCTTCGCCACCGGCTCCGGGACGGTCACCGCGGGGCAGCTCGCCCGCTGGCAGTCCGACGCCGGCTGGCTGGAGCGCGCCCTCGGCTGCCCGCCCGGCGGCCTGCGGGGCGGCCGCTCCGACGCCGGCGGCGCCACGGGCCTCGGCCCCGAACTGGGCGCAATCGAAGCCGGACTCGTCTCCCGGATGCGCCTGCGCGAGGTGCTCGCCGATCCCACGCTGGCCGCACAGCTCACGCCCAGCATGTCCCTGATCGAGCAACTGCTGCGCGACAAGGACAACCTCTCCGGTGTCGCCCTCGCCAACGCCAGATCGCTGATCCGCCGGTACGTCGACGAGGTCGCCGAGGTGCTGCGCACCCAGGTGGAGAAGGCCACGGCAGGCGACCTCGACCGCTCGATCCCGCCGAAGCGGGTCTTCCGCAACCTCGACCTCGACCGCACCGTCTGGAAGAACCTCACCAACTGGAGCCCGGAGGAGGAGCGGCTCTACGTCGACCGCCTCTACTACCGCCACACCGTGCGCCGCACGACACCCCAGCGGCTGATCGTGGTGGTCGACCAGTCCGGCTCCATGGTCGACTCGATGGTCAACTGCACCATCCTCGCCTCGATCTTCGCCGGACTGCCCAAGGTCGACGTGCACCTGATCGCGTTCGACACCCGCGCCGTCGACCTCACCCCCTGGGTGCACGACCCGTTCGACGTGCTGCTGCGCACCAACCTCGGCGGCGGCAACGACGGTCCGGTGGCGATGGCCATGGCCCGCCCGAAGATCGCCGAGCCGCGCTCCACCGCGATGGTGTGGATCTCCGACTTCTACGAGTTCGGCCGCTCCCAGCCCCTCTACGAGGGCATCGAGGCGGTCCACCGCTCCGGCGTGAAGTTCATCCCCGTCGGCTCGGTGACCAGCTCCGGACGGCAGGAGGTCAACCCCTGGTTCCGGGAGCGGTTCAAGGCGCTCGGCACCCCGGTGATCTCCGGACACATCGACCGGCTCGTCCACGAGCTCAAGACCTTCCTCACCTGAGACGTCCCAGAAAGGCCCCTGACATGTCCGACCTGCTGCGCGCCCCCGCCGAGATCAAGTACGCCGAGGAGCTGGACTGGCTGGAGTCGGTGGACGACGGCCCCAAGCCCTTCTCCTGGCGGCTCTCCCCGAAGATGGTCCGTCTGTTCGTCCTCGGGTCCGAGCGCTCCGACGGCCTGGACCGGGAGATCTCCCAGAAGTGGTTCGGCGACCGGAGCTTCGTCGAGCGGTCCATCGTGACCCTGGCCTCCGACCGCGGCCTGCTGCTCATCGGCGACCCCGGCACCGGCAAGAGCTGGCTCGCGGAGCTGCTGTCCGCCGCGATCAGCCGCAACTCCACCCTGGTGGTGCAGGGCACGGCCGGCACCACCGAGGACCACGTCAAGTACTCCTGGAACGTCTCCATGGTCATCGCCAAGGGGCAGTCGCGCGCCTCGATGATCCCCTCGCCGATCATGACCGCGATGGAGACCGGCACGATCGGCCGCTTCGAGGAGCTCACCCGCTCCACCAGCGACGTCCAGGACGCCCTGATCTCCATCCTGTCCGAGAAGTACATCTCGGTCCCCGAGCTGGACAGCGACGGCGGCGACAACATCGTCTTCGCCAAGCCCGGCTTCTCCGTCATCGCGACCGCCAACAGCCGCGACCGCGGTGTCAACGACCTCTCCTCCGCGCTGAAGCGCCGCTTCAACTTCGTCCGCATCCCGGTGGTGACCAACAAGAAGAGCGAGGCGGAGATCGTCCGCTTCCGCACCGAGGAGCTGCTCCGCCGGCACGCCATCGACCTGGACGTGCCGCCGACCCTGCTGGACGTGCTGCTCCAGAGCTTCGCCGACCTGCGGGCCTCCGCGGCGGCGGCCGGCAGCGACGACGAGAAGCTGGAGTCCGCGCTCTCCACCGCCGAGCAGATCGGTGTGCTGGAGGACGCCGTCCTGCACAGCGACTTCTTCGGCGAACGGGCCCTCACCGCACGGACGCTGGCCTCCTCGCTGGTCGGCTCCCTGGCCCGCCGCGAACCGGAGGACCTGGCCATCCTCAACAAGTACCTGCACGGTGTCGTCGAGCCGCGCAGCAAGTCCGAGGGCGGCTCCTGGCCCGAGTTCCTGGAGGGCGGCCGCGACGCGATCGCCACCCTGTCATGAGCGGAGCACCCGCCGGCACCCCGCCGGCCACCGCCGCCGAAGACACCTTCGAGGCGCTGCGCGGCCAACTGCACGAGGCCGCGGCCGCGTTCGCCGACGGCCCCGGCGCCCTGGAGGGCATCCTCCTCGGCATGGTCGACGACGTCGACCGGGCCCTCGGCGAGCCGCTGGAGATCTTCCCGGTCTGCCACCACTCGCCCGCCTCGGCGACCGCCATGGCCCGGCGGCTGCGCGAGAAGCGGCCCAGGGTCGTCTACCTGGAGCTGTGCGAGGACATGGCGCCGATCCTCACCGAGCTGCGCAACTGCCGGCTGCCGGTGGCGGTGCAGGCGTTCGCCGGCGAGGTCCGCGACTTCCCGCCCGAGTGGTCGCCGCTGTCGGTGGTCGCCCCGATCACCGAGGCGTCGGCCGAGTACCAGGCCATCGCCTACGCCCTGGACACCCCGGGCGTCGAACTGGTCCTCGTGGACCGCTCCTCGGACCACGTCTTCCAGTGGGACCGGCGCGCCGAGGACCCCGACGGGCCCGCCGCCGGCCCCGAGAGCGCGTCCGCCCGGCCCGCCGAGGAGGAGGCCGCACTGCACGGCGAGGCCGTCGGCGTGGAGATGGGCGACCTCCGGCCGCGCTTCGCCGAGCTGGAGGAACACCTGCTCCGCCACGGCCGGGTGCGGCACTGGTCGGAGTGGTGGCACCAGTACGTGGAGCTGCCGCTCGGCGACAGCGACCACGACACCTACCGTCAGGTCATGCTGCTCATCGGCAGCCTGTTCCGCCGTCTCGCCCCGGGCGACCCGGGCCGGATGCGGGTGGACGAGGACCGGGAACGCCACATGTGGACCCGGATGCGCGCACACCTGTCCGCCACCGGCACCGACCCCGCGGACTGCCTCTACGTCTGCGGCGCCTTCCACGCGGCCAGCCGGGTCGCCGAGTTCGGGGTCGCGGGCACGGACACCTTCGAGATCACCCCGCGGTCGGCCACCACCTGGCAGCACGGTCTCATCCCGTCCAGCCACGCGGCCATCGAGGCGCAGTTCGGGCTGGCCGCGGGATCGGTGTCGATCGCCGCCACCACCTGGGCCAAGAACCTCCGGCGCACCCGGGTCGAGCCGTTCCGGCTGGCCGGGCAGGCGGGCGCGGCGAAGCCCCGTGCCCGCAAGACCTCCACTCCGCCGTCCCCGGCGGCCGGGGCGCCGCCCGCCGGGGACCGCCTCTCCGGATACCTGCGGCAGCCGCCCGTGCCCGACCACCTCGACGAGGCCGAACTGCTCGGCTGGTCCGTCGACATCGTGCGCGCGGCCCGCCGCAACGGCTACCTCGCCTCCACCGCCGACGCCATCGCCGTCTTCGAGACGTCGATCCTGCTCGCCGGCATGCGCGACCGGGCCCGGCCCACGCCGTACGACTTCCAGGACGCGGCGATCACCTGCATCGAGAAGGACTCGGTGCCCGGACGCCGTGACGTGCGCCGGCTCGTCGAGATCATGATGGGCGGCGACCGGATCGGGCAGGTCGGCTACGACGCGCTGCCCCCGCTCGCCCGGGACGTGCACGACCGGCTCGCGCCGCTCGGGCTGGCGCTGGAGAAGCGCGGTGTGCAGCGGGCGCTGCTCGACCTGGCCTCCCGGCCGGAGCTCGCGGCCTGTTCCGACGTGCTGTGGATGCTGCGCAGGCTGATGCCGCACGGCGCGGCCCGCCCGATCATGGGGGAGCGGCGGCTCGGCACGACCTCGATCCAGGAGTCCTGGGACCTGGCGCTCGGCACCCACCAGCGGGCGCTCATCGAGCTCGGCTACGAGGGCGTCAGCATCGAGCAGGTCCTGGAACAGCGGCTGCGCCGGGCCGCCTGGGACGCGCAGGCCCGCACGGCGACGGTGCTGGCCGCCGTCGAGGACGCCACGCTCCATCTGCGCAGCCGCCGCCTCGCCGGGGAACTGGGCACCCGGGCGCTGGAGGTGCTCGCCGGCGAGCGCAGCGTCGACGGCGCCCCGGAGGTGCTGCGCCGGGTGCGCGGGCTCCTCGCCTACTACCGCACCGCCGAGCCCGTGCTGCCGCCGTGGATCGAGTCCTTCGTCAGGACCGGCTACGCCCACTACTGCACACAGCTCCCGACGGCGTTCGCCGACGAGGAGGCGACCGTGGGCCAGGTCGCGGCCATGCTCGGGTTCCTCTTCAGCATGGAGGGCCTCGCCCTGTCGCTGGGCTGCGACCGGGCGCAGCTGGAGCTCGCGGTGGCCCAGTGCCATCCGCGCGACCCGGCGAAGACGGCGCTGCTGTGGGCGGCGCAGGTGCAGCTCGGCACCCTGTCCCGGCAGGAGCTGCGCGAGCGCTGCGACGACCTGCTCGCCAACCCCATGGTGGTGCCCGCCTATCCGCGCTACCTCAGTGGATTCGTCCATGCGCTGGAGCCGGTGCCGGGCCTGGCGGACGTGGTGGTCGAGGCGGTCTCCAACGCGTTCGCCCGCCTCCCGGACCCGGTCCTGCTGCCGTGGCTGCCCAGCCTGATCACGACGCTGCGCTCGACGGCATCGGAGCTGGCGCCGCTGCTGATCCGCGAGGCGGGGCGGGTCTTCCCCGCGCGGCTCGCGGCGCTGGACGCCTGGGTCCCGCCGTGGCGCGAGCAGCACGCCGCGCCCGCAGCGGCCCCGGGCGCGGCCCGGGCTCCCCACGGCGCCGCCCTGCTCCGCGCCCACCGGGCGACCGGTGACGCGGTGGCGGAACTGCTGGGGTGGGAGGGCTCCTGGGAGCCGGCGGCCGCCGCCCCGCCGGGCGCGGCCCTTCTCAGCCGCCACCCGGCCACGGCGGACGCCCTGGAGGCGCTGCTGACGGGGGCGTGAGGGGCGGGGCCCCCGGGGGACGCGTCTGCCGCCGGGAGGCGCGTCCAGGACCTGACCCGCCCCGCCTCGCGGCGGGTCAGGCGTCGGCCGCGGGGCGGGTGGGGGAGGAGGCGGTCGAGCCGCGGACGACGAGTTCCGGCATGAAGACGAACTCGCTGTGCGGGGCGGGGGTGCCCCCTATCTCCTCCAGCAGCGCGCGCACGGACGCCTGGCCCATCGCCTGGACGGGCTGGCGGATGGTGGTCAGCGGCGGGTCGGTGAACGCTATGAGCGGCGAGTCGTCGAAGCCCACCACGGAGATGTCCTTCGGGACGTGCAGCCCCTGCTGCCGGGCGGCGCGGATCGCGCCGAGCGCCATCATGTCGCTGGCGCAGACGACCGCGGTGCAGCCGCGGCCGATCAGGCCGGCGGCGGCGGCCTGCCCGCCCTCCAGGGTGTAGAGCGAGTGCTGGATCAGCTCCTCGGACTCCTCGGGCGCGACGCCGAGCCGTTCGGCCATGGCGTGCTGGAAGCCCTCGATCTTGCGCAGCACCGGCACGAAGCGGCGGGGCCCGAGGGCCAGGCCGATGCGGGTGTGGCCGAGCGCGGCGAGGTGGGTCACCGCCAGGTGCATCGCGGCCCGGTCGTCGGGCGACACGAAGGGGGCCTGCACCTTGGGGGAGAAGCCGTTGACCAGGACGTAGGGCACGCCCTGGGCGCGCAGCCGGTCGTAGCGCTGCATGTCGGCCGTGGTGTCCGCGTGCAGTCCGGAGACGAAGATGATCCCGGAGACGCCCCGGTCCACCAGCATCTCGGTCAGTTCGTCCTCGGTGGAGCCGCCCGGGGTCTGGGTGGCGAGCACGGGCGTGTATCCCTGGCGGGTCAGCGCCTGGCCGATCACCTGGGCGAGGGCGGGGAAGATCGGGTTGTCCAGCTCGGGGGTTATCAGTCCGACGAGGCCGGCGCTGCGCTGCCGCAGGCGGACCGGACGTTCGTAGCCGAGCACGTCGAGTGCGGCGAGAACGGATTCGCGGGTGGCCGCGGCCACGCCGGGCTTGCCGTTGAGCACGCGGCTGACTGTGGCTTCACTGACCCCCGCCTGGGCTGCGATGTCGGCGAGCCGCGCGGTCATGGAAGTGGACTGTACCGGTCGGGCGCACGATTGCCCACCAGATGCGGGATTCAGCGGTTTCGGGCCTCCGCGGGGCCTTGGAGCAGGAGAGTCGTGTCACATCGCTGCAAAGCCTTGCGAGGCTCTTGCCGGGGCCTTGCAGCAGGCGGCACTCTGGTTCCCGGCCGTGTCAAGGGATGTGTCGGCAACTCTCAGGACACGTGAATGTAACGATCCCCTGTCCTTGCAGAAATTTGCCGCAAGGTCTTTCCGATGGTTTTCAGCCCTGTTACGTTCCTGGCAACCCGGCACCGCGAGGGAGCGGACGGCGGGAGGCAGGTCTGCGCCTCCGCCCCTGTCGGGCACATCGAAGGAGTTCACATGCGGCGTGGCATAGCGGCCACCGCTCTGGTCGCGGCACTGGCCGTGTCGGCGACGGCGTGCGGTGGGGACGACGGCGGCGACAGCGGCAGCAAGAGCTCGGGCGAGCTCAGCGGCACCGTCACCTGGTGGGACACCTCGACGGTCGGCAGCGAGGACAAGGTCTTCAAGAAGATCGCCGAGGACTTCACCAAGCTGCACCCCAAGGTGAAGGTGAAGTACGTCAACGTCCCCTTCGGCGAGGCGCAGAACAAGTTCAAGAACGCCGCGCAGTCCGGCTCGGGCGCCCCCGACGTCATCCGCTCCGAGGTCGCCTGGACCCCCGAGTTCGCCGACCTCGGCTACCTCGCGCCGCTGGAGGGCACCGCCGCCCTGAAGGAGGAGGACGACTTCCTCAAGCAGGCCGCCGCCTCCACCAAGTACGACGGCAAGACCTACGCCGTGCCGCAGGTCATCGACTCCATGGGCATCTTCTACAACAAGAAGATCTTCAAGGACGCCGGTGTCGAGGTCCCCAAGACCATCGACGAGCTGAAGACCGTCTCCGCCGCCATCAAGGACAAGACCGGCAAGACCGGCCTCTACCTCCGCGGTGACGACGCCTACTGGTTCCTCTCCTTCCTCTACGGCGAGGGCGGCGACCTCGTCGACGCCAAGGCGAAGTCGGTCACCATCGACAGCCCCGCCGGCACCAAGGCCATGACGGTCGTCAAGGACCTCGTCGACTCGGGCGCCGCCAGGACCGACGCGACCGACGGCTGGAACAACATGCAGACCGCCTTCAAGGAAGGCGAGGTCGCGATGATGATCAACGGCCCGTGGGCCGTCGCCGACACCTACGCGGGCGCGCAGTTCACCGACAAGGCCAACCTGGGCATCGCCCCGGTCCCCGCGGGCTCCGCCGGCCAGGGCGCCCCGCAGGGCGGTCACAACCTCGCCGTCTACGCCGGTTCCAAGAACCTCGACGCCTCCTACGCGTTCGTGGACTACATGACCAACGCCGACAACCAGGCCAAGGTCGCCCAGGAGCTCAGCCTGCTCCCGACCCGCAACTCCGTCTACTCGCAGCCGGGTGTCGCGAGCAACGAGATCGTCGGCTTCTTCCGCCCGGTCGTCGACAAGGCGGTCGAGCGCCCCTGGATCCCGGAGACCGGCAGCCTCTTCGCGCCGCTGGTGACCGAGTACACCAAGGTCCTCACCGGCCAGACCACCCCGGAGAAGGGCGTCAAGGCCACCGCCGAGGAGTACCGCAAGCTCCTCAAGGACTGGAAGTAACCAAGGAAGGTTGACCGGCTGATGGCTGTGGACACCAGCAGCCAGTCGGTGGCGAAGGCCGCGGGCGACGACGCCCGCGGCCGGAGCCGCCGTCCTGGCAAGCCCGCGGGAAAGGTCCGCCGTTCCCTCTCCACGCACTGGTACGCGTGGGCGATGGTCGCTCCGGTGACGATCGTGATCGCCGTGATCATCGGATACCCGCTCGTGCGCGGTATCTACCTGTCGCTCACCGACGCCAACGAGCGCAATGTCGCGCGGTCCATCGGCGTCAACGAGATCCCCGCGACGTACGAGTTCGTGGGCCTCGACAACTACAAGGAAGCGCTCAGCGGCTCGCAGTTCTTCGAGACGCTGGGCTGGACGCTGGTGTGGACGGTCTCCTGCGTCGCCGTCACCTTCGTGCTGGGCCTCGCCCTGGCCAACATGCTCAACCGCCGGATAGCCGGCCGCTCCTTCTACCGGATGTTCCTCATCCTGCCGTGGGCCGTGCCGGGCTTCGTGTCCGTCTTCGCCTGGCGGTTCCTCTACAACGAGAACAACGGTCTGCTCAACCAGATGCTCGGCGGCGTCGGCATCGACGCGGTGCCCTGGCTCAACGACCCCACCTGGGCCAAGTTCTCGGTCATCGCCGTCAACGTCTGGCTCGGCATCCCGTTCATGATGGTCGCCCTGCTCGGCGGTCTGCAGTCCATCCCCGGTGAGCTCTACGAGGCCGCCGAGATGGACGGCGCCGGTCCCTGGCAGCGGTTCCGCAACATCACCATGCCCGGGCTGCGCTCGGTGAGCACCACGGTGATCCTGCTCAGCACCATCTGGACCTTCAACATGTTCCCGGTGATCTTCCTGCTCACCAGGGGCGGGCCCGGCGAGGCCACACAGATCCTCGTCACCCAGGCCTACAAGTTCTCGTTCGAGATCAGCCCGCGCGACTTCGCGCAGTCCTCCACGTGGGGTGTGCTGATCCTGGTCCTCCTGATGCTCTTCGCCGCGGTCTACCGGCGAGTCCTCCGCAAGCAGGGAGAAGTCTGGTGACCACCGCAGTCGAGTCCCCGCGCCGCAGCCGCGGCCGGAACCACCGTTCGCCCCTGGCCTCCTTCGGTCTGCACGCCACGCTGCTGGTGGCGTCCGTGATCGCCGTCTTCCCCGTGCTGTGGGTCCTGCTGACCTCGCTCAAGCCGGCGAAGTACGCGACCACCACGGACTTCGTCAAGGAGACGACGCTCGAGAACTACACCGGACTGCTGGAGGACACCCCGTTCCTCACCTGGTTCGGCAACTCGCTGCTCGTCGCCGGACTGACCACCGTGCTCGGGGTGTTCGTCGCCTCCACGACCGGCTACGCCGTCAGCCGCTTCCGGTTCCCCGGCAAGCGCGGCCTGATGTGGACGCTGCTGATCACGCAGATGTTCCCGGTCGCCGTCCTGATCGTGCCGATCTACAACATCATGGCGGCGATGGGCCTGCTCAACGAGCCCGCCGGCCTGGTCATCACCTACCTGACCATCGCCGTGCCGTTCTGCGCCTGGATGATGAAGGGCTTCTTCGACACCATCCCGATGGAGATCGACGAGTCGGGACAGGTCGACGGGCTCACGCCGTTCGGCACCTTCCGGAGGCTGATCCTGCCGCTCGCCAAGCCCGGCATCGCGGTGACCGCGTTCTACTCCTTCATCACCGCCTGGGGCGAGGTCGCCTACGCGTCCGCGTTCATGGTCGGTGACGAGAACATGACGCTGGCCGGCGGTCTCCAGAAGTTCGTCAACCAGTACGGCGCCCAGTGGGGCCCGATGACCGCCGCCTCGGTGCTCATCGCCATCCCCGCGGCGATCGTCTTCCTCTTCGCCCAGCGCCACCTGGTGACCGGCATGTCGGCCGGCGCCGTCAAGGGCTGAGCACCCGCGCGCATGAAGCCGCGGCGCCGGTCCGTGCCTGTACCCCGGACCGGCGCCGCACCCGACCCCTATGACTTCCAGGGATGACATGACCCAGCACCTTGCTGCCCCCGCCGCCCCCACCTCCGGCACGGACACGGGCTGGTGGCGCGACGCGGTGATCTACCAGGTCTACCCGCGCAGCTTCGCCGACGGAAACGGCGACGGCATGGGCGATCTGGAGGGCATCCGCAGCCGGCTGCCGTACCTGCGCGACCTCGGTGTCGACGCCGTCTGGCTCAGCCCCTTCTACGCGTCCCCGCAGGCCGACGCCGGATACGACGTCGCCGACTACCGTGCCATCGACCCGATGTTCGGCAGCCTGCTGGACGCCGACGCCCTCATCCGCGAGGCCCACGGCCTGGGCCTGCGGATCATCGTCGACCTGGTGCCCAACCACTCGTCCGACCGGCACGAGTGGTTCCAGCGCGCGCTGGCCGAGGGCCCCGGCTCCCCGCTGCGCGAGCGCTACCACTTCCGTCCCGGCAAGGGGAAGAACGGCGAGCTGCCCCCCAACGACTGGGAGTCCATCTTCGGCGGCCCGGCCTGGACCCGCACCGACGACGGCGAGTGGTACCTCCACCTCTTCGCGCCCGAGCAGCCCGACTTCAACTGGGAGCACCCGGCCGTCCGCGACGAGTTCCGCTCCATCCTGCGCTTCTGGCTGGACATGGGCGTCGACGGCTTCCGGGTGGACGTCGCCCACGGCCTGATCAAGGCCGAGGGCCTGCCGGACATCGGCGGACACGACCAGCTCAAGCTGCTCGGAAACGATGTCATGCCCTTCTTCGACCAGGACGGCGTGCACGAGGTGTACCGGAGCTGGCGCCAGGTCCTCGCCGAGTACGGCGACAACCGGGTGCTCGTCGCCGAGGCGTGGACCCCCACCGTCGAGCGCACCGCCAACTACGTGCGCCCCGACGAGATGCACCAGGCCTTCAACTTCCAGTACCTCGGCACCCACTGGGACGCGGCCGAGCTGCGCAAGGTCATCGACGCCTCGCTCGCCGCGATGCGCCCGGTCGGCGCGCCCACCACCTGGGTGCTCTCCAACCACGACGTGACCCGCCACGCCACCCGCTTCGCCAACCCCGCGGGGCTCGGCACCCAGCTCCGCGAGGCCGGCGACCGCGAGCTCGGCCTGCGCCGCGCCCGCGCGGCCACCCTGCTGATGCTGGCGCTGCCCGGCTCGGCCTACATCTACCAGGGCGAGGAGCTCGGCCTGCCCGACGTCACCGACCTGCCCGACGAGGTGCGCCAGGACCCGTCGTTCTGGCGGGCCACCGGCCAGGACGGCTTCCGCGACGGCTGCCGGGTGCCGATCCCGTGGACGGCCGAGGGCTCCTCGTACGGCTTCGGCGACGGCGGGAGCTGGCTGCCGCAGCCCGCCGAGTGGGGTTCGCTGAGCGTCGAGACCCAGACCGGCGACCCCGGCTCCACGCTGGAGCTGTACCGCAGCGCGCTCGCCGTGCGCCGGGTCCAGCAGGGCATGGGCGCCGGGGACGGTGTCGAGTGGCTCGACACCCCCGAGGGCGTGCTGTCGTTCGCCCGCGACGGCTTCGTGTGCACCGCCAACACCACCGGCGAGCCGGTGCGGGTGCCCGCCCACGGCCGGGTGCTGCTCGCCAGCGACACCGTCACCGTCACCGGCGGCGAGGCCGAGCTGCCCGCGGACACCACCGTCTGGTGGGCGGTGTGACGCTCCCCCTGCCTCGGGACGGCGCTGCCGCCGTCCCGAGGCTGGCCGACCTCGCCCTCCAGGCCGGGGTCAGCGAGGCCACGGTCAGCCGGGTGCTCAACGGCAAGGCCGGTGTGGCGGCACCGACGCGGCACCGGGTGCTGGCGGCGCTGGACGTCCTCGGCTACGAGCGTCCCGTGCGGCTGCGCCGGCGCAGCGCCGGGCTGGTCGGACTGGTCATCCCGGAGCTGACGAACCCGATCTTCCCCGCGTTCGCCCAGGTCATCGAGCAGGTGCTGGCCGGTCACGGCTACACCCCGGTGCTGTGCACCCAGATGCCCGGCGGCGCCACCGAGGACGAGCTCGTCGAGCAGCTCGAACAGCGCGGTGTCACCGGCATCATCTTCATGTCGGGGCTGCACGCGGACACCGCCGAGGACCCGGCGCGCTACGCCCAACTGGCCGCGCGCGGGGTCCCGTTCGTGCTGATCAACGGCTTCAACGAGCGGATCGACGCGCACTTCGTGTCACCGGACGACCGCAGCGCCGCCCGGATGGCGGTCCGTCATCTCGTGGACCTCGGCCACGAGCGCGTCGGGCTGGCCGTC
Source organism: Streptomyces zhihengii (assembly GCF_016919245.1). Taxonomy (NCBI): domain Bacteria; kingdom Bacillati; phylum Actinomycetota; class Actinomycetes; order Kitasatosporales; family Streptomycetaceae; genus Streptomyces; species Streptomyces zhihengii. The sequence continues at coordinate 1,997,947 of NZ_JAFEJA010000001.1, read as the reverse complement.
GGCCCGACCCGGTACGTCCCCTCGCGCCGCAAGGCGGAGGGGTTCACCGCCGCCGCGCAGGCACTGCTGGGGCTGAGCCAGGAGCAGGCGGAGGAGCTCGTCACCTCCACGCTGTTCACCGTGGAGGGCGGGCAGGTGGCCGCCGGGGCGCTGCTGGACGCGGGCTGCACCGGCATCGTGTGCGCCAGCGACCTGATGGCGCTCGGCGCGATCCGCGCGGTGCGCAGCAGGGGGCTCGACGTGCCGGGCGACATCTCGGTGGTCGGCTTCGACGACTCGCCGCTGATCGCGTTCACCGACCCACCGCTGACGACGGTGCGTCAGCCGGTGCAGGCGATGGCCACGGCCGCCGTCGACGCGCTGATCGAGGAGATCGGCGGAAACCCGGTGCAGCGCACGGAGTTCGTCTTCCAGCCGGAGCTGGTCGTGCGCGGCTCGACGGGCGCCCCGGGGGTGCGGGCGCTCTGAGATGGCCCGCACGGGAGTGCGGTGTGGGGGAGGAGCCCGGGGCCGGGCCGGTTCGCGTGTGTCGCGGCCGGTGCCGGCCCTTCGGCGCACCGGGGCGGGGCTCCTGCGGGGTGGTGCGGAGCGCCGTGTGCGAACCCGGGTGACCGGCCCGGCCGGCCGGGCGCGTGAGGTGCCGGTACGGACCGGAACCCCCGGCCGGCCGGACCGGAGTCGTCGTTGAAAGTAACACCGCTGCAACACCTTGCGAAAGAGTTTGCGGACACGGAACGGATACGTTTCCCGGCCGTCATACAGGTACTGACGAAGGTCTGTGCGAAGGGTTGACCGGGTGGCAGCCGGGCCGTACGGTCTCGACCGCAACAAGTTTCAGACTTCTTGCGTAAGAACTCTCAAAAGGCCTTGCGGGCATGGCGCGTTGCCGTTCGAGGCTCCCCCTCCCATCCCCACCTCCCTCTCGGCAGGAGGACAGAATGGCCAGAAGAACCGTGGCCGCGGCACTCGCCGTTGTGGCAGGAGCCGCTGTCGCCGTCACGGCCCCCACCACCGTCGCACAGGCCGCGCCGCCCGGCGACAAGGACGTCACCGCGGTGATGTTCGAGTGGAAATTCGACTCGGTCGCCAAGGCGTGCACCGACAGCCTGGGCCCGGCCGGTTACGGCTTCGTCCAGGTCTCCCCGCCCCAGGAGCACATCCAGGGCGCCCAGTGGTGGACCTCGTACCAGCCGGTGTCCTACCGGATCGCCGGACGCCTCGGCGACCGGACGCAGTTCAAGAACATGGTCGACACCTGTCACGCGGCGGGCGTGAAGGTGGTGGCCGACTCGGTCATCAACCACATGTCCGCGGGCAGCGGCACCGGCACCGGCGGCTCGTCGTACACCAAGTACAACTACCCCGGCATCTATTCGGCGCCCGACTTCGACAACTGCACCACGCAGATCGGCAACAACTACGGCGACCGCGGCAACGTGCAGAACTGCGAGCTCGTCGGGCTCGCGGACCTGGACACCGGTGAGGACTACGTCCGCGGCAAGATCGCCGGATACCTCAACGACCTGCTCTCGCTGGGCGTCGACGGCTTCCGCATCGACGCCGCCAAGCACATGGCGGCCGCCGACCTGTCGAACATCAAGTCCCGGCTGACCAACCCGAACGTCTACTGGAAGCACGAAGCCATCTACGGCGCCGGCGAGGCGGTCTCCCCCTCCGAGTACCTCGGCAGCGGCGACGTCCAGGAGTTCCGCTACGGACGGAGCCTCAAGCAGGTCTTCCAGAACGAGAACCTCGCCCACCTGAAGAACTTCGGCGAGGGCTGGGGCTTCATGCCCTCGGGCCAGTCCAACGTGTTCGTCGCCAACCACGACACCGAGCGCGGCGGCGACACGATGACCTACAAGAACGGCTCGGCCTACACGCTCGCGCACGTCTTCATGCTGGCCTGGCCGTACGGCAACCCGGACGTCCACTCCGGCTACGAGTTCTCCGACCACGACGCCGGCCCGCCGAACGGCGGCCAGGTGAACGCCTGCTACAGCGACGGCTGGAAGTGCCAGCACGCCTGGCGCGAGGTCTCGTCCATGGTCGCCTTCCGCAACACGGCGCGCGGCCAGGCCGTGACGAACTGGTGGGACAACGGGGGCGACCAGATCGCCTTCGGCCGCGGCGACAAGGCGTACGTGGCGATCAACCACGAGGGCTCGTCGCTGTCCCGCACCTTCCAGACGTCCCTGCCCTCCGGCACCTACTGCGACGTCCAGAGCGGCAACGCGGTCACGGTGAACGGATCCGGCCAGTTCACCGCCACGCTCGGCGCGGGCACGGCCGTGGCGCTGCACGTGAACGCCCGGACGTGCAGCGGCGGCGGCACGGACCCCGACCCCGACCCGGTGACCTCCGGGGCGTCGTTCGCGGTCAACGCCACCACCGTCATGGGCCAGAACATCTACGTGACGGGCAACCGTGCCGAACTCGGCAACTGGAACCCGGGCAGCGCCCGCAAGCTCGACCCCGCGTCCTACCCCGTGTGGAAGCTGGACGTGGACCTGCCCGCCGGCACGGCCTTCGAGTACAAGTACATCCGCAAGGACGCCGCCGGCAACGTCACCTGGGAGAGCGGCGCCAACCGCACCGCCACCGTCGGCACCAGCCGCATCGCGCTGAACGACACCTGGCGCAACTAGGACCGGCGGCGCCCCCCCCGGGCGCCCCGGTGCACCTCCCCCGCGCCGTCCCGCGCCCCTCCCCGGGCGCGGGACGGCGCACGCACCGCACACACCCTCAGGAGAGAACCGCCTTGACACGCCCCCGTATCCCGCTGCGCACCGCAGCCGCCGCCGCACTGGCGACGGCGACGGTCGCGGCGCTGGTCTCCGCCGTGCCGGCGGCGGCCGCGCCCCCGCCGCCCGCGCCCCCGTCGGACAGATCGCTGGCCGCCGAGCCGGCCCGCCACGACCTGACCCGTGAGCAGTTCTACTTCGTCCTGCCGGACCGTTTCGCCAACGGCGACGCACGCAACGACCGCGGCGGCCTGACCGGTTCCCGGCTCGCCACCGGCTACGACCCGGCGGACAAGGGCTTCTACCAGGGCGGCGACCTCAAGGGCCTCACCGAGAAGCTGGACTACATCAAGGGGCTCGGCACCACCGCCATCTGGATGGCGCCGATCTTCAAGAACCAGCCCGTGCAGGGCGAGGGCAAGGACGCGTCGGCCGGCTACCACGGCTACTGGATCACCGACTTCACCCAGGTCGACCCCCACTTCGGCACCAACGCCGACCTGGAGCGGCTGATCGACAAGGCCCACGCCAAGGGCATGAAGGTCTTCTTCGACGTCATCACCAACCACACCGCGGACGTCGTCGACTACGAGGAGAAGTCCTACGGCTACCTCTCCAAGGGCGCCTTCCCGTACCTGACCAAGGACGGCGTCCCCTTCGACGACGCCGACTACGCCGACGGCGAGCGCCGCTTCCCGGCCGTCGACCGGGACTCCTTCCCGCGCACCCCCGTCGTCGCCGCGGACAAGAAGAACGTGAAGGTCCCGGCCTGGCTCAACGACCCGACGATGTACCACAACCGGGGCGACTCCACCTTCGCCGGCGAGTCCTCCGGGTACGGCGACTTCGTCGGCCTGGACGACCTGTGGACCGAGCGTCCCGAGGTCGTCGAGGGGATGGAGAAGATCTACCAGCGCTGGGTGCGCGACTTCGACATCGACGGCTTCCGCATCGACACGGTCAAGCACGTCAACACCGAGTTCTGGACCCAGTGGGCCACCTCGCTCGACGAGTACGCGGCCAAGCGCGGCCGGGACGACTTCTTCATGTTCGGCGAGGTCTACTCGGCCGACCCCGCGATCACCGCCCCGTACGTCACCGAGGGCCGGCTCGACGCCACCCTCGACTTCCCCTTCCAGGACGCCGCCCGCGCCTTCGCCTCGCAGGGCGCCGGCGCGGACAAGCTGGCGAACCTCTTCGGCCAGGACTACCGCTACACGACGGACAAGGCCAACGCCTACGAGTCGGTGCCCTTCCTCGGCAACCACGACATGGGCCGCTTCGGCATGTTCCTGAAGCAGGACAACCCGAAGGCGGACGACGCCGAACTGCTGCGGCGCGCGGGGCTCGCCAACGAGCTGATGTTCCTCACCCGCGGCAACCCCGTCGTCTACTACGGCGACGAGCAGGGCTTCACCGGCCCCGGCGGCGACAAGGACTCCCGGCAGACGCTCTTCGCCTCGCGGACGGCCGACTACCTGGACGACGACCAGATCGGCACCGACCGCACCCACGCGAAGGACGCCTACGACCCCTCGCACCCGCTGTACCGGCAGATCGCCGCACTCGCGAAGCTCACCCGCGAACACCCGGCACTGCGGGACGGCGTCCAGCAGCAGCGGTACGCCGAAGGCCCGGTCTACGGCTTCTCCCGCACCGACGCCCGCACGAAGACCGAGTACCTCGTCGCGGTGAACAGCTCCACCGAGGCGAAGACGGCCGAGATCCCGACCGGCTCGGCCGGCATGGCCTTCTCCGCCGTCCACGGCGGTGACGCCCGGGTCACCAGCGGCGCCGACACCACGGTGAAGGTGACCGTCCCCGCGCTCGGCTCCCTGGTGCTCAAGGCGGCGAAGCCGCTCGGCGCCCCGGCCGCCAAGCCCTCGCTCACGCTGAAGGCCCCCGCGGACGGCGCCACCGGCACCGTCGAGATCTCCGCGGACGTCGACGGCGGACAGCTCAACCGCGTCGTCTTCGCCGCCCAGACGGGCAACGGGAAGTGGCAGGTCCTCGGCTCCGCCGACCACGCCCCCTACAAGGTGACCCAGAAGGTCACCGCGCCCGCGGGCACGGCCCTGCGGTACAAGGCCGTCGTCGTCGACAGCGCCGGCCGCACCGCGAGCGCCACCGCCGCCTCCACCAGCGGCGCCCCGGCCGTCGAGCAGCCGCCGACCGCCACCCAGCGCGACTACGCGATCGTCCACTACAAGCGCGCCGACGGCGACTACGACGACTGGGGCCTCTACACCTGGGGCGACATCGCCGACGGCGAGGGCACGACCTGGCCCGCCGGCAAGCCGTTCACCGGCCGCGACGCCTACGGCGCCTTCGCCCACGTCAAGCTGAAGCCCGGCGCCTCCTCGGTCGGCTTCATCGCCGTGAACAAGGACGGCGTCAAGGACACCGACGCCGACCGCGCCATCGACCTGTCCAAGACCGGCGAGGTCTGGATCGAGGAGGGCAGGCCGGAGCTCTCCACCACGGCGCCCGAGGGCGCCTACCCGCCCCAGGACACCTCGAAGGCGGTGCTGCACTACCAGCGCGCCGACGGCGACCACACGGGCTGGGGCCTGCACACCTGGACCGGCGCGGCCGAGCCCACCGACTGGAGCAAGCCGCTGGAGCCCGTCCGCACGGACGCCTACGGCGCGGTCTACGAGGTGCCGCTGGCCGCCGGAGCGACCTCGCTCAGCTACATCCTCCACAAGGGCGACGAGAAGGACCTCCCCTCCGACCAGTCGCTCGACCTCAAGGCGAACGGCCACGAGGTGTGGCTCCTCGGCGGACAGCAGAAGTACCTGCTGCCGCAGCCCAAGGGCAGCAGTGCCGCCCTCGACCTGACCAAGGCGCAGGCGGTGTGGATCGACCGGAACACCGTGGCCTGGAACGGCAGCGCCGCCGCGGCCTCCAGCGCGCTCCTCTACTCCCGTGACGGTTCGGTCGCGGTCGACGGCGGCGCCCTCACCGGCGACCACCGGGTGCTGCGCCTGAACGCCACCGAGCTGACCGCCGCGCAGAAGGCGGAGTTCCCGCACCTGGCCGGCTACACGGCCTGGTCCGTCGACGCCCGCGACCGCGACCGCGTCCGGGAGGCGCTGCGGGGCCAGGTCGTCGCCGCCCAGTACGCGGCCAACGGGGCGGCGCTCACCGCCACCGGCGTCCAGCTCGCCGGCGTCCTCGACGACCTGTACGCGGCGCAGGCGACCCGTGCCGACCTCGGCGCCGTCTTCGACGGCAAGGGCGTGCCCACGCTGCGCGTCTGGGCCCCCACCGCCCAGCGGGTCTCCCTGGAGATCGACGGCCGGAACGTCGCGATGCGCCGCGACGACGCGAGCGGCGTCTGGTCCGTCCGCGGCTCCAAGGGCTGGAAGGGCGACACCTACCGCTACCACGTCACGGTCTGGGCCCCGAGCGTCCAGAAGATCGTCACCAACAAGGTCACCGACCCCTACTCGCTCGCCCTGACGGCCGACTCCGAGAAGAGCGTCGTCGTCGACCTCACGGACAAGTCGCTGGCCCCGAAGGGCTGGTCGGGCCTGAAGAAGCCCGCCGCCGTACCGCTGCGGGACGCGCAGATCCAGGAACTGCACATCCGCGACTTCTCGATCGCCGACCCCACCGCCGAGGACAAGGGCACCTACCTCGCCTTCGCGGACAAGGACAGCAAGGGCTCGCGGCACCTGCGCGAACTGGCCCGCGCCGGCACCTCCTACGTGCACCTGCTGCCCGCCTTCGACATCGGCACCATCCCCGAGAAGAAGGCCGACCAGCAGCAGCCCGCCTGCGACCTGCTCGTCTACGCCCCGGACTCCGCGGAGCAGCAGGCGTGCGTCGCGAAGGCCGCCGCGAAGGACGCGTACAACTGGGGCTACGACCCGCTGCACTACACCGTGCCCGAGGGCTCCTACGCCACCGACCCGGACGGCACCAGGCGCACCGTCGAGTTCCGCCGGATGGTGCAGGCGCTCAACGAGGACGGCCTGCGCACCGTCATGGACGTGGTCTACAACCACACCGTGGCCGCCGGGCAGTCGGACAAGTCGGTCCTCGACCGCATCGTCCCCGGCTACTACCAGCGGCTCCTCGCCGACGGCTCCGTGGCCACCTCCACCTGCTGCGCCAACACCGCGCCCGAGAACGCCATGATGGGCAAGCTCGTCGTGGACTCGGTCGTCACCTGGGCCCGCGACTACAAGGTCGACGGCTTCCGCTTCGACCTGATGGGGCACCACCCCAAGGAGAACATCCTCGCCGTCCGCAAGGCGCTCGACGGGCTCACCCTCGCCCGCGACGGCGTCGACGGGAAGAAGATCGTGCTCTACGGCGAGGGCTGGAACTTCGGCGAGATCGCCGACGACGCCCGCTTCGTCCAGGCCACCCAGAAGAACATGGCCGGCACCGGCATCGCGACCTTCTCCGACCGGGCCCGTGACGCGGTGCGCGGCGGCGGCCCGTTCGACGAGGACCCGGGTGTGCAGGGCTTCGCCTCCGGACTCTTCACCGACCCCAACACCTCGAAGGACAACGGCACCGAGGCCGAGCAGCGGGCCCGCCTCCTCCACTACCAGGACCTGATCAAGGTGGGCCTCTCCGGCAACCTCGCGTCCTACTCGTTCACGGACACCGCGGGCCGCACGGTCAAGGGCTCCGAGGTCGACTACAACGGCGCCCCGGCCGGATACGCCGCGGCACCCGGTGACGCGCTCGCCTACGCGGACGCCCACGACAACGAGACGCTGTTCGACGCGCTCGCCTTCAAGCTCCCCGCCGGCACCTCCGCGGCGGACCGGGCGAGGATGCAGGTGCTCGCCATGGCCACCTCGGCGCTGTCGCAGGGGCCCGCGCTCTCCCAGGCGGGCACCGACCTGCTGCGGTCCAAGTCGCTGGACCGTAACTCGTACGACAGCGGCGACTGGTACAACGCCATCCACTGGGACTGCCGCAGCGGCAACGGCTTCGGCCGCGGCCTCCCGCCGGCCGCGGACAACGAGCCCAAGTGGGGCTTCGCCAAGCCGCTGCTGACGGCGCCGTCGCTCACCGTGGGCTGCGCGCAGATCGACGGGGCCTCGGCCTCCTACCGCGACCTGCTGCGCATCCGCACCACCGAGAAGGCGTTCTCCCAGCTCACCGCGGCGGACGTGCAGAAGGCGCTGTCCTTCCCGCTCTCGGGCACCGGGGAGACCCCGGGCGTGATCACCATGCGCCTCGGCGACCTCGTCGTGGTCTTCAACGCCACCCCCGGGCAGCAGGTCCAGAAGGTGCCGGCGCTGGCCGGCACGGGCTACGCCCTCCACCCGGCGCAGCGTTCGGGCGCCGACGCGGTGGTGAAGTCCTCGTCCTACGCGAAGGACTCCGGAACCTTCACCGTTCCGGCCCGTACGGTCGCCGTCTTCGAGCGGGGCTGACCGTTTCCTGATCCTCGTGCCTCTCACCCGTGTCGCTGTTGGGCCGAACGGGTGAGAGGCGCGAGGATGGACCCATGAGCAGGTACGAGAGGTACGACGTCACCGACGAGCAGTGGGAGGGCCTGGCCCAGGTGGTGCCGCTGCGCGGCCGCGACGCGTGGCCGTCGCGGGTGGACCACCGCACCGTCCCCGAGCGGTACGCGCCCGCCGACAACCGCCGTTTCGTGGTGCTGCGGGTACAGGTCTTCGCCGACGCCCGCGAGGTCGCCGACCACCTCGTCGACCGCACCCCGGTCCTGCTCGACCTCAGCAGCGCGGACACCGATGTGGCCAAGCGCATCCTCGACTTCAGCAGCGGTGTCGTCTTCGGCCTCGGCAGCGGGATGCACCGGGTGGACCGCAACGTCTTCCTGCTGACCCCGGCCGGCACCGAGGTCGAGGGCGCCGCGGACGCGGCCGTACACGGTCCGTAGGCCGCGCCGCGCCGGGCGGCCCAGGCCGTAGCCGTTCCGCCGGCCCCGCCGCGCCGCGCCCGGCGCGCGGGCTCCGCCCGGCCGGGGCCGTAGCCGTTCCGCAGGCCGCGCCGCGCCGGGCTCGCACGCTCCGCCCGGCCCTGCCCGTACCCCGTTCGTAGGAAGGCCCGCGGGCTGTAACGGTTCCGCGTGGATCTTGGTGCGTACGGTCCGGCCATGGATCCCCACGCCTCCGCCGCACCAGCCGCCGCACCGGCCGTCGTGCCGCCGGCCGCCGCCCACACCGCACCGGCCGTCCGCCCCGCGGTCACCGAACTGCGCCTGTCCGCCTTCAAGTCGCACCGCGGGGCGGTGCTCCCGATCGCCCCGCTCACCCTGTTCGCCGGGGCGAGCGGCAGCGGCAAGTCGAGCGCCCTCCAGGCGTACGAGGCCCTGGCCCGGCTCGCCGCCGGCCGGGGCCTCGTCCACGCCTTCCCCGATCCCGGCGGCTGCGTTCCGGAGTGGGCGAAGCCCGACCGGCAGGGGCGGCGCGGCTTCCGCATCGGCTGCACGGTGCGCGGCCCGGCCGGCGAGGTCCGGCTCGACCTCGCCGTGCAGGCCGAGCCCGACCTGCGGATCGTCGGGGAGCGGCTGACCTGCGACGGCGACGTCGTCCTCGCCACCGCCCTGCGCGAACCGCGCCGCCGCACGGTCGAGGCGGCCTGGCACACCTCCGGCGCCGACCGGGTCACCCGGGCCGCGCTGCCGGACGACCGGCTCGGCACCCCGCTGCTGCCGCTGCACGTCGCCGGCCGCACCGCCGCGCAGTTACGCGTCCTCGCGGCGGCCGAGCAGGTGGTGATGGCGCTGCGTTCGGCGTTCGCCTGCGACCCCCGGCCCGAGCGGATGCGGGCGCCGGTGCCCGCCGGCAGCGGCCGGCTCCGGCGCGGCTGCGACAACCTGGCCGAGGTGCTCCACCGGACCCGCAGCGAGTGCGCCCGGCGCCACGCCCGGCTGACGGCGGCGGCCCGTGCCGGGTGCGCGGGCGACGTCGCGGACGTCCGCGTCGAGCAGGCCCCGGACGGCGCGGTCCGCGCGCTCCTCGGCCGCGGGGCCACCGCCGTCCCCACCCCCGTCGGCCGCCTCGGCGAGGGGGAGCTGCGCTATCTGGCGCTCGCGCTGGTGCTGCTGACCGGCCCCGGGGTGCTGGCCGTCGACCAGGTCGCCGAGGTGCCCGACGCGTACCAGTCGCTCACCGTCGTCGCGGACGGCTTCGACCGCTGCCTGCACCCGGCCCAGACCCGCGAACTGGCCCTGCTGGCGGTGGAGATGTGCGCCCGCGGCCACATCCGGCTGGTCGGCGCGGTCTCCGACGCGTCCTGGGCCCGCTCCGTCGCGGGGGTGTCGGTGGTAGACCTGGTGCGGTGACGAGAGACGACGGACTCGATGTGGCGGCACTCCAGCGCAGGCTGGCCGACTTCGCGGCGGTGCGCGGCTGGGAGCCGTACCACACGCCCAAGAACCTGGCCGCGGCGCTCAGCGTGGAGGCCGCCGAACTGGTCGAGATCTTCCAGTGGCTGACGCCCGAGGAGTCGGCCGCGGTGATGGCGGACGCCGGCACCGCCCACCGGGTCAGGGACGAGGCGGCCGACGTCCTGGCCTATCTGCTCCAGTTCTGCGAGGTGCTGGGGGTGGATGTGCTGGCGGCGCTCAGGGACAAGATCGAACGCAACGAACAGCGGTTCCCGGCACCCTGATCACGGGACTGCGTACACCTGATTGTCACTCTTCGGAGTCATCGAGTTATCCACAACGGCCTTGGTGTCCACAGATTTCCGAATTCCCCTGGCTTTTCTGGTCGATGACCTTCACTCTGGGTAATGAACAGTGTGGGCAGTACATCGTACGAACGGGGGCTCGGCATGGACGCGTTACGGCTCATCGAGATCAGCGGGCAGGCACTGCGGCAGAGCGAGGAGGGCACAGAGGTCGCGCGGGTGGTGGCGGAGGCCTGGCAGATCCAGGCGCTCGCGCAGGCCATCGGCGGCAGGATCGCCCTCGGCGGCCCTCCCGATCTGCGGGGCGAGGCCACGGCGCTCAGCGAGACGGGCGGCGGCGGAGCGGGGCTCCCCGACCACCCGGCCGTCCGCGGCGGCGGCCCCCGGGCCGTGCAGCTCACCGAAGTGGCCCGCCCCGAAGCGGTGTTGACCGCGTTGCTCGGGCTGCTGGGGGACGTCGGCATCGCGCTGGTGCAGGTCGCCTGCGCGACCGACGACGAAGGTCTCTACTGGCAGTGCATCGAGACGATCGACGCGGCCGACGAAGCCAGCGACCGGGTCCGCGCCATGCTGCGCCGTCTCGCCGAGCGGGAGCGCGAACGTCCTCCCGAGACCGTCCGGGGACGCGCGGGCCCCGCGTGACCGGCCGGGCGCACCGGCCACGGTGCAGGATGGAAGCATGGATCTTCGCATCTTCACCGAGCCCCAGCAGGGGGCCGACTACGACACCCTTCTCACCGTCGCCAAGGCCACCGAGGACCTCGGCTTCGACGCCTTCTTCCGTTCCGACCACTACCTGAGCATGGGCTCCGCCGACGGGCTGCCCGGCCCCACCGACGCCTGGATCACCCTGGCCGGACTGGCCCGTGAGACCAGCAGGATCCGCCTCGGCACCCTGATGACCGCCGGCACCTTCCGTCTGCCCGGCGTCCTCGCCATCCAGGTGGCCCAGGTCGACCAGATGTCCGGCGGCCGTATCGAACTCGGCCTCGGAGCGGGCTGGTTCGAGGAGGAGCACCGCGCCTACGGCATCCCCTTCCCCAAGGAGAAGTTCGCCAGGCTGGAGGAGCAACTGGCCATCGTCACCGGCCTGTGGTCCACCGAGACGGGCAAGAGGTTCACCTACGAGGGCACCCACTACCGGCTCACCGACTCACCCGCGCTGCCGAAGCCCGTGCAGCCGAGGATCCCCGTGCTGATCGGCGGCCACGGAGCCGTCCGCACCCCGCGTCTGGCCGCGCGCTACGCGGACGAGTTCAACCTGCCCTTCGCCTCGGTCGAGGACACCGAGCGGCAGTTCGGACGGGTGCGGGACGCCGCCCGCGAGGCCGGCCGCGACCCGGGCGACCTCGTCTACTCCAACGCCCTGGTGGTCTGCGTCGGCAAGGACGACGCCGAGGTCGCCCGCCGTGCCGCGGCGATCGGCCGCGAGGCCGACGAGCTCCGGGCGAACGGCCTCGCCGGCTCCCCCGCGGAGGTCGTGGACAAGATCGGCCGCTACGCGGCGACGGGCGCCTCGCGGATCTACCTCCAGGTCCTCGACCTCGACGACCTCGACCACCTGGAGCTGATCTCCTCCCAGGTCCAGTCCCAGCTCTCCTGACCCCCCGCCGCCGGGGCGCGGACACCCGCCCGCGCCCCGTGCGGCCCCGACCCCCGGAGGCAGGCGTGCGCCCGTCCCGTCCCCTCGCCGACGCCCTGGCCGAGCGCGCCCTCGTCCTCGACGGCGGCCTCTCCAACCAGTTGGAGGCACAGGGCCAGGACCTGTCCGACGACCTCTGGTCGGCCCGCCTGCTCGCCGACGACCCGGGGCAGATCGAGGCGGCCCACACCGCCTACGCCCGGGCGGGGGCCGAGGTCCTGATCACGGCGAGCTACCAGGCCACCTTCGAGGGCTTCGCCCGCCGGGGCGCGGGACCGGCCGAGGCGGCGGCACTGCTCGCCCGCAGCGTGGAGCTCGCGCGCCGCGCCGCCGACGCGGCGCCCCGGGAGGTGTGGGTCGCCGCCTCCGTCGGGCCGTACGGCGCCCACCTCGCCGACGGCAGCGAGTACCGCGGCGCCTACGGGCTGGCGGCGGGGGAGCTGGAGCGCTTCCACCGCCCCCGCGTCGAGGCGCTCGCCGCGGCCCGGCCCGACGTGCTGGCGCTGGAGACCGTGCCCGACACCGACGAGGCCCGCGCGCTGCTCGCGGCGACCGAGGGCTGCGGGGTGCCGCTCTGGCTCTCGTACACCGTGGCGGGCGGCCGGACCCGCGCCGGACAGGACCTGGCCCGGGCCTTCGCCCTCGTCGCCGGCCGGGACGACGTCGTCGCCGTCGGGGTCAACTGCTGCGACCCGCGCGAGGCGGCGGCCGCGGCCCGGCTCGCCGTCCGCACGACCGGCAGACCGGCCGTCGTGTACCCCAACAGCGGCGAGCGGTGGGACCCGGCCGCGCACCGGTGGACGGGAGCCGTGACGTACGCCCCGGACGGCGCGCGGGAGTGGCGGGCCGCGGGTGCCCGCCTGCTGGGCGGCTGCTGCCGCGTCGGCCCCGCGGACATCGCGGCGCTGGCGGCCGCGCTCGGCAGCCCCCGGCCGTGACACGTCGTGGGCCGGTGCCGGGGCGTGAGGGGGATCGGTGCCGGGGCCGCGCCCCCTGGCGCGGACGCAGGAACGTGAAGCGGCCGCGACCGGGACAGGCACCCGGCCGTGAGGCGGCGGCGGCCCGGTGCCGGGCCCGCGCGCGGTGGCGACACGCGCGACACGGCTGCCGGGGCGCGGCGAAAACCGCTGTTCGCGGCGGCCGGGCCCGACGATACTCGGACGGGTGTTCCTGACGATCAGTACCACCGGTACCCCTGAGCGCCCCGCCACCGACCTCGGCTTCCTGCTGCACAAGCATCCCGAGAAGGTGCAGGCGTTCTCCACCGCGCACGGCACGGCCCACGTCTTCTACCCCGAGGCGTCCGCCGAGCGGTGCACCGCCGCGCTGCTGCTGGAGGTCGATCCGGTGGCGCTGGTGCGCCGCGGCAAGGGCAAGGGCCGCGGCGGAGCGCCCGACGCCGCCCTCGCGCAATACGTCAACGACCGCCCGTACGCGGCCTCGTCCCTGCTGTCCGTCGCCATGAGCACGGTCTTCAAGAGCGCCCTGCGCGGTGTCTGCGCCGCCCTGCCCGGCCGCGCCGGTGAACCGCTGCCGCTGCGCGTCGAGGTGCCCGCCGTCGCCGCCCGCGGCGGCGTCGAGCTGGTCCGCGCCCTGTTCGCCCCGCTCGGCTGGACGTCCGTGGAGGCCGAACCGATCGCCCTGGACGAGCAGTTCCCCGCCTGGGGCGACTCCCGCTACGTGCGGCTCGTGCTGGAGGGGGAGCTCCGCCTCGCCGACGCCCTGCGCCAGCTCTACGTCCTGCTGCCCGTCATGGACGACGCCAAGCACTACTGGGTGGCCACCGACGAGGTCGACAAGCTGCTGCGCGCCGGGGAGGGCTGGCTCGCCGACCACCCCGAGCAGAAGCTGATCACCAGCCGCTACCTCTCCCGCCGCTGGGGACTCACCCGGCAGGCCATGGAGCGGCTCGAACTCGTCCGCCTCGCCGAGACCGACGACCTCGCCGTCGAGGAGGTCGACAACGCCGTCGACGAGACCGCCGACACCGAGGAGCGGCCCGTGCCGCTCGCCGAGCAGCGCCGGGAGGCGATCCTCGCCGCGCTGCGGGACGCCGGGGCCCAGCGGGTGCTCGACCTCGGCTGCGGGCAGGGCCAGTTGGTCCAGGCGCTGCTGAAGGACGTCCGCTTCACCGAGATCGTCGGCGTCGACGTGTCGGTGCGCGCGCTCACCGTCGCCGGGCGGCGGCTGCGCCTGGACCGGCTGGGGGAGCGGCAGGCGTCCCGCGTCACCCTGATGCAGGGGTCGCTCACGTACACCGACAAGCGGCTCGCGGGCTACGACGCGGCCGTGCTCAGCGAGGTGATCGAGCACCTGGACCTGCCGAGGCTGCCGGCGCTGGAGTACGCCGTCTTCGGCGCGGCCCGGCCCCGCACCGTCCTGGTGACCACCCCGAACGTCGAGTACAACGTCCGCTGGGAGACCCTGCCCGCCGGCCACGCCCGCCACGGCGACCACCGCTTCGAGTGGACACGCGAGGAGTTCCGCGCCTGGGCGGACTCCGTCGCCGGGCGCCACGGCTACACGGTGCGCTTCGTCCCCGTGGGGCCGGACGACCCTGAGGTCGGACCGCCCACGCAGATGGCCGTCTTCGAGACGGCCGCCGCCGACGGCGCCACCACCACGACCACCACGACCACCGCCACCGAGCACGAGTCCCCGAAGGAGGCGACGGCGGCATGACCACCACGACACCCGAGGAAGCGGCCACCGTCCCCGGCCGGCTGCTGCCGGTCACCGACCTGTCCCTGGTCGTCCTCGTCGGCGCGACCGGCTCCGGCAAGTCGACCTTCGCCCGACGGCACTTCAAGCCCACCGAGGTCGTCTCCTCGGACTTCTGCCGGGGCCTGGTCGCCGACGACGAGAACGACCAGAGCGCCAGCGCCGACGCCTTCGACGTCCTCCACCACATCGTCGGCAAGCGCCTCGCCGCGGGCCGGCTGACCGTCGTCGACGCCACCAACGTGCAGACCGAGAGCCGCCGGCAGCTCGTCAGGATCGCCCGCGAGCACGACGTGCTGCCCATCGCGATCGTCCTCGACCTCCCCGAGGACGTCTGCGCGAGCCGCAACGCCGCACGGCCCGACCGGGCCGGCATGCCGCGGCACGTCATCTCCCGCCACCGCCGCGAACTGCGGCGCTCGCTGCGCGGGCTGGAACGCGAGGGCTTCCGCAAGGTCCACGTCCTGCGCGGCGTCGAGGAGGTCGAGAGCGCCGGGGTCGTCCTGGAGCGCCGCTACAACGACCTGCGCCACCTCACCGGGCCGTTCGACATCATCGGCGACATCCACGGCTGCCGCTCCGAGCTGGAGACCCTGCTCGGCAGGCTCGGCTACGAGGACGGGGTGCACCCGGACGGCCGCACGGCCGTCTTCGTCGGCGACCTCGTCGACCGCGGGCCCGACAGCCCCGGCGTGCTGCGCCGGGTGATGGGCATGGTCGCCGCCGGCAGCGCCCTGTGCGTCCCGGGCAACCACGAGAACAAGCTGGCCCGCTGGCTCAAGGGGCGCAACGTCCAGCACACCCACGGCCTCGCCGAGACGATCGCCCAGCTGGAGAAGGAGGACGACGCCTTCCGCGAGCAGGTGCGCGCGTTCATCGACGGCCTCGTCAGCCACTACGTGCTCGACGAGGGCCGGCTCGTCGTCTGCCACGCCGGGCTGCCCGAGAAGTACCACGGCCGCACCTCCGGCCGGGTCCGCTCGCACGCCCTGTACGGGGAGACCACCGGCGAGACCGACGAGTTCGGCCTGCCCGTGCGCTACCCTTGGGCCGAGGACTACCGGGGCCGGGCCGCCGTGGTCTACGGCCACACCCCCGTGCCCAGCACCTCCTGGATCAACAACACCATCTGCCTGGACACCGGCGCGGTGTTCGGCGGCCGGATGACCGCCCTGCGCTGGCCCGAGCGCGAACTGGTCGACGTGCCCGCCGAGAAGGTCTGGTACGAGCCGGTGAAGCCGCTGCTCACCGAGGCCCCGGGCAGCCGTGAGGGCCGCCCGCTGGACCTCGCCGACGTGCAGGGCCGCCGGGTCGTCGAGACCCGGCACCTGGCGCGGGTCGCCGTGCGTGAGGAGAACGCCGCCGCGGCGCTCGAGGTGATGAGCCGCTTCGCCGTCGACCCCCGGCTGCTCGCCTACCTCCCGCCGACGATGGCCCCCACCGCCACCTCGCGCCGGGAGGGCTACCTGGAGCACCCCGCCGAAGCCTTCGCCCAGTACGCGGCGGACGGCGTCGCCCAGGTGGTGTGCGAGGAGAAGCACATGGGATCGCGCGCGGTGGCCCTGGTCTGCCGCGACGCCGGAGCGGCCCTGCGCCGCTTCGGCGTCGAGGGCCCGACCGGCACCGTCCACACCCGCACCGGGCGCCCCTTCTTCGGCGAACAGGAGGTCACCGAGGAGATCCTGGCCCGGCTGCGCGCCGCGGTCGGGGCCGCCGGACTGTGGGACGAGCTGGAGACGGACTGGCTGCTGCTGGACGCGGAGCTGATGCCCTGGTCCCTCAAGGCGTCCGGTCTGCTGCGCACCCAGTACGCGGCGGTCGGCGCCGCGGCCGGTGCCGCGCTGCCCGGGGCGACGGCCGCACTCCGGGCGGCCGCCGCCCGCGGCGTGCCGGTGGACGGGCTGCTCGCCCGCCAGCACGAACGCGGCGAGGACGCGCGGGCGTTCACCGACGCCTACCGCCGCTACTGCTGGACGACCGACGGCCTGGACGGGGTGCGGCTGGCCCCGTTCCAGCTCCTCGCCGCCGAGGGCCGCTCGCTCGCCGGGGTCCCGCACGACCGGCAACTGGCCTGGCTCGACCGGCTGGTGGAGCACGACCCGACCGGGCTGCTCCAGGTCACCCGCCGGCTCGTCGTCGACACCGGGGACGAGGAGTCGGTGCGCGCCGGCACGGACTGGTGGCTGGAGATGACCGGCCGGGGCGGCGAGGGCATGGTCGTCAAGCCGCTGGCCGCCCTGGCGACGGACGGCGGCGGCCGGCTGGTGCAGCCCGGGATCAAGGTGCGCGGCCGCGAGTACCTGCGGATCATCTACGGTCCCGAGTACACCCGGCCCGGGAACCTCGACCGGCTGCGCGACCGCTTCCTCGGCCACAAGCGCTCCCTGGCCCTGCGCGAGTACGCGCTCGGTCTGGAGGCGCTGGACCGGCTCGCCGAGGGGGAGCCGCTGTGGCGCGTGCACGAGGCGGTGTTCGCCGTCCTGGCCCTGGAGTCGGAACCGGTCGACCCCCGCCTCTGACGGCCGGGTCCGCCCCCGGACCGCGCGTGCGGTGACCGCCGGTCGCCCTGTGCGACCGGCGCTCACCGCACGCTGGCGGGGCGGTGGCCGGGCCCTGGGCATCTCGTTTGGATCAGGGCACGCGAGCCCGCCGAGATCCGAACGAGAAGCCCTGAGCACTCCGGATAGCGGAGTCGGCCGTTCGCCGGGTGAACGGCTCCCCGTCCGGCAAGGATGGAGACATGGCATTCCACGTCGACTCCGAGACCGGCCGGCTGCGCCAGGTCATCCTCCACCGGCCGGATCTCGAACTGAAACGGCTCACACCGAGCAACAAGGACGCGCTGCTCTTCGACGACGTGCTCTGGGTGCGCCGCGCCCGCCAGGAGCACGACGGCTTCGCGGACGTGCTGCGCGACCGCGGGGTGAAGGTGCACCTCTTCGGGGATCTGCTGCGCGAGTCGCTGGAGATCGGGGAGGCGCGCAAGCTCGTGCTGGACCGGGTCTTCGACGAGAAGGAGTACGGACCTCTCGCCACCGGCCACCTGAGGGCCGCGTTCGACGAGATGTCCGCGCCCCGCCTGGTCGAGGCGCTCGTCGGCGGGATGACCAAGCGGGAGTTCCTCGCCGGTCACCCCGAGCCGACCTCGGTCCGCTTCCACACGATGGACCTGGACGACTTCCTGCTCCAGCCGCTGCCCAACCACCTGTTCACCCGCGACACTTCGGCCTGGATATACGACGGGGTCTCGATCAACGCGATGCGCTGGCCCGCGCGTCAGCGCGAGACGGTGCACTTCGAGGCGATCTACAAGTACCACCCGCACTTCGTCGGGGAGCACGCCTCGCACTTCCACCACTGGTCGGAGGGGCAGGACGACTACCCGTCCACCATCGAGGGCGGCGACGTGCTCGTCATCGGCAACGGCGCGGTGCTGATCGGGATGAGCGAGCGGACCACGCCGCAGGCGGTGGAGATGCTGGCGCGCGGTCTCTTCGCGGCCGGCTCGGCCCGCACCATCGTGGCGCTGGACATGCCGAAGCGCCGGGCGTTCATGCACCTCGACACGGTGATGACCATGGTCGACGCGGACACCTTCACGCAGTACGCGGGCCTCGGCATGCTCCGCTCCTACACGATCGAGCCGGGCGACACCTCCGGCGGCCTGAAGGTCAGCGACCATCCGCCGGAGCGGATGCACGACGCCATCGCGGCGGCGCTCGGCCTGAAGGACATCCGGGTGCTGACCGCGACCCAGGACGTGCACGCGGCCGAGCGGGAGCAGTGGGACGACGGCTGCAACGTGCTCGCGGTGGAGCCGGGGGTGGTGGTGGCCTACGAGCGCAACGCGACGACGAACACCTTCCTGCGCAAGCAGGGCATCGAGGTGATCGAGATCCCCGGCAGCGAGCTGGGCCGGGGGCGGGGCGGGCCCCGGTGCATGAGCTGTCCCGTCGAGCGGGAGGCGGTGCGGTGAACACTCGGGTCGAGGGCTGTATAGCGATGCAGGTCGTCGTATAGACTTCCACGGGTTCATCGCTTTTCCGCCACCCAGGAGCAGCCATCATGGCGATACATCTCGAAGGCCGCCACTTTCTGAAGGAGCTGGACTTCACGGCAGAGGAGTTCCGCGGCCTGCTCGCCCTGGCCGCGGAACTCAAGGCCGCGAAGCGGGCCGGCGCCGAGGTCCAGCGGCTGCGGGGCAGGAACATCGCCCTGATCTTCGAGAAGTCGTCGACGCGTACGCGCTGCGCCTTCGAGGTGGCCGCGGCCGACCAGGGCGCGTCGACGACGTACATCGATCCGGCCGGTTCCCACATCGGCAAGAAGGAGTCGGCGAAGGACACCGCACGGGTCCTCGGCCGGATGTTCGACGCCATCGAGTTCCGCGGGGACGCCCAGCACACGGTGGAGGAGCTCGCCGCGCACGCGGGGGTCCCCGTCTACAACGGGCTGACCGACGACTGGCACCCCACCCAGATGCTCGCCGACGTGCTCACCATGACCGAGCACTGCGACAAGCCGCTGGACCGGATCGCCTTCGCCTACCTGGGCGACGCCCGCTTCAACATGGGCAACAGCTACCTCGTCACCGCGGCACTGCTCGGCATGGACGTGCGGATCGTCGCGCCCCGGGCCTACTGGCCGGCCGTGGAGGTCGTCGCCGCCGCGCAGGAGCTGGCGGCGGCGAGCGGGGCGAGGATCGCGCTCACCGAGGACATCGGCGAGGGCGTGCAGGGCGCGGACTTCGTCGTCACCGACGTGTGGGTGTCGATGGGGGAGCCCGAGGAGGTCTGGGACGAGCGGATCAAGGCGCTCTCCCCGTATGCGGTGACCATGGACGTGCTGCGCGCCACCGGCAACCCCGGCGTGAAGTTCCTGCACTGCCTGCCGGCCTTCCACGACCTGGGCACCAAGGTCGCCCGGCAGATCCACGAGCGCCACGGGCTGTCCGAGCTGGAGGTCACCGACGAGGTCTTCGAGTCGGCCCACTCGGTGGTCTTCGACGAGGCCGAGAACCGGATGCACACCATCAAGGCGGTCCTGGTCGCGACCCTGGCCGGCGGCCGCGGCTGAGCGGCCCGCGCGAGGGGCGGGGTGTCCGGGGGGCCTGAGGCTTCCCGGACGAACCGGGTTTCCGGGGGTCTGAGGCGACCCCGGGGTTCAGGGGTTCAGGGGGCCTGAGGCGGTCCGGGGGCGGGGGTTCCCGCGCGGTCAGTTCCGGACGGTGAGGGAGAACCAGACCCCCTTGCCCCAGGCGGTGAGCAGGTGCCCGCACTCGGCGCTGAGCGAGCGGATCAGCAGCAGCCCCCGGCCGTGCTCCTGCCAGGGGCCCGGTTCCGGCCGCGGCGCGTGCGGCGACAGGGCGGCGGGCGGCTCGGGATCGGCGTCGCGCACCTCCACCCGGCACTGCTTCGGCAGCAGCTCGACGACCAGCTCGATCCGGGAGCCGCCGGGCGTGTGCCGGACGGCGTTGGCGACCAGCTCCGCGGTGAGCAGCTCGGCGGTGTCCCGGCCGGCCGGGTCGTCGGAGCCGGCGAGGGCGGCCCGTATCGCCGCACGGGCCATCGGCACGGCGGCCGCGGTGTGCGGGAGCGGTACGTGCCAGGAGGCGGGAGCGGGTGAGTCGGGCACTGGATGTCCGTTCGGCGTCGGTCGTCCCCCCACCCTACGAACGCGCGGGGCGCCGATCGCCGGCCGGGACGGGATCGGCGGCGACCTGTGCCGGAACCATGACGAGACCCGCGTTCTGTCACAACGCTCTATCGCGCACTCATGACGGCAGTCACAAACAGGTGATAACTTCGAGGGGCAGGCCGCAGCAGACCGCCCGCCGAAGGAGCACACGTGAGCCCCTTTACCGGATCAGCACCGCCGACCGACGCATGGCACCATCTGCGGCTGACCAGGGACGACGGGGTCGCGACCGTCACCCTCGCCCGCCCCGACAAGCTCAACGCGCTCACCTTCGGCGCCTACGCCGACCTGCGCGACCTGCTGGCGGAGCTCTCCCGCGACCGCTCCGTGCGCGCGCTGGTGCTCGGCGGCGAGGGGCGCGGCTTCTGCTCCGGCGGTGACGTCGACGAGATCATCGGCGCCACCCTCTCCATGGACACCGCCCAGCTCCTCGACTTCAACCGGATGACCGGCCAGGTGGTCCGCGCCGTGCGGGAGTGCCCGTTCCCGGTGATCGCGGCGCTCCACGGGGTGGCCGCCGGAGCGGGCGCCGTGCTCGCGCTCGCGGCCGACTTCCGGATCGCCGAACCCTCCACCCGCTTCGCCTTCCTCTTCACCCGGGTCGGCCTGTCGGGCGGCGACATGGGCGCCGCCTATCTGCTGCCGAGGGTCGTCGGCCTGGGCCACGCCACCCGGCTGCTGATGCTCGGCGAGCCGGTGCGGGCGCCGGAGGCCGAGCGGATCGGCCTGCTCAGCGAGCTGGTCGAGGAGGGAGGCGCCGGAGCCCGGGCCGCCGAGCTCGCCCGGCACCTCGCGGACGGGCCCGCCCTCGCGTACGCGCAGACCAAGGCGCTGCTCACGGCCGAGCTGGACATGCCGCTCGCGGCGGCCGTCGAGATGGACGCCGCGACCCAGGCCCTGCTGATGAACGGCGAGGACTACGCCGAGTTCCACGCGGCCTTCACCGAGAAGCGGCCCCCGAAGTGGCGGGGCCGCTGATGCGCCCGCCGGGCGGCGCGCCCGGGCCGCCGCCACCGGCCGGCGACCGCGGTCTGCGGGTCGCCGTCATCGGCGGCGGGCCCGGCGGCCTCTACGCCGCCGCGCTGCTCAAACGGCTCGACCCGCGCCGGGACGTCACCGTCTGGGAACGCAACGCCCCCGACGACACCTTCGGCTTCGGCGTCGTCCTGTCCGACGAGACCCTCGGCGGCATCGCGCACGCCGATCCCGTCGTCCACGCCGCGCTCCAGGAGGAGTTCGTCCGCTGGGACGGCATCGACATCGTCCACCGCGGGCACCACCAGAGCTCCGGCGGCCACGGCTTCGCCGCCCTGGGCCGCCGCAGGCTGCTGGAGATCCTCCACCGGCGCTGCGCCTCGCTCGGCGTCCGGCTGCTCTTCTCCACCCCGGCGCCGTCCGCCGCCGAACTGGCCGGCACCCACGACCTGGTGATCGCCGCCGACGGTGTGCACAGCGCCACCCGGGCGGCGCACGCCGACGTCTTCGGGCCGCGGATCACCTCCCACCGCTGCCGCTACATCTGGCTCTCCGCCGGCTTCGCGTTCTCCGCCTTCCGGTTCGAGATCGCCGAGACCGAGCACGGCGTGATGCAGCTCCACGGCTACCCGTACGCCGCCGACGCCTCCACCGTGATCGTCGAGATGCGCGAGGAGGTCTGGCGGGACGCCGGCTTCGACCGGCTGGACGAGCGGGAGTCCGCGGCCCGCTGCGCCAAGATCTTCGCCGAGGCGCTGGACGGCCGCCCCCTGCGCGGCAACTCCTCCGCTTGGACGGCCTTCCGCACCGTCGTCAACGACCGCTGGTCGCACGGCCGGACGGTGCTCCTGGGCGACGCCGCCCACACCGCGCACTTCTCCATCGGATCCGGCACCAAACTGGCCGTCGAGGACGCCCTCGCGCTCGCCGCCTGCGTCGGGGAGCACCCGGACCTGCCCGCCGCGCTCGCCGCGTACGAGAGCGAGCGCCGGCCGGTCGTGGAGTCCACCCAGCGCGCCGCCGCCGCGAGCCTGCGCTGGTTCGAGGACCTGGGGCGCCATCTCGGGCAGCCGCCGCGGCAGTTCGCCTTCAACCTGCTCACCCGCAGCCGCCGGGTCACCCACGCCAACCTGCGGCTGCGCGACGCCGCCTTCACGGACACCGTCGAGCGCGAGTTCGGCTGCCCGCCCGGCACACCGCCGATGTTCACCCCCTTCCGGCTGCGCGGACTCACCCTGCGCAACCGGGTCGTCGTCTCGCCCATGGACATGTACTCGGCCGAGGACGGGCTCCCCGGCGACTTCCACCTCGTCCACCTCGGGGCGCGCGCGCTCGGCGGCGCCGGGCTCGTGATGACGGAGATGGTGTGCGTCAGCCCGGAGGGCCGCATCACCCCCGGGTGCACCGGCCTGTACACCGACGCGCACACGGCCGCCTGGCGCCGCGTCACCGACTTCGTCCACGGCCAGGCACCCGGCACCGCCGTCGGGATCCAGCTCGGCCACTCCGGCGGCAAGGGGTCCACCCGGCGGATGTGGGAGGGGATGGACCAGCCGCTGGAGCACGGCAACTGGCCGCTGACGGCGGCCTCGGCGCTGCCCTACCTGCCCGGTGTGGGCCAGACCCCCCGCGAGCTGGACGCCGCCGGGCTGGACGCCGTCCGCGAGCAGTTCGCGGCGGCCACCCGCCGGGCCGTGGAGAGCGGCTTCGACCTCCTCGAACTGCACTGCGCGCACGGCTATCTGCTCTCCGGCTTCCTCTCCCCGCTCACCAACCGGCGCACCGACGCCTACGGCGGATCGCTCCGGGCCCGGCTGCGCTTCCCGCTGGAGGTCTTCGACACCGTGCGGGAGATCTGGCCGGACGACCGGCCGATGACCGTCCGCCTCTCCGCGACCGACTGGGCGGACGGTGGCACCACGGCCGAGGACGCCGTCGCCTTCGCCCGTGCCTTCGCCGAGCACGGGGCGGACGCCGTCGACGTCTCCACCGGGCAGGTGGTCGCCGGGGAGCGGCCCGAGTACGGGCGCTCGTACCAGACGCCGTTCGCGGACCGGATCCGCGCGGAGACGGGCGTCCCGGTGGTCGCCGTGGGCGCGATCTCCTCCTGGGACGACGTCAACTCGATCCTGCTCGCCGGGCGCGCCGATCTGTGCGCCGTCGGCCGGCCGCACCTGTACGACCCGCAGTGGACGCTGCACGCGGCGGCCGAGCAGGGCTACCGGGGCGAGGGCGCGGTCTGGCCGCCCCCGTACCGGGCGGGCAGTCGCACCCCCCCGACCGGCCGCACCGACGCCCCCCGCCCCCGCCTCGGCCTCACCGCCCCGGGACCGCCCCCGCCCGGCCGCTGACCGCCGGGCCCGCGGCCCCGGCGCCCCGTCCCGGCGGCCCCTCGTTCCGCCGCTGACCGCCGAGCCCGCCCCCGCCTCGGCCTCACCGCCTCGGGACCGCCTTCGCCCGGCCGCTGACCGCCGGGCCCGCGGCCCGCGGGGCCCCGGCGCCCCGTCCCGGCGGCCCCTCGTTCCGCCGCTGACCGCCGAGCCCGCCCCCGCCTCGGCCTCACCGCCTCGGGACCGCCATCGCCCGGCCGCTGACCGCCGGGCCCGCGGCCCGCGGGGCCCCGGCGCCCCGTCCCGGGACCGCCCCGTCTCCGACCGCCGGGCCCGCGGGTCCGGCGCCCCGCCCCGGCGGCCCCTCGGTCCGCCCGCAGGGCGCCCGCGGGCGGCTCGCACGCGGACGCCCGGTCGACTGCCCGCGCGCACGGCGGGTGCGGCGGCGACCGTTCCCGGCCGCCGCGTCGGCGGGGCCCCGTCAGGGACACCGGGACGCCCGCAGCCGCCCCGGCCGGGAGCGGTCGCCCGGGGTTGCCGCGCCGGCCGCCCGCGCCCCGCGGGCCCCGTCGCTCAGTTCCCGACGAAAGCCTCGCCCGGGTCGCGGAGGCGGGCGTGGAGGCGGGTGAAGACGTCCGCCGAGCGGCCGCCCGGCCAGCCCTGCGGCAGCAGGGCGGCGGGCAGGCCGGGGTCGGCGTACGGCAGCCGGCGCCAGGAGTCCAGGGCGGGCAGGTAGTCGCGGTAGGCGTCCCGCGCCGGGGTGTCCTCGCGCCGCTCCCAGGCCCGCAGCACCGGCTCGTGCCGGTCGAGGAACTCCTCGTGCTGCTTGGCGATCGCCGCCAGGTCCCACCAGCGGCCGACCGCCTCCGCGGTGGCGGTGAAGCCCAGGTGCTCGCCGCGGAACAGGTCCGCGTACGGGTCCAGCCGCAGCCGGCGCAGGGTGTGCCGGGTCTCGTCGAACAGCCGGGCCGGGGCGATCCACACGCCCGGCGCCGCCGACCCGAAGCCGAGCCGGACGAGCCGGGAGCGGAGCAGGTGCCGCTTGGCGCGTTCGGACTCCGGCACCGAGAAGACGACCAGCACCCAGCCGTCGGAGAGCTCGGCCGGCGCGCCGGCGAAGATCCGCCGGTCGCCGTCGTCGAGGAGCTGCCGCGCGTCGTCGGACAGCGCGTACCCGGCGGCGCCGTCCGCGGTGCGCCCGGGCACCAGCAGGCCCCGCCGTTTCAGCCGGGACACCGAGGAGCGGACGGACGGCGCGTCGACGCCGACGGCCCCCAGCAGCCGGATCAGCTCGGCCACGGCGAAGGGCCCCGGGCGCGTCCGTCCGTAGGCGCCGTAGAGGGTGACGATCAGGGATCGCGGAGTGTGCAGCTCGGCCACGCGATCACTCTAGAGCTCGCAGGCGGAAGCGTTGCAGCTTGCCGGTGGGTGTACGCGGCAGGGCGTCCAGGAAGACGATCCGGCGGGGGCACTTGTAGGGGGCGAGCCGCTCCTTGACCGCCTCGGTGAGCGCCTCCGCCGTGTCCGGGCCGCCCGGCACCCGGTCGCGCAGCACGACGTAGGCGACGACGATCTGCCCGCGCAGCTCGTCGTCGTGTCCGACGACCGCCGCCTCGGCCACGTCGGGGTGGTGGAGCAGGGCGTCCTCCACCTCCGGGCCCGCGATGTTGTAGCCCGCCGAGATGATCATGTCGTCGGCCCGGGCGACGTAGCGGAAGCGGCCGTCCGGCTCGCGCACATAGGTGTCGCCGGTCAGGTTCCAGCCGTCGCGCACGTACGCGCGCTGGCGGGGGTCGGCGAGGTAGCGGCAGCCGACCGGGCCGCGCACGGCGAGCAGGCCCGGTTCGCCGTCGGGCACCGG
This sequence comes from Streptomyces zhihengii, assembly GCF_016919245.1. Classification (NCBI taxonomy): domain Bacteria; kingdom Bacillati; phylum Actinomycetota; class Actinomycetes; order Kitasatosporales; family Streptomycetaceae; genus Streptomyces; species Streptomyces zhihengii. The sequence goes on along the minus strand of NZ_JAFEJA010000001.1, from coordinate 1,972,342 downwards.
GCGGCCGTCCGGGCCGACCACCCGCGCCTGCCAGCCGGGGACCGGCAGGCCGGTGGTGCCGGGCCGGATGTCCTCGTCCGCCGCGGAGATGAAGATGTGCAGCAGCTCGGTCGCGCCGATGCCGTTGATGATCCGCTGCCCGGTGCGCTCGTGCCACTGCCGCCAGGTGGCCGCGGGCAGGTTCTCGCCGGCCGAGACGCAGCGCCGCAGCGAGCGGAGGTCGTGCCCGTCGAGGTGGTCGAGCATCACGCGGTAGGCGGTCGGCGCGGTGAACAGCACCGACACCCGGTGCTCGGCGACGGCCGGCAGGAGCTGGTGGGGTCCGGCCTGCTCCAGCAGCAGGGCCGAGGCGCCCGCGCGCAGGGGGAAGAGGACGAGCCCGCCGAGGCCGAAGGTGAAGCCCAGCGGGGGGCTGCCCGCGAACAGGTCGTCCGGCCGGGGACGCAGCACCTGGGCCGAGAAGGTGTCGGCGACGGCGAGCACGTCCCGGTGGAAGTGCATGCACCCCTTGGGGCGTCCCGTCGTGCCCGAGGTGAACGCGATCAGCGCGACGTCGTCGGCGGCCGTGGCCACCGCCGGGTACGGCTCCCCGGAGGCCCGCGCGGCGAGGCGCAGCAGGTCGTCCGGCCCCGCGCCGCCGTACTCCGTGATCCCGAGCCCCGGGACGCCCGCCTTGACCAGCTCGTCCACCGAGCGGACGTCGCACAGGGCGTGCCGGACCTCCGCGATGGCGCAGATCGTGGCCAGCTCCCCGGCCCGCTGCTGGGCCAGGACCGTGACCGCGACGGCCCCGGCCTTGAGCACGGCGAGCCAGCAGGCCACCAGATGAGGGGTGGTCGGTCCGCGCAGCAGCACCCGGTTGCCCGGCACCACCCCGAGGCCGTCGGTGAGCACGTGCGCGATGCGGTCCACCCGTTCGCGCAGCTCCCCGTAGGTCCAGCTCTCGCCGCCGCCGGTGCGCAGCGCCGGCCGGGCGGGGCCGTGGCGGGCGACGGTGGTGTCCAGCAGCTCGGCGGCGCAGTTCAGCCGCTCGGGATAGCGGAGCGCCGGCAGGTCGAGGAGCAGGTCCGGCCATTCGCCGGGGGGTGGCAGATGATCGCGCGCGAAGGTGTCGAGGTGGGCCGAGGGTGTCAGCTCCATGGTTCGCCCCCTGGCTGTGGTGGGGTCGCGAATCGGCCCCCGCCATGAGGGGGACGCCGGACGAGCGTATCGTGATGGTGACGACAGTCAACAGTGCGCGATACTCTCCGTACGGGTGCGGCTGAGCCCGCCGTCCCCGGGTGCCCGGCCGTCCGGACATCTGCCGCCTCGACCCACCGCACCGCCTCGGAGCCCGGCCCCCGACCGTCGGAAGCGAGGGCGTGAATGCCCGCATTCTCACTCGATCCGGTACAGACCGCCTGGTGCGCCGAGCTGCGCGACCTGGCCCGCGACCGGTTGCGGCCGCTCGCCGAGCAGGGCCCGCCCGGCCGCCTCAACCGCCCGCTGGTCGCCGCCCTCGGTGAACTCGGCCTGCTGAAGCGCCTGTTCGCCTCCGGTTCGCTCGAACTGTGCCTGCTGCGCGAATCCCTGGCCCACGGCTGCACGGAGGCCGAGACGGCGCTCGCGCTCCAGGGCCTCGGCGCCTCGCCGGTGCTCCGCGCGGGCACCGACGCCCAACGGGCGCGCTGGCTGCCCGAGGTGATCGCGGGCCGCGCGGTCGCGGCCTTCGCGCTCAGCGAGCCCGGCGCCGGGTCCGACGCGGCGGCACTCGCCCTCACGGCCGCCCCCGACGGCCGTGGCTGGCGGCTCAGCGGGGAGAAGTGCTGGATCTCCAACGCCCCCGAGGCCGACTTCTACTCGGTCTTCGCCCGGACGACCGAAGGGGCGGGCGCCCGGGGCGTGACCGCCTTCCTCGTCCCCGCCGACCGCCCCGGCCTGACCGGCACACCGCTCGACATGCTGTCGCCCCACCCCATCGGGGCACTGGCCTTCGACGGAGTGCCGGTGACCGCCGACGACGTGCTCGGCGAGCCGGACCGCGGCTTCGGGGTGGCGATGGACACGCTCAACCGCTTCCGCCCCAGCGTCGGCGCCTTCGCCGTGGGCATGGCGCAGGCGGCCCTCGACGCCGCCCTGGCGCACACCGCGGCCCGGACCGCCTTCGGGGCCCCGCTGAAGGACCTCCAGTCGGTCGCCCACACCGTGGCGGAGATGGCCACCCGCACCGAGGCCGCCCGGCTGATGGTGTACGCGGCGGCCTGCGCGTACGACGAGGGGCGGGAGGGCGTGCCGCGGCGGGCCGCGATGGCGAAGCTGCTGGCCACCGAGACCGCCCAGTACGTGGTGGACGCCGCCGTCCAGTTGCACGGCGCCCGCGCGCTGCAACGCGGCCACCTGCTCGAACACCTCTACCGCGAGGTGCGCGCCCCGCGGATCTACGAGGGCGCCACCGAGGTCCAGCGCACCATCGTCGCCAAGGAGCTGTACGCGCGGCACGCGCGTGCCGAGGAGGCCACCGGATGAGTCTGCACCGGCACAACCCGGCGGAGCTCGCGCCGCCCGCCGGGTTCTCCCACGCGGTCACCGCCACCGGCTCCCGGCTGGTGTTCCTCGCCGGCCAGACGGCCCTGGACGGCGAGGGCAAGGTCGTCGGCGGCACGCTGCCGGAACAGTTCGAACTGGCCCTCACCAACCTCCTCACCGCCCTCGCGTCGGCCGGCGGGACGCCCCACGACCTGGCGAGGGTCACCGTCTACGCCACCGACGTGGCCGACTACCGGGCCCACGCCGCCGAACTGGGCCGCGTCTGGCGCCGGGTGGCGGGCCGTGACTACCCGGCGATGGCGGTGATCGGCGTGGTCCGGCTGTGGGACGAGGAGTGCCTCGTCGAGGTCGACGGGACGGCGGTGCTCCCCTGATCGAGTGGTGACGCCCGGGGGGCGGGCTTAACGTCGAACAGTGGACGGTCCCGTCCGCAAACCTGCCGTAGGGGTGACGCCCGCGGCAGGGGATGTCCGGCCACCGAGGCAGGGTGCTCATGACGACCCCGCAGCCCGCGACAACCGCTCAGGACAGCGCCCCCGGCAAGGGCGGCGGACACGGGATGGCGCTGCTGGTCCTCGCCTCCTGTCAGCTCATGGTGGTCCTCGACATCACCATCGTGAACATCGCCCTGCCCCACATCCAGAGCGATCTGGGCTTCTCCACCACCACCCTGTCCTGGGTGGTCAGCGCCTACACACTGACCTTCGGCGGGCTGCTGCTGCTCGGCGGACGCGCCGGCGACATCCTCGGCAGACGGCGGGTATTCATCTTCGGTGTGCTGCTGTTCGTGCTGGCCTCCCTGCTGGGCGGCCTCGCGCAGAACAGCGGCCAGCTCCTCGGCGCCCGCGCCCTCCAGGGCGTCGGCGGCGCCATCGCCTCGCCGACCTCGCTGGCCCTGATCACCACCACGTTCAAGGAGGGCCCGGAGCGCAACCGGGCCTTCGGTGTGTTCGCGGCCGTCTCGGCGGGCGGCGGCGCGATCGGGCTACTGGCGGGCGGGGTGCTCGTCGAGTGGCTGGACTGGCGCTGGGTGCTCTTCGTCAACGTGCCCATCGGGCTGCTGATCGCCGCCGCCACACCGCGCTTCATCAAGGAGTCCGAGCGCCATCCGGGCAACTTCGACGTCCTCGGCGCGCTGACCTCGACCCTGGGCATGGCCTCACTGGTCTACGGATTCATCCGGGCCGGACAGGACGGCTGGCGGGATCCGCTGACCCTCGCCTCCTTCGCCGCCGCGGTGATCCTGCTGAGCCTCTTCATCACCGTCGAACGGCGCTCGAAGCAGCCGATCACCCCGCTGCACATGTTCGCCGACCGCAACCGCGCGGGCACGTACGGCATCATGCTCTGCCTCGCCGCGGCGATGTTCGGCATGTTCTTCTTCCTGACCCTCTTCGTGCAGAACGTCCTCGGCTTCAGCCCGATCCAGGCCGGGGTGGCGTTCCTGCCGGTCAGCGCCGTGATCGCGATCGGAGCCGGCCTCGCCTCGCAGCTCCTGCCGCGCTACGGGCCCAAACCCTTCATGGTGACGGGCGCGCTGCTGGCCGCGGCGGGGCTCGGCTGGCTGACGATGACGGACGTCGACTCCACCTACGCGGGCAGCATCCTGGGGCCGATGCTGGTCTTCAGCCTCGGCATGGGCATGCTCTTCGTCTCGCTGACCCTGATGGCGCTGTCCCGGGTGCCGGTGCACGAATCGGGCGCCGCCTCCGGGCTGCTCAACGCCACGCAGCAGGTCGGCGGCTCGCTGGGGCTCTCCATCCTGGTCACGGTCTCCGGCGCCGCCACCACCCGCGAGCTGAACCAGCAGATCCCGGCCTTCCTCGCGCAGGCGAGCCCCGCGGAGCGCCTGCGGTTCGAGCGCAGCGGGCAGCTGCCGCCGCCGTGGTCGTACGAGGTGCTGACCGCCGGCGTCTCGGCGGCCTTCGTCGCGGCGGCGATCTTCGCCGTGGTCGCCGCCGTCATCGCGCTGTTCGCGATCAAGGTCCGCGCCGACGACCTGGAACGCCTCAAGGGCGGCGGCGGGATGCCGGCGCCCTGACCGCGACCGCTCCGGACGGGGGCCCCGGCAGGTGCCGGGGCCCCCGTCCGGAGCGGCGCGACGCCGCGCGGGGGTGGCTCAGCTCATCGACGAGGGGCCGATGGTCGGCTTGCGCCCGCCGCGGCCGCCGGCGGCCATCGCGAGACCGCAGAGCAGGGCGACGGCTCCGACGATCACGTTGTTGACGACCGTGCGCGTGGTGGACACGTCGCCCGAGACGACCCACGGGGAGACGATCGTGAACGCGCCGATGGCGCAGGCCGCCCACGCCATGGCATGGGTGCGCTCGTACGCCGACGCGAAGCCGCTCATGCAGACGCAGTAGGCGATGCCGAGGATCAGGTTGGTCACAGCGAGACCGGTCAGCCCGCTGAAGCCCGCTATCCACGGCGACGCCGCCAGGTAGACGCCGGTGAGCAGGGCCAGGGCCTCGACGCCCTGGGCCGCGGGGTTGGACGTCGCGCGCTCGAAGCGGGAGCGCATCTCCGCGAGGTCCGGGTGCTGGGAAATGTCGGAACGGGTGGTCATGGCGGGCCGCCTCCTGTCGCAGCCTTATCTGTCCTTTATGTCCATGGAACGCCCGTCCCGGCGGCAGGTCAATGGGCTGTTAGCCCCGAATCGTCATGATTTATCGGCCGGGCGGCGCCCACACAGGGGGGTCTGAGGGGATGCCCGCCCGGCCGTGGCCCGCCTAGTGTCGTCGGCGATGCGGGGCCCGGCGCCCGGCGCCCCGGCGCACCGCCGCGGCCAGGGCGAACAGGGAGGCAACGGTGACCGGTACGGACCTCGCCGCACAGGACGCGCCCCCGGCCCGGCCCGGCGCCCCCGCCGTGTCCGGCACGACCCGGCTCTACGCCGTGCTCGGCGACCCGGTCGCCCAGGTGCAGGCGCCCGCGATGCTCAACCCGCTCTTCACCCGCCTCGGCACCGACGCGATCCTCGTGCCCGTCCATGTGCGCCCCGGCGACCTGGACACCACCGTGCCCGGCCTCCAGCGCGTCCGGAACCTCGACGGGCTGCTGATCACCGTGCCGCACAAGGCCGACTGCCTCCGCTTCGCCGACGAGATCAGCCCCGCGGCCCGCCTCAGCGGCTCGGCCAACGCCCTGCGGCGCGGCCCCGACGGCCGCTGGTACGCCGACAACTTCGACGGTGCGGGCTTCGTCCGCGGCCTGCGCGCCGCGGGGCACCGGCCCGAGACCGCCACCGTCTGCGTCGCCGGCGCCGGGGGAGCGGGCTCCGCCATCGTCGTCGCCCTGCTGCTGGCCGGCGCCCGGGTCACCGTCTGGGACACCGACACCGCCCGCGTGCAGCGCCTCGTGGAACGCCTCGCCCCCACCTGGCCCGGCCGCGTCCACGGGGCGGACGGCCCCGTCGACGCGGACATCGCCGTCAACGCCACCCCCCTCGGGCTGCGCCCGGACGACCCGCTCCCGTTCGCCCCCGACCGGCTGCGCCCCGGAACCCTCGTCGCCGACATCGTCATGAAGCCGCGCCGCACCGCGCTGCTGGCGGCGGCGGAGGCGTGCGGCCTGCCCGTCCACCCCGGCGCGCCCATGCTCGCCGAACAGCTCGCCCTCTACCGGGAGTTCTTCGCCCTCGACGGCCCCGGCACCGGCGCTCCGGGGCCCCTCGCGACCGGCGGGGAACCCGCCCCGGCGGCAGTGGAGACCTGATTACCGGAGGGTGGCCGCCCCCTCGCCGGGCCTCCCTACGCTCCACCGCATGCCAGCACTCATAGAGACCGTCACCCGCCCGCGTGAGGCGGCCGGGACGCTGCCGCCCGCAGTGGCGGCCCGGGTGACCGACGCACTCGCCCGCCCGGCTGCCCAGCAGCCCGACTACCCCCGCACCGGCGCCGTCACCGAGGTGCGCGAGACCCTCGAACGCATGCCGTCGCTCGTCCTGCCCGGTGAGGTCGACCGGCTGCACCGGCGCCTCGCCGACGTGGCCCACGGACGCGCGTTCCTGCTGCACGGCGGCGACTGCGCCGAGACGTTCGCCGGCAACACCGAGGACCACGTACGCGCCAACATCCGCACCCTGCTGCAGATGGCCGTCGTCCTCACCTACGGCGCCAGCCTGCCCGTGGTCAAGGTCGGCCGCATCGCGGGCCAGTACGCCAAGCCCCGCTCCAAGGCCACCGACGACCTCAACCTCCCCGTCTATCGGGGCGACATCGTCAACTCCGCCTCGCCCACGCCCGCTTCGCGGGTCGCCGACCCCGCCCGGATGCTCAGCGCCTACGCCCACTCCGCGGCCGCCCTCAACCACGTGCGCTCCATGATGGCCTCGGGCGCGGCGGACCTCGGGCGCGTCCAGGGCTGGAACCAGGACTTCGTCCGCGACTCCCCGGCCGGCGAGCGCTACCGCGCCCTCGCCGCGGACATCGACGACGGCCTGCGCTTCATGTCCGCCTGCCAGGCCGACCACAGCGCCCTGCACACCACCGAGGTGTACGCCAGCCACGAGGCCCTGCTCCTCGACTACGAACGGGCCATGCTGCGCACCGCGGAGGGCGACGACGGCAGGTCCCGCCTCTACGGGCTCTCCGGGCACTTCCTGTGGATCGGGGAGCGCACCCGCCGGCTCGACGGGGCCCATGTGGCCCTGGCGTCCATGCTCGCCAACCCCATCGGCGTCAAGATCGGCCCCGGCACCACGCCGGAACAGGCCGTGGAGTACGTCGAGCGGCTGGACCCCGACAGCAGGCCCGGCCGGCTCACCCTGATCAGCCGCATGGGCCGCGACAAGGTCCGCGACGTGCTGCCGGCCATCGTGGAGAAGGTCACGGCGACCGGCCACCGGGTGATCTGGCAGTGCGACCCCATGCACGGCAACACCAAGGAGACCGCCAGCGGGTACAAGTCCCGCCACTTCGACGACATCCTCGACGAGGTGCAGGGCTTCTTCCAGGTCCACCGCTCACTCGGCACCCATCCCGGCGGGCTGCACATCGAGCTCACCGGCGACCACGTCACCGAATGCCTCGGCGGAGCCCGCCGGCTGGACGACGCCTCGCTCGCGGCCCGCTACGAGACCAACTGCGACCCCCGGCTCAACCCCGAGCAGTCGGTCGAGATGGCCTTCCTGGTGGCCGAGCTGATGCGCGGCTGAACAGCGGAAGGCGCCCGGTGGATGCGGGCCTTCCGCATCCACCGGGCGCCGGCGGCCCGTCCGCCGCACCACACCCGGACGGACCGCCTCACCCGTGCCCGGCGGGGGATGTGCGGGCACGGGCGGCTTTCAGGGGCGCGCCGGGGCGCCGCCGGCCGACACCGTCGCGACCGGCTCGGCGGCCGGGGCCGCGACCGGCTCCGCGGGGGCCGCGGCGGGCACCGGAGGCACCGCGCCGGCCCGCTTGCGCGGCCTGCTCCACAGCTTCATCGCCGGGGTCTCCACACAGGCGTAGAGGAACCAGCCCGCGAGCAGCGTCGCCACGAACATCCCCGCCATCACCAGGACGGCCACCGGGGTGCTGTACGTCCCGTTGCCCAGCAGGGCCTGCCGGCCCCAGAAGATGACCACGCCCTGGCACAGGTAGAACCCGAAGGAGACATTGCCCAGCCACTGCATGACCGGACCGTCCAGGTACGTCTTCACCCCGCGGACGTCGGCGGACGCGGCGGCCGCGATGGCGACACCGAACGGCACCACCGTGACGGAGACGAAGTTGTACGGCGCTGGCGCGTACATCGCCGCGGCGTACCCGGCCGCGAGCAGCCCCAGCACCGGCACGACACCGATCCGCGGCCAGCGTCCCGCCATCACGATCCGCGCCAGCAGCATGCCCAGCAGGAACTCGAACATCCGCATCGGCGGGAAGGTGTAGTTGAACCACATCTGCGTCGTCGAGATCGGGATCATCGGCGAACGGGGGGTGTCCGGGATCAGATACGTCGTCACCAGCGCCACACCGACCGTCGACAGCGCGGCACCCGCCGCCCACCACCACAGCCGGCTCGCCCGGATCCGCCGCACACCGAGCAGCAGCAGCGGGAACGCCAGATAGAACAGCAGCTCGGCACAGAGCGACCAGGCCGGCGCGTTCACACTCATCTGGACATCGAACTTGTTGATCCAGGAATTCACCAGGAAAAGATTCGGCAGCCAGGTGCTCACCGGAGTGTAGGCGGACGCGAAGAGAATCATCGCCGCGGCCCACATCACGATGTGGTTCGGGAAGATCTTCACGACGCGCCGGCGCCAGTAGGCCGTCAGCCTTTCACCCGGCTTCACCGACCAGGTGATGACGAATCCGCTCAGCAGAAAGAAGAACGACACCCCCAGATAACCGGCGGGTGCGAAGAATTCCAGCAGCCCTTGCGCGATGTCCTGGTCCGCGAACGGATTCACCGGACCCGTGGGGTCGACCGGCCCGATCGGCTGGAGCGCGTGGATGAAGAACACCAGAAGAGCGGCGAAGAACCGCATGCCCGTGAGGGACGGAAGCTTGCTGCGGCCACGTATGTGCGGATCGGTGTCCACACTCGGAACGGTTGCGGGCACGGCCGATCTCCTTCGCTGGCGAGGCGGGGGAATTCCCCGGCGCCCAGAGCGTACGGAACAGGCCATCCCGCGAAAACCCTGAATTCGCGGAGGGTGTCGCGGGAGGCGAACTGAGGGGGGTGCTAGGGGAATACGGCCGGATCCGCCGCCGAATACGGTTCTCGCGCACATCCGACAACGTGCACATCCGACCGCCCATCCGACGACGTGCGCATTCGACGACGCGTGCAAGTGACAGCACGACACCATCTCCGGAGGAAGCAACCATGCTCGATCGAAGGAATCTGCTCCGCGCCGGCGGCGTCCTCGCCGCGACGGTCGCCACCGGGGCGGCCGCCGGAGCACCTGCCGCCGGAGCACCGGCCGCCGGCCGGCGCCGGTGCCCCGACTGGTCGGCCCTGCGCTCCCGCATCCAGGGCGATGTCGTGCTGCCCGGCGACGCCGCCTACGACGCCTCCAAGCAGCTCGCCATCGGCGAGTACGACGCCGTCACCCCCGCCGGCATCGTCTACGGCGAGACCCCCGCCGACGTCCAGGCCGTCGTCCGCTTCGCCCAGGACAACAGCCTCACACTGCGCACCCGCAGCGGCGGCCACAACTTCGCCGGCTGGTCCACCGGCGAGGGCCTGGTGCTCGACGTCCGCCGCATGAACCACGTCACCGGCGGCGGTTCGCCCACCGTCCACGTGGGCCCCGGCACCCAGAGCATCGAGGCGCTCGGCGTCCTCAAGCAGTACGGCCAGGGCATGGTCACCGGCACCTGCCACGACGTGTGCGTCGGCGGCTACTACTCCGGCGGCGGCGTCGGCTACCAGAGCCGCCCCTTCGGCATCGGCTCCGACCGCATGGTCTCCGCCAAGGTGGTCCTCGCCGACGGCCGCCTCGTCACCGCCTCCGAGCGCTCCAACCCCGACCTCTTCTGGGCGCTGCGCGGCAGCGGCGGCGGCAACTGGGGCGTCCTCGTCGACGTCGAGATGCGCCCCATCTCCGTGCCCCGGATGGTCTTCTACGAGCAGATCTGGAGCTGGGACGACGCCGAGAAGTTCCTCGACACCTGGCAGCAGTGGTACCGGACCACCCCGCGCAACAGCACCGGCCAGGTCATCGTGATCCAGCCGGACGCCGGCTCCGGCAACCCGCCGATCGTCCTCCAGCAGGGCGCCTACTACGGCACCAAGGAGGAGGCCGACGCCGGCCTCGCCGAGCTCGCCGGACTGGTCGGCTCCACCCCCGCCACCAGCAAGGTCCTCGACCTGCCGTTCGCCGACGGCATGCAGTACGTTTACGGCCTCGCCGAGGGCGGCTCCCACCCGCGCACCCTGTGGCAGCGGATGCGCGCCCGCATCGTCGACCAGCCGCTCGGCACCGCCGGGACCGCCGCCGCGCTCGCCGCCTTCGAGTCGGCGCCGCGCACCGGCCAGACCCGCTACCTGAGCTTCGTCGGCCTCGGCGGCGCCGTCGGCGACAAGGCGCCCACCGACACCGCGTTCGTGCACCGCGGCGCGCTCTTCCACATCGGCTACGGCGTCGCCCTGCCGGACGCCTCGCCCACCGACGAGGACGTCAACGCCGCCGTGGGCTGGGCCACCACCGGCTTCAACGTGATCAACCCGCTGTCCGGGGGCCACTCCTACATCAACTTCCCGGACATGTACCTCGACAACTGGCAGAACGCCTACTACGGCGTCAACTACGACCGCCTCAAGCGGCTGAAGAGGGCGTACGACCCGTACCGCTTCTTCGACCACCCGCGCGCCATCGGCAACTGAACCGACATCACCCACCAGGACAGAGAGGCGACCCGACGATGACGGTCACCGACCAGGACACCACCGGATCCAGCGCGACGGCGGCCGTGCCTCCGCCGGGCTGCCCCATGCACGGCGCACCGGCCTACCCCTTCGGGGAGCCGGTCGCCACCGACCTCCACCCCCGCTACGCCGAGGTCCGCGCCGAACAGGCGCTCACCCGCGTGGACATGCAGTACGGCGGCGAGGCGTGGCTCGCCACCCGGCACGCCGACATCAAGGTCGTGCTCGCCGACCCGCGCTTCAGCCGCGCCGCGACCGTCGGCAAGGACGTCCCGCGCGTCCGCAAGGCGTTCGAGGAGCAGAACATCGTCTCCATGGACGACCCGGAGCACGGCCGGCTGCGCAAGCTGGTCGCCAAGGCGTTCACCGTCCGCCGGGTCGAGCTGATACGGCCCCGCGCGCAGCAGATCGCCGACGACCTGCTGGACCGCCTCATCGCCTCCGGCAAGACCGGTGACCTGGCCTCCCAGTACGCCTGGATGCTGCCGATCACCGTCATCTGCGAGATGCTCGCGGTGCCGCTGGAGGACCACTACAAGTTCCGCGGCTGGATCGACACCTGGCTGACCATCGGCAACGAGCACACGCTCGAGGAGATGAACGAGGCCCGCTTCGAGAAGCTGCCCGAGTACATGGGCTCGCTGATCGCCAAGCGCCGCGCCGAGCCGGGCGACGACCTGCTGTCCGCCCTCGTCGCCGCGCGCGACGAGGAGGACCGGCTCAGCGAGGAGGAGCTGATCACCATGTCGATCGCGCTCCTCGCCACCGGCCACCACACCACCGCCAACCAGCTCGCGAACCACCTCTACATCCTGCTCAGCCGGCGGGAGCAGTGGGAGCGCCTGGTCGCCGAACCGGAGCTGCTGCCGACCGCCATCGAGGAGCTGCTGCGGGTCACCCCGCTCAGCCCCTACTCGGAGAACACCCGCATCGCGGTCGAGGACATCGAGGTCGGCGGACAGCTCGTGAAGGCCGGCGAGGCCGTCATGATCTTCCCCGCCGTCGGCAACCGCGACCCGCGCGTCTTCGCGGCTCCCGAGGAGCTGGACCTGACCCGCAAGCACAACCCGCACATCGCCTTCGGGCACGGCATCCACCACTGCCTCGGCGCCCCGCTCGCCCGGCTCGAACTCCAGGTCGCGCTCGGCACCCTGCTGCGCCGCCTGCCGAGCCTGGAACTGGCGGTGCCGGCCGAGGAGGTGCCGTGGAAGTCCGACCACGTGGTGCGCGGTGTGGCCGCGCTGCCCGTGCGGTGGTGACCTCATGACCTGGCACATCGAGGTCGACCAGCGGGCCTGCATGGGCGCCGGCCTGTGCAACGGCACCCTGCCCGACCGCTTCCGTCTCGTCGGCGGCAAGGCCGAGCCCACCGAGACGGGCATCGAGCCCGACGAGGACGTGCTCGACGCCGCCGACTACTGCCCCTACCGGGCCATCCGGATCACCGACATGGCAACCGGCGAAACCCTCGCGGCCGCCGACTGACTGACACGATGGGAGAACGGCCGTGACGATCACGACGACCGAACCGGAGCAGGCCGCCCCCGCGGAGAGACCCGCGGCCGGCCCCGCCCCGTCCCCGCACTGGTGGCGTCGCCCCTGGGTGGGACCCCTGGCCCTGGTGAGCGCGGTGTTCATCGCCATGGCCGTGCCGCGGTACCTCACCCTCGACCCCGCCGACTCCAAGATCCCCCCGGCGGCCGGACACCCGTGGCACTACGCGGTGCTGGTGGCGCACGTCGTGTTCGGCACGGTCGCCCTGGTGACGTGCTGCCTCCAGGTGTGGCCCGCCCTGCGGCAGCGGCATCCGAAGGTGCACCGCTTCAGCGGGCGCCTGTACCTGGTGGCGGGGGTGCTGCCCGCCGGTGTCTCCGGCGTCGCCGTCGCCCTCGTCAGCCCCTCGGGGCTGTCGATGCAGATGTCGACCATCATGACCTCGGTGCTGTGGGTCGGCACCGCGGTCGCGGGCTACCGGATGGCCAGGCAGCGGCGGTTCGACGACCACCGGCGATGGATGGTGCGCAGCTTCGCGCTGACGCTGTCCATCATCCTCAGCCGGATCCTCGGGGTGGTCTACGACTACACCATCCTGCCCCAGCCCGACACCCAGGACATCGCCCAGCTCATCGCCTGGGGCCAGGCGCGGGCGGGTCTGGCGTCGTGGCCCGGCTGGATCCTGCCGCTGCTCTTCGCCGAGTGGTGGCTGGTCGAACGCGGCTCCGGCGCACGCCACAAGGCCCGCCAGGCCCGCCGCAGGGCGGCCCTGGCGGCGTCGAAGACGTCCGCCGCCGGCCCGTCCTGACGCTCCGCCGCAGCGCACCCCGGGGCCGCCTCCACCACGGAGGCGGCCCCGCACGCGTGCCCCGCCGTACGCCGCACGCCACGCGTGCCCGCCCCGAGTCGTACGCGACGCGGGCCCGCCCCGCGCCGTGAGCCAGGCGGGCCCGCCCCGAGTGGTACGCGACGCGTGCCCGCCCCGAGTCGTACGGGGGTCGGTGCGCCCCGTGCGTCGGCCGGTGTCCGGGCGGCACGCGGGCCGTGCGCCCCGTGCAGGCGTGCCCCCGCGCCGTACGCGGGCCGGTGACCCCCGTACGTCCGGCCGGTGCGCGCCGCGCGTCGGCCGGGGCCCGGGCCGCGCACGGGCCGTGCGCCCCGTGATCCCCGCACCCGCACCGGTGCCCCGGTCCCCGCGGGGCGGGGGCCGGGGCACCGGTGCGGGCGGGATCAGGCGGAGGGGTGGGTGAGCCGGCGGCGTTCACCCGTCGCCGCGGACTCCTTGACGGCGTCGATGACCCGGTGCATCCGCGCCGCCGTCCCGAAGTCCGGCTCGTGCGGCTCGCCCGTGCGGATCGCCCGCGCCAGGTCGGTGTACACCTGGTGCACGTTGCGCACCGGCGCGGGCGCCTGCGGCAGCAGCGGCAGGTAGCTCGCGGGGACCGCGATCTCGACGGGCGGCCGGCCGCCCATGGCGTGGGTGAGGACGAACTCCGGGCCGACGAGGGAGTCGTCGGTGGAGCGCAGCACCAGCCGCCCCGCCGAGCCGTGCACCTCGATGCGGAACCCGTCGCCGTGCGGGCCGCCGGTCATGAAGTGCACCGACGACGCGGCGCCGGACTCCAGCAGGCCCCCCACCACGATCTGGTCGGGCGAGGTCACCTCCAGCTCCTCGCCCGTCTCCTCCATGGTGACGCTCCGGATGCGGGTCGTCAGCGTCGCCGACAGCTCGGTGAAGTCGCCGACGGCGTACCGGTACATGTCCATCGAGTGCCCGGCCACGACGGCCAGGTGGTTGACGCCCTTGGTGTGGTCGAACAGCGCCGCGTACCGCTGCGACCAGACCGTCGGGGTGGACAGCGAGTACGACAGCGAGGTGGAGAGGACCTCCCCGACGATCCCGTCCGCCACCAGGTCGCGCAGCAGGCGCACCGCCGGGTGGTGGCGGCTCTGGAGCCCCACCGCGTGCCGCACGCCCGCCTTCTCGGCCGCGTCGCGGAAGCGTTCCGCGGTCGGGGCGTCCAGCGCCAGCGGCCACTCGCTGTACACGTGCTTGCCCGCGGCGACCGCCGCCTCCACCAGGCCGTCCCGCTGGGGGAGTTGCACCGCGATCGTGACCAGGTCGACCTCGGGGTGCTCCATCAGCGCCCGGGCGTCGTCGAAGGCGTGCCGGGCACCCCAGGTACCGGCCGCGGCCTCGGCGGACTCCCGGCTGGTCCCGGCGACGGCCGTGATCTCGTAGTCGTCAGCGAGAGCCGACAGCGCCGGCAGATGGATGCCCCGCCCCCAGCCCCGCTCGGCGTGCGCTCCCACCACTCCCACACGGATCCTGTCCGCCACGTCGGTCACCTTTCGTCTGTGTTCTCTGTCGTGTCATGTCATGTCGGGTTCGTTGCGAGTCTGCCAACGGCACGGGGGCGTGACCGGTGAACTCCGGTCACGCCCCGCTCGGTTGCCGCCGCCGTCCACTCGGTCAGTGCACGACCACGGCCTTGACGGTGGTGTCGCGCACCGCGTCGTCCTCGCCGCCCGGCGCGTTCTCACCCGCGCCGGCCCCCGCCACGGGGGCCTTGTCCCGCAGGACGAAGAAGGTGACGAGCCAGGCCAGGAAGACGAAGCCGGCCGCGAACACGAAGGCCAGGCTGTATCCGTCCCGCAGCGCCTGGATCTGCGCGGTGCCCTCGGACACCAGGGTGTTGCTGCGCGAGGTCGCGACGGTGGCGAGCACCGCGAGACCGACCGCGGCACCGGCCTGCTGCGCGGTGTTGTTCAGGCCGGAGGCGAGTCCGGCGTCGGCCGGGGCGGCACCGGACATGGCCCGCATGATGACCGACGGGACCGTCAGACCCATGCCGAAGCCCTGGATGACCAGCGTCGGGGCCACGTCCACCCAGTAGTTGCCGTCGACGGGCGCCCGGCTGAGCAGCAGCAGACCGCCGCCGAGGAACAGCAGACCGGTCAGCAGCACCCGGCGGGTGCCGAAGCGCGCGGTCAGCCTCGCCGTGAAGAACAGCGACATGGTGCCGATGACCAGCGGCGCCGGAAGGAAGGCGAGACCGGTCTGCATCGAGTCGAAGCCCAGGACCCGCTGGAGGTAGAGGGCGTTGAGGAACTGGAAGCCGAAGCCCGCCGAGAAGACGAGGACGACGGCGATGTTGGCTCCGCTGATCTCGCGGTTGCGGAAGATGCGCAGGGCCAGCAGCGGGCGCGCCGCCTTCGCCTGGCGGATCAGGAAGCCGATGAGCAGGACGACCGAGACCGCGCCGTAGACGCCCAGCTCGGCGGCGCTGTAGTGGTCCTCCGAGACCTGCGAGATGGTGAAGACGCCGAGCGACAGACCGGCCGTCACCAGGACGGCGCCGATGGCGTCGGCACCCGCGCGCAGCCCGAGCCCGGAGGTCGTGGCCAGCAGCTTGATCCCGGCGACCAGGGCGATCGCGCCGATCGGCAGGTTGATGAGGAACACCCAGTGCCAGCCCAGCGCGTCCGTGATCACACCGCCGGCGATGAGGCCGATGGAGGCGCCGCCCGCGGAGACGAAGCTGTAGATGCCCATGGCCTTGGCCTGCTCGGCGGGCTCCGGGTAGAGGCCCACGATCATGCCGAGCACCACAGCGGACGCGAGTGCCGCGCCGACGCCCTGGAGGAATCGGCCGCCGATCAGCATCTCCTGGTTGGTGGCGATGCCGCAGAGCAGCGAGGCGAGCGTGAACGTCACCAGACCGGCGAGGAACACCTTCTTGCTGCCGATCAGGTCGCCGAGACGGCCCGAGAGCAGCAGCAGGCCCGCGAAGGCGATGAGGTACGAGTTGACGACCCAGGACAGGCCGCCCTGGGAGAAGTCGAGGTCGTTCTGGATGGTCGGCAGCGCGACCGTGACGATCGTCCCGTCGAGGATGATCATCAGCTGCATGGTGCAGAGCGTTGCGAGCGCCAGCCCGCGCGAACTGGTCGTGCCGGTCTGTGGGGTCACGGCTCTCTTCTTTCCTGAGGAGAAGGGGAGGGGTGCCGGCGGTCACCGGCGTGCGCGAAGACGTAGCTGCACAGGGGCTGACATGGTGCACGTCTTGTTACAGAGACCATGCTCTGGGACCATGAGGCGCAGCGGAAGGAGGCACTTTCATGTCCCAGGGGAACACCGATGTGACCACCGAGGTCAGCCCGGTGCGGCAGTGCGAAACTCCTGCCGCGCAGGCCGCGTGTTCGGTTCTCGAAGTACTCGGACGGGTGAGCGGCAAATGGAGTATCGGCATCCTGCTGGTCACCACGCAGGGCCCGGCCCGCTTCACCGAGCTGGAGCGTCAGGTGAAGGGCATCAGCCGGCGCATGCTCACCCTCACCCTGCGGAATCTGGAACGGGACGGCCTGCTGACGCGCACGGTCTACCCCACGGTGCCGCCGAAGGTCGAGTACACCGCGACCCCGATGGCCCGTGAGCTGTACGACTCGCTGCTGGCGCTGACCGGCTGGGCGGAGCGCCACCTCCACGAGATCGACCGCGCCCGGGCCGATTACGACGGCGCCGCCGCCCCCGAGGCCGTCCGCACACCGGCACTGGCCGGCTGACGCCCCCCGGCCGTCCGCACACCGGCACTGGCCGGCTGACGGCCCGGGGGCGCCGCGCCGGTCCCGTGCTCCGGGCGGACGCCCGGAGCGGGGTGCCCCGCCCGCGCGCCGCGCGCGGGACACCCACCGTCCGCCTCTCACGCCGGGCGCCTCAGCCCGCCGCGGCCGGTACGGCCGTACGGGCCGTCAGCTGCTCGCGCAGGGCCTCCACGAGCCGTCCGGCCTCCTCGGCCGTGCCCGCCGCGCCGAACACATAGGTGTCCGGCCGCACCAGGACCGTCCGCGCGCCGATGCCGTCCAGATAGGCGCCGAACGTGCCCTCCGCGTCGACCACGGCGCCCTGCGGCGCGCTCCCGGCCGGCGTGCCCGCCGGCAGCAGCCGGACCGTCCGGGCGCCGAGCCCGCGCAGGAAGGCCCGCTGGTCCGCGGAGAGGAACGTCTCGGGGTCGTCGCGCGACACCAGCACGAAGCCCCGTCCGACGACCTCGTCGAACAGCCCGCGCACGACGCCGTGGGACACCACCGGCTGCGGCACCTGGTCGCCCGAGCCGGGCAGCCGGCGGCCGCGGTCGTCCCGGAGCAGCAACCCCTTCGTCAGGGGCTGGAACGGGGACTGCTGAGGCCGCGCCAGCTTACGCTCCCGGGCCGCGATCATCACCTCGTCCCGGTCGGCCGCAGCCTTCGGATCGGTCTGGCAGATCACCTTGCCCAGGTTCACCGACATGTTGATGGCGTGCTGCACATGCGCCCGCCGTTCCGTCGGGTACGAGTCGAGCAGCGACTCGTCGGCGAGACCCGTCATCTCCAGGTCCAGCTTCCACACCAGGTTCGCCGCGTCGCGGAAGCCGGAGCTCATGCCCTGGCCCGCGAACGGCGGCATCAGGTGCGCCGCGTCGCCCGCGATCAGCAGCCGGCCCCGGCGCCACTGCTGCGCCGTGCTCGCCTGGAAGGTGTAGACGGCGTGCCGTTCCATGACGCCGTCGTCGGGGGTGATCCCGCACAGCGACAGCAGCCGCCAGGCCGTCTCCCGGGTGTCCATGTCCTGCTTGCGCTCACCGGGCAGCAGCATGAACTCCCAGCGGCGGTGCCCCGGGCCGGCCGACACCTGCGTGCGCGGGCGCCGGGGGTCGCAGATCTGGAGGTTGTTCGGCCGGAACTCGCGCCTGTCGTGCAGCACCAGATCGCAGATCAGCCACTCGTGGTGGAAGTTCAGGTCCCGGGTGCCGCCGCCGATGCGCTGCCGCACGAAGCTGTTCGCCCCGTCGCAGCCCACGATCCACCGGCCGCGCAGCCGCCGCCGTATCCCGTTCGTCGCCTCGACCGTCAGCCCGACGCCGTCGTCCGACTCGGTCAGCTCGACGGCCTCGTAGCCGCGCAACACCGTGAGCTGCGGCAACTGCTTGCCGCGCGCGATGAGCGCGTCCTCGAGACCGGGCTGGTACATCGAGGTCGACTCGGGCCAGCCGTTGCGGCCGTGCTCCTCGGCGGCGCCGATGTACAGCAGGTCCTCGCCCTCGCCGTTGCGCCACATGTAGTCGCCCGACGGCTCGCCGACCGAGGCGAGGTGGTCCGCCACCCCGGCCGCCGCCAGGATCCGGGCCGCCTCCCCGTCGAACGCCACCGCGCGCGGCATCGTGTAGGGCTTGGCGTGCCGTTCGACCACGATCACCCGGCGGCCCCGCTCGGCCATCAGGTTCGCCAGTACCTGCCCCACCGGTCCGTACCCGACGACGAGCAGGTCCGCCTCGTCGTCGGGCCACCAGGGGGCGCTCACACCGGACGCAGACATCGTGCACTCCTTTCCAGTGACGGTGCCGGCGCGGGCCCGGGGAGGGGCCCGCGCCGACGTGAGGGGGGTCAGTCCTGCAGCAGGATGGTCTTCAGGACGGCGTCGAGGTCGGGCTGCTTCACCAGCACCCGCACCGTCTCCCGGCCGTCCTCGACGGTCAGCAGCCGCCGGCCGGTCAGCGTCATCTGACCGTTCTCCAGCGCCCGTCCGCGGATGTAGGTGACGTTGGCCGCCAGCATCCGCGCGTACGCGTCCAGCTCCGGGTTGGACGCGTCGAGCCACTCGGAGAAGTCCCGCGGCTTCAGCCGGAACCGGTGGATCACGGCCCACTCGCCGTCCCGCGGCCGGCGCTCCAGGTAGTGGAAGCCGTCGTCGGCCGCGAGGACGCGGAAGTGGGTGCCGTACTGCTCCTGGGGCTCCTCCGCGACCCGCACCGGCTCGATCAGCGAGGGGCCCGAGTAGCCGACGTCCGCGAGGTACCACTCGCCGTCGACGCGCACACCGTTGAACAGGTGCTCCATGTCCGGGCCGAAGGCGCCGTCCGCGCCGCGCACACCGGCGCTGAGCACGACGACCTCGAAGCCCAGCGCACCGAGCAGGGCCCGGAACAGGCCGTTGAGCTCGTAGCAGACACCGCCCCGGCCGCCGGTGACGACCTCCTTGTAGACGGTGTCGACGTCGATGTCGACACCGTCCCATATCGCGGTGCCGCGCTCCTCGTTGAGGAAGTTGTCGAACGGGACGGTCATCAGGTGCCGCTTGTGCAGCACCCGCAGGGTCTCCAGGGTCGCGGCCGGACGCGGCCCCGAGTGGCCGAGCCGGGTCAGATAGTCGTCGATGTCGAACATCGTGTCGTCCATGCCTTTCAGGGGCGGGGAGGGAGGGAGTGCGGGGGAGCGACGTGCCGTCAGGCGTCGGCCGGGACCGCGGCCTTGCCCAGCAGGTACTCGGCGAGCATCCCCGGCGTCGGGTGGTCGAACAGCAGCATCACGGGCAGCTCGACACCGAGCTCCTCCGCCAGCCGGTTGCGCAGCTCGACCGCGGTCAGCGAGTTGAAGCCGACGTCGAAGAACGCCTCGTCGTCGTCGACCTCGTCGGCCGAGGCGTAGCCGAGGGACGTGGCCGTCTCGGCGCGCACCAGACCGAGCAGGGCGCCGAGGCGCTCCTCCTCCGGCAGGGCGGCGAAGCGTTCGGCGAACGATTCCTGGGACGTCATGTCGTTCTCCTCGTGAAGGGTCTCGAAGTCGTCGGCCGGCCCCTCGACGCCCGGGTTGCGCGAGGTCTTGAGCCAGTAGTGACGGTGCTGGAAGGGGTAGGTGGGCAGCTCGGCCCGGTGGCCGGACGCGCCCTCGAAGAACGGGCTCCAGTCCACCTCCACACCCCGGACGTGCACGGCGGCCAGCGACGCGGCGAAGCGGTCGGGCCCGCCGTCGTCCCTGCGCAGGGACCCCGTGATCACACCGGGGGAGCCCGCGCCGCTCTCGGCCAGCTCACCGACGGGCATGGTGAGCACGGG
Organism: Streptomyces zhihengii; assembly: GCF_016919245.1. Taxonomy (NCBI): domain Bacteria; kingdom Bacillati; phylum Actinomycetota; class Actinomycetes; order Kitasatosporales; family Streptomycetaceae; genus Streptomyces; species Streptomyces zhihengii. The sequence goes on along the minus strand of NZ_JAFEJA010000001.1, from coordinate 1,952,090 downwards.
GTGGGCGCTGACCTCGATGAAGACGCGGTGCCCGGTGCGCGCGAGGTGCTCCACGGTGTCCGCGAAGCGGACCTGGTGGCGGAGGTTGTCGTACCAGTAGCCCGCGTTCATGGTGCTGCCGTCGATGCGTTCGCCGAGGAGGGTGGAGTGCAGGGGGATCTCGGCGGTACGGGGTGCGATGCCCTCCAGGAGGCCGGCGAGCTCGTCGCGGATGGCCGCGACATGGCTGGTGTGGGAGGCGTAGTCGACGGGGATCCTGCGGGCCCGCACCCCGTCCCCGGTGAGACGGGTGTGGAGCTCGTCGAGGGCGGTGGGATCACCGGCGACGACGGTGGAGTTGGGGCCGTTGACGGCGGCGATCTCGATGCGTCCGTCAAAGGCGGCGAGGTGCTCCTCGGCGGTGGCCAGCGGGAGCGGCAGCGACATCATGCCGCCGTGTCCGGCGAGATGGGCGCCGATCGCCTGGGAGCGCAGGGTGACGATCCGCGCGGCGTCGTCCAGGGTGAGCACACCGGCGATGTGGGCCGCGGCTATCTCGCCCTGGGAGTGGCCGACGACGGCGTCGGGGACGACCCCGTGGTGCTGCCAGAGCCGGGCGAGCGCCACCATGACCGCGAAGGAGGCGGGCTGGACGACGTCCACCCGGTCGAAGCCGGGCGCTCCCTCCGCACCGCGCAGGACGTCGACCAGATCCCAGTCCACGTAGGAGCGGAAGGCGGCCGAGACGGCGTCGATCGCCTCGGCGAAGACCGGACTGGTCTCGTGGAGCCGGGCGCCCATGCCCGCCCACTGGTGGCCCTGGCCGGGGAAGACGAAGACGGTCCTGCCGTCGACGTCGGCCGTCCCGGTGACCACCTGCGCGGCCGGCTCACCCGACGCCAGCGCCTTCAGCCCGCCGGCCAGCTCCTCCGTGTCACGGCCCACGACCACGGCCCTGCGGTCGAGGCGCGCGCGCCCGAAGGCCAGCGCGTGCCCGACGTCCCCCGGCGCCTGCTGCCCGGCGTCCGTCAGCAGCCGCTCCGCCTGGGCGCGGAGGGCGGCGTTGCCCTTCGCGGAGAGGATCCACGGCACGACCCCGTGGGCCGGCGGCATCGCCTCGTCGGCCGGTGCCTCGTCGGCCGCGGGTGCCTGTTCGATGATGACGTGGGCGTTGGTGCCGCTGACGCCGAAGGAGGAGACGGCGGCGCGGCGCGGGCGTCCGAGTGCGGGCCAGTCGCGGGCTTCGGTGAGGAGTTCGACGGCTCCGGCGGTCCAGTCGACCTTGGTGGAGGGCTGGTCGACGTGGAGGGTCTTCGGCAGCACGCCGTTGCGGATCGCCTGGACCATCTTGATGATGCCCGCGACTCCGGCGGCGGACTGCGCGTGCCCGATGTTCGACTTCAACGAGCCCAGCCACAAAGGCTGTTCGGCCTCGCGGCCCTTGCCGTAGGTGGCGAGCAGCGCCTGCGCCTCGATCGGGTCGCCGAGGGTGGTGCCTGTGCCGTGGCCCTCCACGGTGTCCACGTCGGCGGGGGTGAGGCCGGCGTTGGCGAGGGCGGCGCGGATGACGCGCTGCTGGGAGGGGCCGTTGGGGGCGGTGAGGCCGTTGGAGGCGCCGTCCTGGTTGACCGCCGTGCCGCGGACCACGGCGAGCACCCGGTGCCCGAGCCGTTCGGCGTCGGAGAGCCGCTCGACGAGCAGCACGCCGACGCCCTCGGCCCAGCCGGTGCCGTCCGCCGCCTCGGCGAACGCCTTGCAGCGCCCGTCCGTGGACAGACCGCGCTGCCGGGAGAACTCCACGAACACACCCGGCGTGCCCATCACGGCCGCACCGCCGGCCAGCGCCATGTCGATCTCGCCGTTGCGCAGCGCCTGCACCGCCAGGTGCAGGGCCACCAGCGACGAGGAGCACGCCGTGTCCACCGTGATCGCCGGGCCTTCGAGCCCGAGCGTGTACGACACCCGCCCGGACGCCACGCTGCCCGAGTTCCCGGTGCCCAGGAACCCTTCGAGGCCCTTCGGCGAGAACTCCAGATCCGGCGCGTAGTCGTGGTACATCACGCCCGAGTACACGCCCACCCGGCTGCCCTGGAGCGAGGTCGGGTCGATGCCCGCCCCCTCGAACGCCTCCCAGGACGACTCCAGCAGCAGCCGCTGCTGCGGATCCATCGCCAGCGCCTCGCGCGGCGAGATCCCGAAGAAGCCGGCGTCGAACTCGCCCGCCTCGTGCAGGAAGCCGCCCTCGCCGACGTACGAGGTGTTGGTGCGCTCCGGGTCCGGGTCGAAGAGGCGCTCCAGATCCCAGCCCCGGTCCTCCGGGAAGCCGGTCACCGCGTCGCGGCCCTCGTCGACCAGCCGCCACAGGTCGTCCGGACCGGCGACCCCGCCCGGCAGGCGGCAGGCCATCCCGACGATCGCGATCGGCTCGCGCGCGACGGCCGCCATGCGCTGGTTCTCCTGCTTGAGCCGCTCGTTCTCCATGAGCGAGGCGCGCAGGGCCTCGACCAGTCTGGCGCTGTCCGTGGTGCTGGCGCTGTTGTCGCTGGGCGTACCCATCGGATCCTCCACAATCGGCGTTCGGTCGGTCATCGCTTGCCTCGTCGGTGATCAGGTGCCGATGGCACCCAGCGCGCGGGCCACCAGGTCGTCCGCGTCCATCTCCGCGATCCGCCCGAGCTCCTCGGACGCCGCGGCTTCCACATCGGCCACACCGGGGACGGCGGCCGCCGGCGCGGCCGAGGACGCCTCTTCGGCACCGGTGTCGGGCACCAGCTCGTCGCACAGGTGCCGGGCGAGCGCGGCCGGGGTCGGATAGTCGAAGACCAGCGTCGCGGGCAGCCGCACCCCGGTCTCCTTCGCCAGCCGGTTGCGCAGCTCGACCGCCGTCAGCGAGTCGAAGCCGACATCCTTGAAGGGCTGGTCCGCACGGATCGGCACATCGCCCAGCACCGTCGACGCACGGCCGCGCACCAGGTCCAGCAGCTCCCGCTGCCGCTCCGCCGGGGACAGCCCCGCGACCCTGTCCGCGAGCGACCCGCCGGAGGCGGGCCCCGCGCTGTGGGCCGCCTTGCGCGGCACCCGGACGAGTCCCTGGAACATCACCGGCAAGGTGCCCTCGGCAGCCGCCGCCCGCAGAGCGGGGAAGTTCATCTTGCTCGTCACCAGCGCCGGTTCGGACAGCGACAGGGCGGCGTCGAACAGCGCCATCCCCTCCTCGGCGGTCAGCGCGGACGCGCCCTGACGGCGCATGCGGTCCTGGTCACCGTTCCCCAGGTGCCCGGTCATCCCGCTCGCGTCGCCCCACAGACCCCAGGCGAGGGAGGTGGCGGGGGTGCCGTGGGTGCGGAGTCGGGTGGCGAGGGCGTCGAGGGCTGCGTTGGCGGCGGCGTAGTTGGCCTGTCCGGGGTTGCCGAGGGTGCCGGCGGCGCTGGAGAAGAGGACGAAGGCTGTGAGGGGGTGGTGTCGGGTGAGGGTGTGGAGGGTGTGGGCGGCGTCGGTTTTGGGGGTGAGGACGGTGTCGAGGTGGGTGGGGGTTTGTGCGGTGAGGGTGGCGTCGTCGAGGACGCCGGCGGTGTGGATGACGGCGGTGAGGGGGTGGTCGGGGTGGATGGTGTCGAGGAGGGTTTGGACTTGTTGGGGGTTGGTGGCGTCGGTGGCGGTGATGGTGACGGTGGCGCCGAGTGCGGTGAGTTGGTCGTGGAGTTGTTGGGCGCCGGGGGCGGCCGGTCCGCGTCGGCTGATGAGGTGGAGGTGGGTGATGTGGTGGTGGGTGATGAGGTGGTGGGCGGTGAGGGCGCCGAGGGTGCCGGTGCCGCCGGTGATGAGGACGGTGCCGTGGGGGTCGAGGGGGCTGGTGGCCGTGGTCGGTGGGGTGGTGCGGGTGAGGCGGGGGACGGTGAGGGTGTTGTGGGTGAGGGCGAGTTGGGGTTCGCCGGTGGCGAGGGCGTGGGGGAGGAGTGTTGTGTCGGTGTCGGTGTCGATGAGGGTGATGCGGTCGGGGTGTTCGTTCTGGGCGGTGCGGACGAGTCCGTGGACGGCGGCTTGTGCGGGGTTGGTGCGGGCGTCGCGGGTCAGTACCACGAGGCGGGTGTCGTCGGGGTCGGTGGTGATGTGGGCCTGGACGGCTTCCAGCACGTGCGCGGTGAGGGTCCGGACGTCGTCGTCGGTGCGGTGGGTGAGGTCGAGGACGGGCCAGTCGGTGCCGGTGGTGGTGTCGGGGGTGGGGATCGTCTGCCACTCGACACGGAACAACGCGTCCCGCAACGGATCGTCACCCGCCGACAACTGCGCCGGGTCGATGGCCCGCAGGGCCAGGCTCTCGACGGTCGCGACCGGCGCCCCCGCGGAGTCCGCCACCTCCACGCTCACCGCGTCGCCCGCCCCCGGGGCGATCCGCACCCGCAGGCGCGCCGCGCCCGCCGCGTGCAGGGTCACCCCGTTCCAGGCGAACGGCAGCAGGGTGCGCGAGTCGCCGTCCCGGGGCGCCGAGCCGAAGGCCGCCGTGTGCAGGGCAGCGTCCAGCAGGGCGGGGTGCAGCCCGTACGCGGACGCCTCGGCGGCGGCCTCGTCCGGCAGCGCCACCTCGGCGAACAGCTCCTCGCCGCGCCGCCACACCCGCTCCAGGCCCTGGAAGACGGGCCCGTACTCGTAGCCGGCCACGAAGCGCAGGTCGTAGAAGTCCGCCACCGACAGCGCCTCGGCCCCGCGCGGCGGCCACTGCGTGAAGTCGTGGGCCGCCGCCCGCCGGGCCTCGGCCGGCGCGGCGAAACCGGTCGCGTGCCGCGTCCAGGAGGCGGCGTCCTCGGCCCGCGTGTGGATGGTCACCGGGCGGCGCCCCAGCTCGTCCAGTCCGCCGACCGCCACCTGCACCCGCAGGGCCCCGGTGGCCGGGAGCACGAGGGGTGCCTCCAGGACCAGTTCGTCCAGGCGCTCCGCGCCCGTCCGGTCCGCCGCGCCGACGGCCATCTCGACCAGTGCCGCCCCGGGCACCAGGACCGTGCCCGACACCGCGTGGTCCGCGAGCCACGGGTGGGTCCTCAGCGAGAGCAGACCGGTCACCAGCACGCCGGCGTCGTCCGGCAGTTCCACGACCGCGCCCAGCAGCGGATGCTCCGCGGCGTCGAGCCCGGCCGCCGACACGTCGCCCGTCCCCTCGCCGCGCTCCAGCCAGTAGCGGGTGCGTTGGAAGGGGTAGGTGGGGAGGTCGGGTGTGGTGGTGGGTGGGGTGAGGAGGGTGGTCCAGTCGGGGGTGGTGCCGCGGACGTGGAGTTCGGCGGCGTTGGTGAGGAAGCGGTGGGGGGTGTCGTCGTTGCGGCGGAGGGTGCCGGTGGTGGTCCAGGGGGTGTCGGCGTGTTGGTCGAGGATGTCGCCGATGGGCATGGTGAGGACGGGGTGGGCGCTGATTTCGATGAAGGTGCGGTGTCCGGTGTGGGCGAGGTTTTCGATGGTGGTGGCGAAGCGGACCTGGTGGCGGAGGTTCTGGTACCAGTGGTCGGCGGTCATGGTGGTGCCGTCGATGAGTTCGCCGGTGAGGGTGGAGTGGAGGGGGATGTCGGCGGTGCGGGGGGTGATGCCGTCGAGGAGGGTGGCGAGTTCGTGTTGGAGTGATTCGACGTGGCTGGTGTGGGAGGCGTAGTCGACGGGGATTTTGCGGGCGCGGATGCCGTCGGCGTTGAGGTGGGTGTGGAGGTCGTCGAGGGCGGTGGGGTCGCCGGCGACGACGGTGGAGTTGGGGCCGTTGACGGCGGCGATCTCGATGCGTCCGTCGTAGGTGGTGAGGTGTTCCTCGGCGGTGGTGAGGGGGAGGGGGAGGGACATCATGCCGCCGTGTCCGGCGAGGTGGGTGCCGATGGCCTGGGAGCGGAGGGTGACGATGCGTGCGGCGTCGTCGAGGGTGAGGACGCCGGCGATGTGGGCTGCGGCTATTTCGCCCTGGGAGTGGCCGGTGAGGGCGTGGGGGGTGATGCCGTGGTGCTGCCAGAGGCGGGCGAGGGCGACCATGACGGCGAAGGAGGCGGGCTGGACGACGTCCACCCGGTCGAAGCCGGGCGCTCCCTCCGCACCCCGCAGGACATCCACCAGATCCCAGTCCACGTAGGAGCGGAAGGCGGCCGAGACGGCGTCGATCGCCTCGGCGAACACGGGATCGGTGTCGTACAGCCGGGCGCCCATGCCCGTCCACTGGTGGCCCTGGCCGGGGAAGACGAAGACGGTCCTGCCGTCGACGTCGGCCGTCCCGGTGACCACGTGCGCGGCCGGCTCACCCGACGCCAGCGCCTGAAGACCCCGGACGAACCCGTCCCGGTCCTTCGCCAGCACCACGGCCCGCTCCCCGAAGAGCGTGCGCGCCCGCGCCAGGGTGTGTCCGACGGCCCCGGCGTCGAGGCCCTCGGTCGCCGCGACCAGCCGCGCCGCCTGGGCCCGCACGGCTGCCGGGGACTTCGCGGAGAGGATCCACGGCACGACACCGTGGGCCGGCGGCATCGCCGCGTCGGCCGGGGCTCCGTCCGCCGCCGGCGCCTGCTCGACCACGACGTGGGCGTTGGTGCCGCTCACGCCGAAGGCCGACACGGCGGCCCGGCGTGGCCGGTCGTTCTCCGGCCAGTCACGGGCCTCGGTGAGCAGTTCCACCGCACCCGCCGACCACTCGACCTTCGTCGACGGCCGGTCCACGTGCAGGGTCTTCGGCAGCACCCCGTGCCGCATCGCCTGGACCATCTTGATGATGCCCGCGACACCGGCGGCGGACTGCGCGTGCCCGATGTTCGACTTCAGCGAGCCCAGCCACAGCGGCCTGGCACGGTCCCGGCCCTTGCCGTAGGTGGCGAGCAGCGCCTGCGCCTCGATCGGGTCGCCCAGGGTGGTCCCCGTGCCGTGCGCCTCCACCGCGTCCACCTCGTCCGGAGAGAGACCGGCGTCGGCGAGGGCGGCGCGGATGACCCGCTGCTGGGAGGGGCCGTTGGGGGCGGTCAGTCCGTTGGAGGCGCCGTCCTGGTTCACGGCCGTGCCGCGGACCACGGCGAGCACCCGGTGCCCGAGCCGTTCGGCGTCGGAGAGCCGCTCGACGAGCAGCACGCCGACGCCCTCGGCCCAGCCGGTGCCGTCCGCCGCCTCGGCGAACGCCTTGCAGCGCCCGTCCGTGGACAGGCCCCGCTGCCGGGAGAACTCCACGAACACACCCGGCGTCGCCATGATCGCGGCGCCGCCCGCCAGCGCCATGTCGATCTCACCGTCGCGCAGCGCCCGCACCGCCAGGTGCAGGGCCACCAGCGAGGAGGAGCACGCCGTGTCCAGGGTGACCGAGGGGCCCTCCAGGCCCAGCGTGTACGACACCCGGCCCGAGGCGACCGCTCCCGCGGTACCCGTGCTCAGATACCCCTCGACCTCGGCCGGCGCGTTCTCCATGTCGGTCGCGTAGTCGTGGTACATCACGCCCGAGTACACGCCCACCCGGTCGCCCTTGAGCGAGGCCGGGTCGATCCCGGCGCGCTCGACCGCCTCCCAGGACGTCTCCAGCAGCAGCCGCTGCTGGGGGTTCATGGAGAGCGCCTCGCGCTGGTTGATCCCGAAGAAGCCGGCGTCGAACTCGGGTGCTGCGTCGAGGAATCCGCCCTCCCGGACGTACGAGGTCCCCTTGCGCTCCGGGTCCTCGTCGAAGAGGCGCTCCAGGTCCCAGCCCCGGTCCTCGGGGAAGCCGGAGACCGCGTCCCCGCCCCGTTCGACCAGGTCCCACAGTTCCTCGGGAGTGGTGATCCCGCCCGGCAGGCGGCAGGCCATCCCGACGATGGCGATCGGCTCGGACTTGGCGGCCTCCGCCTCCCGCAGGCGCTGGTTCGCCTGCTTGAGGTCGACCAGGGCCCGCTTCAGATACTCGCGGAGCTTCTGGTCGCCGGCCGGGGAGCCGCCGCTGGCGGCAGCGGCACCGGCACCGCGCACGGACTCGTTGGACTTGGGCTCGTTGGACATGACCGGGTCTGCCCCTTCAGGCGTCGATGGCAAGGCGTCGATGGACGTACGGGCTCGGGTGTCGATCGGTTGGCGGGGATCAGGACAGACCGAGTTCTCCGTCCATGAGCTGGAAGATCTCTTCGTCGGTCGCGACATCGAGGTCGAGGCCGGACAGGTCGTCCGTGAGGACCGGGGCCGGCGCCGCCCCGAGGGCCACCGCCAGCTCCTGGAGCCTGGCCGCGACACGGGCGCGTGCCGCCCCGTCCCCCGGCAGCGCGGCCAGCGTCTCGCCCAGCCGGGCGAGTTCGGCCGGCACCCCGTCACCGTCCGCACCCGTGCCGCCCGCGGCGCCCGCCGCCGTGCAGCCGAGCTCCTCCAGCAACTGGGCGGCCAGCGCCGCCGGGGTCGGGTGGTCGAAGATCAGGGTCGCGGGCAGCCGCACCCCGGTGGCACCCGCCAGCCGGTTGCGCAGTTCCACGGCGGCCAGGGAGTCGAAGCCGAGGTCCTTGAAGGCGTTCTCGGCACCGATGGCACGAGCCGTGGGGTGCCCGAGCACCGTCGCCGCCTCCCCGCGCACCACCTCCAGCACCGCGTCGAGGCGATCGGCCTCCGCCAGCGGGTTCAGTCGGTCCGTGAGCGACTGCTCCGAGGCGGCCGCGCTCCGCGCCGCCTTGCGCGGCGCTCGCACCAGCGAGCGCAGCAGCGGCGGAACCTCGCCGGACGCCGCCTGCCGGCGCAGTTCGGGCAGATCCATCAGCGCCGTCACCAGCGCCGCGTCCTGCGAGGCGAGCGCCGCGTCGAACAGCGCCAGCGACAACCGCGTGGACATCGCGGTGATACCGGTCCGCCGGCCGCGCTGGAGATCCGTGGAGCTCAGCTCGCCCGTCATACCGCTCGCCTCCTCCCACAGACCCCAGGCCATCGCCGTGGCGGGCGTGCCCTCGGCCCGCAGCCGGGCCGCCAGCGCGTCCAGATAGGTGTTCGCGGCGGCGTAGTTGGCCTGTCCGGGGTTGCCGAGGGTGCCGGCGGCGCTGGAGAAGAGGACGAAGGCTGTGAGGGGGTGGTGTCGGGTGAGGGTGTGGAGGGTGTGGGCGGCGTCGGTTTTGGGGGTGAGGACGGTGTCGAGGTGGGTGGGGGTTTGTGCGGTGAGGGTGGCGTCGTCGAGGACGCCGGCGGTGTGGATGACGGCGGTGAGGGGGTGGTCGGGGTGGATGGTGTCGAGGAGGGTTTGGACTTGTTGGGGGTTGGTGGCGTCGGTGGCGGTGATGGTGACGGTGGCGCCGAGTGCGGTGAGTTGGTCGTGGAGTTGTTGGGCGCCGGGGGCGGCCGGTCCGCGTCGGCTGATGAGGTGGAGGTGGGTGATGTGGTGGTGGGTGATGAGGTGGTGGGCGGTGAGGGCGCCGAGGGTGCCGGTGCCGCCGGTGATGAGGACGGTGCCGTGGGGGTCGAGGGGGCTGGTGGCCGTGGTCGGTGGGGTGGTGCGGGTGAGGCGGGGGACGGTGAGGGTGTTGTGGGTGAGGGCGAGTTGGGGTTCGCCGGTGGCGAGGGCGTGGGGGAGGAGTGTTGTGTCGGTGTCGGTGTCGATGAGGGTGATGCGGTCGGGGTGTTCGTTCTGGGCGGTGCGGACGAGTCCGTGGACGGCGGCTTGTGCGGGGTTGGTGCGGGCGTCGCGGGTCAGTACCACGAGGCGGGTGTCGTCGGGGTCGGTGGTGATGTGGGCCTGGACGGCTTCCAGCACGTGCGCGGTGAGGGTCCGGACGTCGTCGTCGGTGCGGTGGGTGAGGTCGAGGACGGGCCAGTCGGTGCCGGTGGTGGTGTCGGGGGTGGGGATCGTCTGCCACTCGACACGGAACAACGCGTCCCGCAACGGATCGTCACCCGCCGACAACTGCGCCGGATCCACCGCCCGGAAGGCCAGCGAACCCACCGACGCCACCGGAGCCCCGGTCGCGTCGGACGCCTCCACCGCCACGGCGTCGTTGCCCTGCGGTGTGATCCGCACCCGCAGGCGTGCCGCGCCCGCCGCGTGCAGGGTCACCCCGTTCCAGGCGAACGGCAGCAGCACCTGGCCGGGCTCGGTCTCCGCCACTGCCCCGAAGCTCGTCGTGTGCAGGGCAGCGTCCAGCAGGGCGGGGTGCAGCCCGTACGCGGACGCCTCGGCGGCGGCCTCGTCCGGCAGCGCCACCTCGGCGAACAGCTCCTCGCCGCGCCGCCACACCCGCTCCAGACCCTGGAAGGAGGGCCCGAAGTCATGGCCCGCCGCGGCCTGCCGCTCGTAGAAGCCGTCCACGTCGACGGCCTCCGCTCCGGCCGGCGGCCACACGGCCTGCCCGGCCGCGGTCGCCGGCTGCGACGCCGAGACGGATCCGGCGGCATGCCGGGTCCAGACGTCGGAGTCCTCGGCCCGCGAGTGGATGCCCACCGGGCGGCGGCCCGTCCCCGAGTCGTCGGCCGCGCCGACCTGGACCCGTACCTCGACGCCGCCGCGCTCCGGCAGCACCAGCGGAGCCTGGAGCACCAGCTCCTCCAGCACCGGCGCCCCGGCGTGGTCCCCGGCCCGTACGGCCAGCTCGACCAGGGCCGTGCCCGGCACCAGGACGGTGCCCGACTTGGCGTGGTCCGCGAGCCACGGGTTGCTCGTCAGTGACAGCCGGCCGGTCGCCAGCACACCCTGCCCGTCCGGGAGTTCCACCACCGCGCCGAGCAGCGGGTGCCCGGCCGGCGCCAGACCCAGCGAGCCGAGATCGGCCGTGCCCGGCCGCATCTCCACCCAGTAGCGCTCCCGCTGGAACGCGTACACCGGCAGCGCGACACGCCGCGCGTCCGTGCCCTCGAACAGGGCCGCCCAGTCGGTCTCCGCCCCGCGGACGTACAGCCCGGCCACCGCCGCGAGCAGCGTCGCCGGCTCGGAGCGCTCACGGCGCAGACCCGGCAGGAACACCGCCTCGCCGGCCCCGGGGCCGTCCTGCTCCGCGAGGGCGTCGACGGTCTCCCGCGCCATCGCCGTGAGCACCGCGTCCGGGCCGATCTCCAGGAACCGTCCGGCCCCTTCGGCCCGCACGTATCCCACCGCGTCGGCGAACCGCACCGGCCGGCGCACATGCTCCGCCCAGTAGTCCGCCGAGCCCAGCCGGTCGAGCCCGACCAGCGACCCGGTCAGCGTCGACACCACCGGGATCCGGGGCTCGGCGTACGCCACCGCCCCGGCCACCGCGCGGAACTCCTCCAGCATCGGCTCCATCCGGGCCGAGTGGAAGGCGTGGCTCACCCGCAGCCGCTTGGTCTTGCGGCCCAGGGCCTCGACGGCCGCGGCGACCTCCAGGACGGCGTCCTCGTCGCCCGAGACCACCACGGCGGCGGGCCCGTTGACCGCGGCGATCCCGGCGCGGCCGTCGGACGGCAGCAGCGCGAGCACCTCGTCCTCGGCCGCCTGCACGGCGACCATCGCACCGCCCTCCGGCAGCGCCTGCATCAGCCTGCCGCGGGCCGCCACCAGCGCGGCGCCGTCGGCGAGCGAGTACACGCCCGCGACATGGGCCGCCGCCAGCTCGCCGATCGAGTGCCCGGCGACGAAGTCGGGGCGCACGCCCCAGGACTCCACCAGCCGGAACAGCGCCACCTGCACGGCGAACAGCGCCGACTGGGTGTACACCGTGCGGTGCAGTTCCCCGGCCTCGGCGGAACCGGGCTCGGCGAACACCACCTCGCGCAGCGGGTGGGGGACGTGCCCGTCGAGATGCCGGTCCAGCTCCTCGCAGGCCGCGTCGAACGCCGCCGCGAACACCGGGTACCGCGCGTGCAGTTCGCGGCCCATCCCGGCCCGCTGGCTGCCCTGCCCGGTGAAGAGGAAGGCCGTCCGGCCGGGCGCCGGGGCGCCGGTGACGGCGGACGCGGGCGCCCCGCCGTCCGCGAGGGAGTCCAGTGCCGCCAGCAGTTCCTCGCGCTCACCCGCGACGACGACCGCCCGGTGGTCGAGCCGCGCCTTCGTGGTCACCAGCGAGTAGGCGACGTCCGCGAGGTGCGCCTCACCGCCGCGCAGCCACCGGGCGAGCCGGGCGGCCTGGCCGCCCAGCGCCTCGGGGGACTTCGCCGACAGGACGTACGGGCGCACGGCCGGCACCTCGTCGTCCCCGGTGCGCGGGGCCTCGGCCCCGGCGGTACCCGGCGCCTGCTCGATGATGACGTGGGCGTTGGTGCCGCTCACACCGAACGACGACACCGCCGCGCGGCGCGGCCGCTCGGTCTCCGGCCAGTCACGGGACTCGGTGAGCAGCTCCACCGCTCCCGCCGCCCAGTCCACCTTGGTGGACGGCCGGTCGACGTGGAGGGTCTTCGGCAGCACCCCGTGGCGCATCGCCTGGACCATCTTGATCACACTGGCCGCGCCGGCGGCGCCCTGGGTGTGCCCGATGTTCGACTTCAGCGAGCCCAGCCACAGCGGCTCCGCGTCCGCGCGGCCCGTCCCGTAGGTCGCGAGCAGCGCCTGCGCCTCGATCGGGTCGCCCAGGGTGGTGCCCGTGCCGTGCGCCTCCACCGCGTCGACCTCCGCCGCGGACAGACCCGCGTCGGCGAGGGCGGCGCGGATGACGCGCTGCTGGGAGGGGCCGTTGGGTGCGGTCAGTCCGTTGGAGGCGCCGTCCTGGTTGACGGCGCTGCCGCGGACCACCGCGAGGACCGGGTGCCCCAGCCGTTCGGCGTCGGAGAGCCGCTCGACCAGCAGCATCGCGGAGCCCTCGGCCCAGCCGGTGCCGTCGGCCGCCTCGGCGAACGCCTTGCAGCGTCCGTCCGTGGACAGGCCCCGCTGCCGGGAGAACTCCACGAACGCGTCGGGTGTCGTCATCAGCGCGACACCGCCGGCCAGGGCCATCGACGACTCGCCGCTGCGCACCGACTGCGCCGCCAGGTGCAGGGCCACCAGCGAGGAGGAGCAGGCCGTGTCGACGGTCAGCGCCGGGCCCTCCAGACCGAAGGTGTAGGAGATGCGGCCCGAGGCCACACTGCCCGAGGTGCCGGTGAGGCGGTAGCCCTCCAGCTCACCCGCGTCGTGCTGCAACCGCAGGGTGTAGTCACGGTCGTTGACACCGACGAACACACCGACGTGCTGGCCCTGGAGCGAGGTCGGGTCGATGCCCGCCCGCTCGAACGTCTCCCAGGACGTCTCCAGCAGCAGTCGCTGCTGCGGATCCATCGCCAGTGCCTCGCGCGGCGAGATCCCGAAGAAGCCGGCGTCGAATCCGGTCGCCGTGTCCAGGAACGCCCCGTTGCGGGCGTAGGACGTGCCGAGGTGCTCCGGGTCCGGGTCGTACAGCGCCTCCAGGTCCCAGCCGCGGTCCTCGGGGAAGCCGCCGATCACATCGGTGCCCTCCGCCACCAGCCGCCACAGCTCGTCCGGCCCGTCGGCACCGCCGGGGAACCGGCAGCCCATCGACACGATCACGATCGGGTCGTCGTCGGCCGCCGCCCCGCGCCCGGCGGGCACGGCGCCCGCCGCCGCGGGCTGCTCCCCGACGAGGTCGCCGAGCAACTTGCGCGCCAGCACCGCGGGTGACGGATAGTCGAAGACCAGGGTGGCGGGAAGGGTGAGCCCGGCACGCTTGGCGATACGATTCCGCAGCTCGACCGCGGTCAGCGAGTCGAAGCCCAGATCCTTGAACGCCCGCTTCTCGTCGATGGCCTCCGCCGACGCGTGCCCCAGCACCGTCGCGGCCTCGGCCCGCACCAGATCCACGACCGTGCGCTCCCGCTCCGCCTCCGGCAGCGCGGCGAGCTGTGCGCCCAGCGCACCCCGGTCCTCTGCGGCGGACTGCCCCTGGGCCGCGGCCCGGCGCGGCGGACGCACCAGCGACCGCAGCATCAGCGGCACCGGCTCGGTCGCCGCACGGGCACGCAGACCCGCCAGATCGAGCTGCGCGGCGACATAGGCCGGCTCCTCGGACGCCAGGGCGGCGTCCAGCAGTGCCATGCCGGTCCCGGCGGACAGCCCCAGCATGCCGTCCCTGCGGTGGCGCCGGAGCGCCGCCTCGTCCAGGTGCTCCGTCATGCCGCTGACATCCGACCAGTAGCCCCAGGCGAGGGAGGTGGCGGGGGTGCCGTGGGTGCGGAGTCGGGTGGCGAGGGCGTCGAGGGCTGCGTTGGCGGCGGCGTAGTTGGCCTGTCCGGGGTTGCCGAGGGTGCCGGCGGCGCTGGAGAAGAGGACGAAGGCTGTGAGGGGGTGGTGTCGGGTGAGGGTGTGGAGGGTGTGGGCGGCGTCGGTTTTGGGGGTGAGGACGGTGTCGAGGTGGGTGGGGGTTTGTGCGGTGAGGGTGGCGTCGTCGAGGACGCCGGCGGTGTGGATGACGGCGGTGAGGGGGTGGTCGGGGTGGATGGTGTCGAGGAGGGTTTGGACTTGTTGGGGGTTGGTGGCGTCGGTGGCGGTGATGGTGACGGTGGCGCCGAGTGCGGTGAGTTGGTCGTGGAGTTGTTGGGCGCCGGGGGCGGCCGGTCCGCGTCGGCTGATGAGGTGGAGGTGGGTGATGTGGTGGTGGGTGATGAGGTGGTGGGCGGTGAGGGCGCCGAGGGTGCCGGTGCCGCCGGTGATGAGGACGGTGCCGTGGGGGTCGAGGGGGCTGGTGGCCGTGGTCGGTGGGGTGGTGCGGGTGAGGCGGGGGACGGTGAGGGTGTTGTGGGTGAGGGCGAGTTGGGGTTCGCCGGTGGCGAGGGCGTGGGGGAGGAGTGTTGTGTCGGTGTCGGTGTCGATGAGGGTGATGCGGTCGGGGTGTTCGTTCTGGGCGGTGCGGACGAGTCCGTGGACGGCGGCTTGTGCGGGGTTGGTGCGGGCGTCGCGGGTCAGTACCACGAGGCGGGTGTCGTCGGGGTCGGTGGTGATGTGGGCCTGGACGGCTTCCAGCGCGTGTGCGGTGAGGGTCCGGACGTCGTCGTCGGTGCGGTGGGTGAGGTCGAGGACGGGCCAGTCGGTGCCGGTGGTGGTGTCGGGGGTGGGGATCGTCTGCCACTCGACACGGAACAAAGCGTCCCGCAACGGGTCTTGACCGGGCACCGCACGGTTCGGGTCCACCGCACGGAAGCTCAGCTCCCGGATCGACAGCACCGGCGCACCCGCGGAGTCCGCGGCGGCGACGGAGATCGTGTCGTCGCCGCGCGGGGTGACGCGCACCCGCAACTGCCCCGCCCCGGAGGCGAAGAGCGCGAGCCGGCGCCAGGTGTGCGGCATCAGCACCCGGCCGTCCGGGCGCGCCGCGCCCAGCGGACCGTACGCGGCGGCCTCCAGCACGGTGTCCAGCAGGGCGGGGTGCAGCCCGTACGCGGACGCCTCGCCCGCCAGCTCGTCCGGCAGCGCCACCTCGGCGTAGATCTCGTCGCCGTGGCGCCACACCTTGCGCAGCCCCGCCGAGGCGACCGCCGAGACCTCCACGGCCTCCGCGGTGCCGGGCGGGCGGACGGTGAAGTCGCCCGTGAACGAGGCCTCCTGGGCGGAGAGCCGGCCGATCGCATGCCGAACCCACTCGGCCGACTCGTCGGCGCGTGAGTGGACGCTGACCTGACGGCGGCCGTGCTGCCCGGTGCCGCCTGCGGCCTCCGCGGCCCCGACCTGCACCCGGACCTGGACGCTGCCGCGCTCCGGCAGCACCATCGGCTCCTCCAGGACGAGCTCCTCCAGCGTCCCGGCCGCCACATGGTCGCCCGCCCGCACGGCCAGCTCGACCAGCACCGCACCGGGGACCGGGGACGGCCCGCCCGACGTGTCGACCGCGAGCCACGGGTGGGTCTTCAGCGACAGGCGTCCCGTCGTCAGCACCCCACCGGAGCCCGGCAGTTCGACGAGGGCGCCCAGCAGCGGGTGCTCCTCCGCCGCGACACCGAGTGCCCCGGCGTCACTGCTGCCCGTGCCCTCCAGCCAGTAGCGGGTGCGTTGGAAGGGGTAGGTGGGGAGGTCGGGTGTGGTGGTGGGTGGGGTGAGGAGGGTGGTCCAGTCGGGGGTGGTGCCGCGGACGTGGAGTTCGGCGGCGTTGGTGAGGAAGCGGTGGGGGGTGTCGTCGTTGCGGCGGAGGGTGCCGGTGGTGGTCCAGGGGGTGTCGGCGTGTTGGTCGAGGATGTCGCCGATGGGCATGGTGAGGACGGGGTGGGCGCTGATTTCGATGAAGGTGCGGTGTCCGGTGTGGGCGAGGTTTTCGATGGTGGTGGCGAAGCGGACCTGGTGGCGGAGGTTCTGGTACCAGTGGTCGGCGGTCATGGTGGTGCCGTCGATGAGTTCGCCGGTGAGGGTGGAGTGGAGGGGGATGTCGGCGGTGCGGGGGGTGATGCCGTCGAGGAGGGTGGCGAGTTCGTGTTGGAGTGATTCGACGTGGCTGGTGTGGGAGGCGTAGTCGACGGGGATTTTGCGGGCGCGGATGCCGTCGGCGTTGAGGTGGGTGTGGAGGTCGTCGAGGGCGGTGGGGTCGCCGGCGACGACGGTGGAGTTGGGGCCGTTGACGGCGGCGATCTCGATGCGTCCGTCGTAGGTGGTGAGGTGTTCCTCGGCGGTGGTGAGGGGGAGGGGGAGGGACATCATGCCGCCGTGTCCGGCGAGGTGGGTGCCGATGGCCTGGGAGCGGAGGGTGACGATGCGTGCGGCGTCGTCGAGGGTGAGGACGCCGGCGATGTGGGCTGCGGCTATTTCGCCCTGGGAGTGGCCGGTGAGGGCGTGGGGGGTGATGCCGTGGTGCTGCCAGAGGCGGGCGAGGGCGACCATGACGGCGAAGGAGGCGGGCTGGACGACGTCCACCCGGTCGAAGCCGGGCGCTCCCTCCGCACCCCGCAGGACATCCACCAGATCCCAGTCGACATAGGCGCTCAGGGCCCGGGCGCACTCGCTGATGTGGTGGTGGAAGACGGGGCTGGTGTCGAGGAGGCGGGCGCCCATGCCCGTCCACTGGTGGCCCTGGCCGGGGAAGACGAAGACGGTCCTGCCGTCGACGTCGGCCGTCCCGGTGACCACGTGCGCGGCCGGCTCACCCGACGCCAGCGCCCGAAGACCCGAGAGACCGCTCTCGCGGTCGTCCGCGAGGATCACCGCCCGCTGCTCCAGTGATGCGCGGGTGAACGCCAGCGCATGCGCGACGTCCGCGGGGGAGTGGTCCGTCGCCACACCCACGAGCTGCCGGGCCTGGGCCCGCAGCGCCGCCGGCGTCCGGGCGGAGACCACCCACGGCAGCACGGCCGCCCCCGAGGCCCCGGCCGGGCCGGGCTCCTCGTCGGCCGCGGGTGCCTGTTCGATGATGACGTGGGCGTTGGTGCCGCTGACGCCGAAGGAGGAGACGGCGGCGCGGCGCGGGCGTCCGAGTGCGGGCCAGTCGCGGGCTTCGGTGAGGAGTTCGACGGCTCCGGCGGTCCAGTCGACCTTGGTGGAGGGCTGGTCGACGTGGAGGGTCTTCGGCAGCACGCCGTTGCGGATCGCCTGGACCATCTTGATGATGCCGGCGACTCCGGCGGCGGACTGGGCGTGCCCGATGTTCGACTTCAACGAGCCCAGCCACAAGGGCTGTTCGGTGTCCCGTTCGCGTCCGTAGGTGGCGAGCAGGGCCTGCGCCTCGATCGGGTCACCGAGCATGGTGCCCGTGCCGTGGCCCTCCACCGCGTCCACGTCCGCGGGCGACAGATGGGCGTTGGCCAGCGCCTGGCGGATGACCCGCTGCTGCGAGGGACCGCTCGGCGCGGTGAGACCGTTGGAGGCGCCGTCCTGGTTGACCGCGGAGCCGCGGACCACCGCGAGCACCGGGTGCCCGAGCCGCTCGGCGTCCGAGAGGCGCTCCAGCAGCAGGATGCCGACGCCCTCCGCCCAGCCGGTGCCGTCCGCCGCCTCCGCGTACGCCTTGCAGCGCCCGTCGGGGGCCAGCGCACGCTGCCGGGAGAACTCCACGAACGAGGTCGGCTGCGCCATCAGCGCCACACCGCCCGCCAGCGCCATCGTGCACTCGCCGTTGCGCAGCGACTGCGCCGCCAGGTGCAGGGCCACCAGCGAGGAGGAGCAGGCCGTGTCGACGGTCAGCGCCGGGCCCTCCAGACCGAAGGTGTACGACACCCGGCCGGAGGCGACACTGCCCGCGGTGCCGATGCCGCGGTAGCCCTCCGAGCCCTCCGGCGCGCGGTCCACCTGCGCGCCGTAGTCGTGGTACATCACGCCGGAGAACACACCGACCGGCTTGCCCCGCAGCGCCGCGGGGTCGATGCCGGCCCGCTCCAGGGCCTCCCAGGACGTCTCCAGCAGCAGCCGCTGCTGGGGGTCCATCGCGACGGCCTCACGCGGGGATATGCCGAAGAACTCGGCGTCGAAGTCGGCCACGTCGTACAGGAAGCCGCCCTCGCGGACGTAGCTGGAGCCGGGCCGGGAACCCTCGGGGTCGTACAGCTCCTCCAGGTTCCAGTCGCGGTCCTCGGGGAAGCCGGACACCGCGTCGCGGCCCTCGTCGACCAGCCGCCACAGCTCCTCGGGCGAGGTGACGCCGCCGGGCAGCCGGCAGGCCATGCCGACGATGGCGATCGGCTCGTCCGAGCCCGCCACCTCCGGACGCACCTCCTCCGCCCGCTCCTCGGCACCCGTCAGCAGGGTGTGCAGCAGCACCGCCACCGCGTACGGCGTCGGATGGTCGAAGGCGACCGTCGCGGGCAGCGGCAGCCCGGTCGTCTCGGTGAGCCGGTTGCGCAGCGCCACCGCGTGCAGCGAGGTGAAGCCGAGGTCCTTGAACGGCCGCTTCGGGCCCACCCAGGAGATGCCGCCCAGGTCGCGGACGCGTGCCGCCTCGGTGCGCACGATCTCCTGGAGGATCCGCAGCCGCTCCTCCTCCGGCAGCGGCGCGAGCCGCTCCCGCAGGGTGTCGGCCACCGAGCTGTCGGCGGTCGCGGGCACGGCCGAGGTGTCGATCAGTCCGCCCAGCAGCGGCGACACCTCACCGGTGGCGATGGCCGCCGTGTCCAGGGCCAGCGGCAGGGAGTAGGCGGGTCCGGAGAGCTGGGCCGCGTCGAACATCGCCAGCCCTTCCGAGACGCCGAGGACGCCCGTGCCGCCGGCAGCGCCGGCCGCCGTTCCGCCGGTCGCCTCCCAGCGGCCCCAGCCGAGGGCCAGCGCGGGCAGCCCCCGGTCGGCGCGGTGCTGCGCCAGGGCGTCGACGAACGCGTTGTACGCGGACCGGTCGGCCTCGCCCGCCGCGCCGAACAGGGTCTCGGCCGAGGAGCACATCACGAACGCGGACAGCTCGTGCGCCCGGCTCAGCTCGTGCAGATGGAGCAGACCGGCGACGGCCGACTCCAGCGCCCGGCGGGGCCGGTGGGCGAGCGCGTCCTCCCAGCCGCCCGCGTGCACCACGGCCGTCAGCGGGCGCTCCGCGCCCTCCAGCACCGCGGCGAGCGCGCCGCGGTCGGCGGTGTCGCAGGCGGCGACGGCCACGTTCCGGGCGCCCGCGGCGGTCAGTTCTTCGCGCAGCGCGGCCACGTTCTCGTCGTCCGCGCCGTGCGAGGCGATCAGCAGCAGATGGCGTGCGCGGTGACCGGCGACCAGATGGCGGGCGAGCGCCGCGCCCTGCGCGCTGTCGGCGCCGGCGACGACGACGGTGCGCTCGGGGTCCAGGCCGGTGTTCTCACGCGGTTCGCCGCCGGCCGCGACCCGGGCCAGGCGCGGCAGCAGCGGCACACCGCCGCGGAGCGCGAGCTGCGGCTCCTCGGTGGTGACCAGCCGGGGCAGCTCCTCCGCCGACGCGGGCGCCTCGTCGAGGTCCACCAGCAGCACCCGGCCGGGGTGTTCGGCCTGGACGGACCGCAGCAGGCCCCACACCGGGGCGTGGGCGATGTTGTGCAGGGACTCGCGCGGGCCGGCGATCACGGCGCCGCGGGTGGCGACGGCGAGCCGCACACCGTCCAGCCGCTCGTCCGCCAGCCAGAGGGCGACCTGTCGCGCCAGGCCGTGCACGGTGCGCTCCACGGCACCCGCGAAGTCGGCGGCGGCCGCCGCCTTCGGCACGTCGAGCGAGAGCACGACCGCACCCGGCACGGACTCGCCGGCGGCGGACGCCTCGTCGAGCCGGGCGCCGAGCAGGGCGGTCAGCGCGTCGGCGTCCGGACCGGACAGCACCCACGGGGCGGCGGCCGGCGGGGCGGGCCGTGCCGTCAGCGGCACCCAGTCCAGCCGCAGCAGCGACTCGTAGTGGCTGCTGTTGGCCGCGCGCAGCCGCATGGGCCGGCTGAGCAGCCGGTGCCGCATGATCTTGCCGGACTGGGTGCGCGGGATCTGCGCGGTCTCGTACAGCTCCTCGGGCACCTTGTAGTAGGCCAGTTGTTCGCGGCAGGCCGCGTACAGCAGCTCCGGGTCGAGCCCTTCGGGGCCCGGCACCAGGAAGGCGACGGGCACCTCGCCGAGCACGGTGTGCGGCTTGGCGACCACGGCGACGTCGGCGACGCCGGGCACGGACCGCAGCACCTCCTCGACCTCGGCGGGGTGGATGTTCTCGCCGCCGCGGATGACGAGCTCCTTGAGCCGGCCCGTGATGGTGAAGCAGCCGGCGTCGTCGCGCCGGGCCAGGTCGCCGGTGCGGTACCAGCCGTCGCGCAGCGCGGCTGCGGTGGCCTGCGGGTCGTTGTGGTAACCGGCCATCACGTTCGGCCCGTTGACCCAGACCTCGCCCTCCTCGCCGGCCGGCACGTCGCTGCCGGTCCGCGGGTCGACCAGCCGCACGTTGACGCCCGGCACCGGCAGACCGCAGGAGCCCTCGACCCGGGGGCCGGTGGGCCAGTTCATGGTGATCGCGCCGCACGTCTCGGTGGAGCCGTAGGCGTCGAGCAGCGGTGCGCCGAAGGCCTTCTCGAACGCGGTGTGCAGCGAGGCGGTGGTGACCGAACCGCCGACCAGGCACATCCGCAGCCGGGGCGCGGCGAAGCCCTTGCGCGCCGCGGCCTCGACGAGCTGGTGGTACATCGTCGGGACACCGGCGAGGAAGGTGGAGTTCTCCTCCCGCAGCGCCGCCAGCACGTCCTCGGCGGCGAAGCCGTCGACCAGGCGCACCGAGGCGCCGACGGCGGTGGCGGCGACCACGCACACGATGTGGGAGAGGCTGTGGAACAGCGGCAGCGGCCACAGCACCCGGTCCTCGGCGCCGAGTCCGGGGATCGGCACATAGCCGGCGGCCACCGAGAACAGCGCGTTGCGCTGGCTGGAGAGCACGCCCTTCGGCTTGCCCGTGGTGCCGGAGGTGTAGAGCATCCAGGCCACGTCGTCGAGCGACAGGTCGTCGCGCGCGGGCTCGGGGGCGTCCGTGGTGGCCAGCGTCTCGAAGGACAGGGTCCCGGCCGGGGCCCGCCCGTCGCCGGTGACCACGATCCGCACCGAGCGGTCCGCCCCCAGCACCCGCCGGACCTGCTCGACGTGCGGCGGGTCGGTGACGACCACACGGGCCCCGCTGTCGCCCAGCAGATGGGCCAGCTCGGCATCGGTGGACCGCGGGTTGAGCGGGACGCCGATCGCGGCCGCACGCACGACGGAGAGGTAACTCTCCACCGTCTCGACGCAGTTGCCGAGGAGGAACGCGGCCCGGTCGCCGGGCTGGAGCCGCAGCGCCGCCAGGTGACCGGCCAGCCGCCCCGTGCGCTCCGCCAGCTCGGCCCAGCCGACGGCGCGGCGGGCATCGCGGTAGGCGATCTTGTTCCCGAAGCGGTCCGCGTGCGCCGTGAGCAGTTCCGGCAACGGTCGGATCAGCTCGGTTCGCAGCATGTCCACACACCCCTCGATAACACGGCGGCAATGAAATACGTCTGACGGAATCTCTTGACCTGTCGCATGTTCTGCGGCTCTGTGGAACAAGATTCTCGCCGCGACCGGCATGCCCGTAACCCCAGTCGTCCCCCCTACCAGGGCCCTGAATTCGGGCCCGGCCGATATCGGCGCCACAAGGGTGTGGAGGCGTTTTCCGGACGGCCCTAGCATAGGAAAGCGCCCGCGTCGGTCAGACAATATTCCGCACATTCCCGCCGGTGAAAGAATTGAGGTAACCGACATGACGCACCGTTGGCTCCACGCCCGGGTGCCCGCGCCCTACGGGACGGGTAACCACGGCATCTCCCATCCGCAGCCTCCGGAAACACTCCGGGAGCTGATCCGCGACCTGCGGGCCGCCGACCCGTCCAGCAGGTGGTTCTTCCACTGGGGCGAGGCCGGCAAGAATCCCGACATCGGATTCTGGGCCCACTCCGCTTCACCCGAACTGCGCGAGGTGGAGAACAGAATCCGCGCGGAGGTCGTCCCCGCCGGGACGGATTCCCGCATCGAATACCTTCCCCACTCCGAGGGTGCGGCGCCGCACCACCAGGAAGCCTGCGACATCGAATTCGCCGACGACGTCGCGACGGCGTCCAGCGAACTCGCGCTCGCCGTCGCAGGGGAGGCCGCGCTCACCGACAGCGACCTGCTCGCGCTCGCCACCTGGCATCTGCGGCACGTCGTCGCCCTGGTCCCCGAGTCCGGCCGCAAGGGGTTCCTCTTCCAGTGCTGGCAGTTCTGGACCGAGGGGCTCACCCCCGAGCGCCGCACCGAACTGTGCGAACGCAGCCGGCACAGCGCACCCACGCTCGCGGACGGCCTGCCGCCCATGAGCCCCGAGGTCGCCGGTGCCTGGGACGACTACCTGCGCACCCTGCGCCGGGCGGCGGGCGCCTGGGCCGCCGAGGGCGCGCCCGTCAACTACCTGCTGTTCGACCACGCGCACCTCACCCACCGCAGGCTGCGCATCCCCGCGGTCACCGAGGCGCTCGCGGCCCGGACCGTCCGGGCCGTCCTCGGCGAGACGGGCCGGGACACCCAGCCGATCGCCGTGCCCGCCGCGGCGCTCCAGACCGCATGAACCCGCCGCCGGCCCCGGCCCACGGGCCCGGGCCGCCGGCGGTCACCCACGACGGGCCCCGGTCCCCAGGGCCGGGGCCGAGAGAGGAGCTCCCGATGAGTGAGCCGCTGACGGCCGCCCAGGAGGGCGGCCGTCCGGCCGCCGCACCGCCCGCCCACCGGGTCGAGGTGGATCTCGGCGACCGCGCCTACACCGTGCACATCGGCCACGGGGTGCGCGCCCTGCTGCCGGACCTGGTCGCGGCGACGGGCGCACGGCGCGCCGTCGTCGTCTCCGCGCGGCCCGACGGCGCGCTGCCGGACCTGCCCGTGGAGACCCTGCGGCTCCCCGCCCAGGACGGGGAGACCAACAAGACCCTCGCCACCGTGGCCGACCTGTGCGGCGCGTTCGCCCGGTTCGGGCTCACCCGCGGCGATGTGATCGTCTCCTGCGGCGGCGGGACCACCACCGACGCCGTCGGCCTGGCCGCCTCCCTGTACCACCGGGGCACGCCCGTGATCCACCTCCCGACGACCCTGCTCGCCCAGGTGGACGCCAGCATCGGCGGCAAGACCGGGGTGAACCTCCCCGAGGGCAAGAACCTCGTCGGCGCCTACTGGCAGCCCCTCGCGGTCCTGTGCGACACGGAGTTCCTGCGGACGCTGCCCGAACGCGAACGCGTCAACGGCTTCGGCGAACTGGCCCGCTGCCACTTCATCGGGGCCCCGGGCCTCAGCGGCCTTCCGCTGGACGAGCAGATCGCCGCGAGCGTGGGCCTGAAGGCGTCCGTCGTCACCCGCGACGAACGCGACCAGGGCCTGCGGCACGTCCTCAACTACGGCCACACCCTGGGCCACGCCCTGGAGAAGGCCACCGACTACGGCCTGCGGCACGGCGAGGCCGTCGCCATCGGCACCGTCTTCGCGGGCCGGCTCGCCGGCGCGCTGGGCCGCATCGGCGCCGCACGCGTCGCCGAGCACCACGACGTGGTCGCCGGCTACGGCCTCCCCACCGCCCTGCCCGCCGGCGTCGCCCACGAGGAACTCCTCTGGTACATGCGCCGCGACAAGAAGGCCGAGGGCGCCCTCGCCTTCGTCCTGGACGGCCCCGACGGCGCCGAACTCGTCCACGGCGTCCCGGAACCGCTCGTCCTGAGCACCCTGGAGGCCATGCCCGCCGACGCCTGATCCACCGTGCGGAGCGGCCCGTACGCCACGGCGTACGGGCCGCTCCGCGCGCCCCGGCGCGGGCGTCCGCGGCGGGCCGGAAATTGGAGTGATCACCCCCCGGCCCCGCTGTTACGGTGACCCGATGTCTTCGGTCAAGCAGGTCCAGGTCACCTTCGACTGCGCGTCGCCCGAGCGCGTCGCCCGCTTCTGGTGCGAGGTGCTCGGGTACGTCGCCCCGCCGCCCCCGGAGGGGTTCGGCTCCTGGGACGAGTACCACGCGTCCCTGCCGCCCGAGCAGCGCGACACCTGGTTCGCGGCCTCCGACCCGACGGGTGCCGGGCCCCGCTTCTACTTCCAGCGCGTCCCCGAGGGCAAGACCGCCAAGAACCGGGTGCACATCGACGTGCGCGCCGGCACCGGGCTGGTGGGCGCGGAGCGGCTGGCCGTGCTGGAGGCCGAGTGCGCCCGGCTGGTAGCCCTCGGCGCGGTGCACCTGAAGACGCTGTACGCCGACGACGAGAACGAGTCCTGCATCAACATGCAGGACATCGAGGGCAACGAGTTCTGCCTCGACTGAGCGCCCCCCACGGGGCCGCGGGCACGCGCCGGCGGGCCGGGGCACCTCGCCCCGGCCCGCCGCCGTCCCGCGCCCGCTCCGGCTACCGCGGACCGGCTCCCGCCGGCACCGGGACCGCGCAGAGCGACAGCACCTCGGCCGGCTCGCGCAGCACCGCGTCCGGGCCCGCGGCGAGCAGCACCGACTCGTCGACGCCCGCCCAGACGGCCGCCACGGCGGCCACCTTCGCGCCGCGCGCGCTCTGCAGATCGGTGACCGCGTCGCCGATCATCATGGTCTCCTCGGGGCGCGCGCCGAGCACGGACAGCGCGCGCAGCACCATGTCGGGTGCCGGCTTGGGGTCGGCCACCTCGTCCGAGCCGATGACCACGTCGAACAGGGGCAGCAGCCCGAGCTGCCGCAGCAGCGCGCGGGCCCGCTCGCCCGCCTTGCCCGTCGCCACGGCCGTCGGGATGCCGCGGCGGCGCAGTTCACGGAGCATGTCGGCGACGCCGTCGAAGACGGGCACCTCCGGCGCCAGCCGGTAGCTCTCGCGGACGAACGGGGCCTCCATCTCCAGCGGCAGGCCCATGATCCGCATGATGTCGGGGAAGTAGCGGCCGAGGTGCCGGTTGTACTCCGCGAACGGAGCCTCACCGGCGCCCACGACCTCCGTATAGGCGGTGCTGAACGCCTTGCGCATCACCTCGTAGCTGTCGACGATCACGCCGTCGAGGTCGAACACGACCGCGCGGAAGCCCTGTTCGGGCACCGTCGCCGGCCAGACGGGATCCTCACCCGTGAGGGTGTCAGGCATGGTGATCCTCCGTGTTGAGTAGCGTCGAGTGGGGCACCGCCCGCGCCGCCCTTGTGGAGCGCGCGCCGATCCGTGCCCTGCGTGCCGAGCGGTAGATGCGCTCGATCACCGCGATCGTGCGGCGGACCTCGTCCACGGTCCGCCCCTGTGACGCCGGGTCCGCGAGCAGTGCGGGCAGCTCGTCGAGCTGCTGCACGTACTCCGCCCCGATCTCCTCCTGCGGCAGCGGCACCTCGGTCTCCACCCCGTCGCGCACCAGCGTCAGCGTGGACCGCTTGATCCGGTTGGGACTGAAGCCGAAGGTGCACCGCAGGGTCGCGCTGCCCGCACTGCCGTCGACCCGGATCCGGGTGACGTCGTACGGCTCGTGCGACGCCCAGCTCGCCCGGATGGCCACGGACACGCCGTCCTCGGTCACCAGGAAGCCGCGCGCCGTGTCCTCGACGTCGCCGCTGCCGGTCGCCCTGGGCGCGTCGTGCCGCCAGGCGGCCCCCGCGGAACCGCTGTTGACGAAGTCGTCCGAGACCGTGCCCACGGCCTGGTCGAACCCGACCGGTCCGAGGATCGGCCCCACCGTGTCCAGCAGATGCCAGCCCAGGTCCACCAGCGCGCCGCCGCCCGCGAACTGACGCTGGGTGAACCAGCCGCCCGCGTCCGGCACCCCGCGCGCCCGCACCCAGGACAGCTCGACGTGCCGCAGCTCGCCCAGCTCCCGGTCGATCAGCCGCCGCAGCGCCAGCACATCCGCCCGGTAGCGCGCCGCGCTGCCGGCGAGCAGCACCGCGCCGCCGGCCTGTTCGGCCTCCGCCAACTGCTCGGCCTCCGCGGAGTTCAGGCACACCGGCTTCTCCAGGAAGACCGGCACACCCATGCGGAGCAGCCGGCAGGCCACCGCGCTGTGCAGGTGGTTGGGCACCGCCACCACCGCGAGATCCGTGCCGTCGCGGCTCAGCTCCGACACGTCGGCCAGCAGCCGGGTTCCCGTCCTGTCCTGCGGAACCTCGGCGCGGGCCGCCGGATTCGGATCGACCACGGAGGTCACGGCGAACGCGGGATGCCGGCGCAGTCGGGGGAGCCAGATGGACTTCGCGGCCCAGCCCAGTCCCACCACGCTCGTGCGGACCGGGGCTCCCGGTCCTCGTGCGCTCACCTGGCCGTTCACGTGCGCGCGACCTCCTCGGCGACGACCTGCGCGATGGCGTGCATCTGCTCCTCGGTGCCCAGCAGGCTCCGGTGGTGCACCCAGACGCAGTCGGCGTTGATGGCCTCCGTCACCGGGCAGCGGGCGGCGACCTGCTCGACGGTCTCGGCGGGGGCGGCGTACTCCCAGAAGCCGTCCGAGCGGTAGATCGCCCGGAACGCGATGAACGCCGGCACCCCGCGGGCGACGAGCCGGTCGACGAGCGCGTTGCGGTTCTCCTCGGAGATGCCGGGGATCCGGAACATCTGCATGTAGTGCGGGTTGACGTTGACCCGCTCGTCACGGCGCTGCGGCACCACACCGGGGATCTCGGCCAGCAGGCCCGCCAGCAGCGGGGCGCGCTGCTCACGCGTGGCGATCTGCTCGTCGAGCCGCCCGAGCTGGGCGCGCAGCACGGCCGCGGAGAACTCGTTCATCCGGAAGTTGGAGCCGGACGTCTGGTGGAAGTACCGGCGGTCCGTCGCCGGCCGGCCGCAGCTGTGCCGCAGGAACGCCTCCTGGTACGACGCCTCGTCGGGGAAGGTGACCGCGCCGCCCTCGCCGGCCGTCATCAGCTTGCCGTTCTGGAAGCTGAACGCGGCGATCGAGCCCAGCTCGCCCGCCTTGCGGCCCTCCCACTCCGCGCCGTGCGCGTGCGCGGCGTCCTGGATCAGCGGCACACCGGTGTCCGCGGACACCTTGCCCAGCGCGTCCATGTCCGCGAAGTGGCCCGCCATGTGCACCGGCATGATCGCCTTGGTGCGCGGCGTCACCGCCGCGGCCGCGGCCTCCGGGTCGAGGCAGTACGTCTCGGGGTCCACGTCCACCGGCACCGCCACGGCACCCAGACGCTGGGCCGCCTGCGAGGAGGAGATGAAGGTGAACGCCGGGACGATGACCTCGCTGCCCTGGTCGACGCCCAGCACCTGGAGGGCGAGCTCCAGCGCGTGGGTGCCGTTCGTCACGGCGAGCGCGTACGGGGCGCCGTGCCGGTCCGCGAACTCGCGCTCGAAGGAGTCGACCTCGCTGCCGCCCATGCGCCACCACTGCCCCTGGTCCAGGGCGCGGACGAGATTGGTGCGCTCCTCGTCGCCGTAGCGCGGCCACCGCGGCAGATCCGCGAGAAGCTGCTCCACACGATCATTCATGGTGATCCATTCCTTTTCCGGGGATGAATTCGAACCGGAGAGCCTGGAATTGAGCCGAGGATGCACGATATTGTTCCGGAACTCCTCGGCCGGCAGCGCATTCTCATCCGGGGAATATCACGCTACCGCGCACAGGACACCGGATCCCATCCCCTAACGGGTCCCCTGACACCCCCCTCAGTCTGGGCCTACGGGCCCCTTCGCAGCCGTGCGCGCATTACCGTGCTGCTACAACTTCAGGGACGGAAAAAGCGTGAAGTCCGGTATCCCTGAACCGCTGTGCGAGGTGAATCATGAGCGCGATCCTCCTGTTGAACGGGCCCAATCTCGGAATACTCGGGCAACGTCAGCCCGAGGTGTACGGCACCGACAGCCTGGCCGACATCGAGCACGCCGTGGCCGAGGAGGTCGCCGGGCCGGACTGGAAGGTCATCTCGGTCCAGCACGACTCCGAGGGCGACCTGGTCCGGGCCGTGCACGAGCACTACGACACGGTCGGCGCCATCGTGAACCCCGGTGCCCTGATGGTGGCCGGCTGGAGCCTGCGCGACGCGCTGGCCAACTACCCCCGGCCCTGGATCGAAGTGCACCTGTCCAACGTCTGGGCCCGCGAGCAGTGGCGGCACGAGTCGGTGATAGCCCCGCTGGCGTCGGGCGTCGTCGTCGGCCTCGGCGCGCTCGGCTACCGGCTCGGCGCCCGCGCCCTGCTCGCCCTCACCGGAGAGGTGTAGAACCCCGCACGGCCCCGGCCCCGGTCGCCACCCCACCGCCCCCAGGAGTCCCCATGAAGGCCACGGCCACCTGCACGCAACAGTGGATCCGGCGCTACCACCCGAAGCCCGAACGCCGCATGACCCTGGTCGCACTGCCCCACGCGGGCGGCTCCGCGAGCTGGTTCCACCCCCTGTCCGCGCGCCTCGGCCCCGACATCGAGCTGCTCGCCGTGCAGTATCCGGGCCGGCACGACCGCAGACACGAGGAACCGGTCGAGGACATAGGCACCTTCGCCGACCGGATCACGGAGGCCCTGATGCCGTGGGACGGGCCGGTCGCCCTGTTCGGCCACAGCATGGGCGCGACCATCGCCTACGAGGTCGCCCGCCGGATCGAGGCCGGCGGCGGCTCCCCGGCCGCGCTGATCGTGTCCGCCCGCCGGGCGCCCTCCGCCGTGCGCGACGACCGCTTCCACGAACTCGACGACGAGGCCCTGCTGCGGGAGATGCGCGTACTCGGCGGCAGCGACGCGGCGATGGACCTCGACGAGGAACTCGTCCGGCTCACCCTCCCCGTGCTGCGCAGCGACTTCCGCGCGGTCTCCGCCTACCGGTGCGCCGCCACCGTCCCGCTCGGCTGCCCCGTCACCGCACTGCTCGGCGACAGCGACCCGCGGGTCACGGCCGACGAGGTCGGCGCATGGGCCCGCCACACGTCCGGGGAGTTCTCCCTGCACGTCTTCGGCGGCGGCCACTTCTACCTCGCGGACCACCAGGAGGCCGTCACCGGCCTCGTCCGATCCACCCTCGAACCCCATATGAGCTGAAGGAGGCCCACGCACCATGTCTCTGCGAGACGCGGCCGTGGCACCGCTGTCACGGAACGAGCCCACCCGTCCGGGCGCGCTGGAGGAGGCCCTCGACCGCGTGAGCGGCAAGTGGACGATCCCGATCCTGTCGGCCGTCCGCCGCCCTCTGCGCTTCACCCAGCTGGAACGCTCGATGCACGGCATCAGCAGGCGGATGCTCACCCTGACCCTGCGCAGCCTGGAGCGCGACGGGCTCGTGGTGCGCACGGTCCACCCGACCGTGCCGCCGAAGGTGGAGTACGTCGTCAGCGAGCCCGGCCAGGAACTCCTGGACAGCCTCGCGCCCCTCATCGCCTGGGCGGAACGCAACCGCCCCCTCGTCGAGGGCGCCCGCTGCGCCTACCGGGACCGCGACGTCGCCTGAAGCCCGTCGCACCGCGCACTCCGAGGTCGGGTGCCACCGTTCAGTCCGAGGTCCGGTGCCACCGCCCGGCCCGACCTCCGTCCCACCGCCAGGCCGGCACCGGTGTCACACTGCCCGGCCCGAACCACCTGTCCCACCGCCCCGCCCGACCCCCGTCACACCGCTCGG
Organism: Streptomyces zhihengii; assembly: GCF_016919245.1. Taxonomy (NCBI): domain Bacteria; kingdom Bacillati; phylum Actinomycetota; class Actinomycetes; order Kitasatosporales; family Streptomycetaceae; genus Streptomyces; species Streptomyces zhihengii. Next base: position 1,922,343 of record NZ_JAFEJA010000001.1, on the reverse strand, counting down.
TGCGGCACCTCGCCACACCGAACCCATATGCAGGGAGACGACGTTGAGTTTTCTGGGAATCGACGTGGGCGGCACCAAGGTGGCCCTCCGGCCCGCCCCGGCCGCGCCCGGAACCCCGGCCGGGCCCGACACGGTGGTCCGGTGGCCGGACCCGGGCGACGCCGAGGCCGACATGCGGACGCTCGCCGACGCCGTCCGCCGCGCCTGCGCCGGACAGCCCGGTCCGGTGACGGCGGTGGGCGTGGCCGTGCCCGCCACGCTGGACGCGGCGGGACGCGTACGCGGCTGGCCCAACCGGCCCTCCTGGCAAGGACTCCACCTGCGGGACCGGCTCGCCGCCATGCTGCCCGGCGCCCTGGTGCGCACGGCCGACGACGGCGACCTCGCCGCGCTCGCGGAGGCGGACGCGGCCGGCTGCCCGGACCTGGTGCACATCGGGGTGGGCACCGGCATCGGCGGCGGCATCGTGCTGGGCGGCCGGCTCTGCCCGGGGCCGGACCGAGGGTCCTGCGAGGTCGGCCATGTCGTCGTCGACCGGATGGGGGAGCGCTGCGACTGCGGCCGCCGCGGCTGCGTGCAGTCCGTCGCCTCCGGCCGCACCGTCCTGCGGCGCGCCGCCGAACGGGCGGGCCGCGAGGTCGGCTTCGAGGAACTGCGGCAGGCGTGGACGGACGGCGAGGCGTGGGCCGTCGCCCCCGTCACCGACGGGGCGATGGCCGTCGCCGCCGCGGCCGTCAGCCTCGCCGAACTGGTCCACCCCCGGCTGGTCACCGTCGGCGGCGGGTTCGCCGACGGCATGCCCGGCTACGTGGACGAAGTCGCGCGCTGGGCCGGTGAACTGGGCCGCCGTCCCGGCCCGGAGCTCACCGTCCGGCCCGCCGCCCTCGGCGGTCTCTCCTCCCTCGACGGCGCCGTCCTGCTCGCCCGCACCGCCGCGGGCGACCGCGCCCTCGCGGTGGACGCCCCCGTGCCGGCGGACGCCCTCGCGGCGTGAGCGCGCCCGCGGTGCCGTACGCGACGTCCCGGACGCGGCCTAGAGCTGTCTGAGGTGGTCGCGCAGCGTGCGGGCCGCCTGGCCCATGAGCGCGTCGGCACCGGGCTGGGAGGCCGCGGGCACCAGTGACTCGGTCAGCACGGCGACGGCGAACGCCCCGCCGTCCGCGTGCTCGACGACACCGATCTCGTGCCGCAGGTTGAGCAGCGTCCCCGTCTTGGACCACCAGGTCGTGGCGTCGGACGCGAAGTCCGGGGTGAGCCGCTGCCGTAGCACGTTGTGCAGCATCAGGCCCCGCACGGACTCCGCCGTAGGGGCCGGGATCGCCACCGGCGCCCACAGGGCCGCCAGCAGATCGACCCAGGCCCGCGCGCTTCCGGTGTTGGCACGGGTGGTGTCGAGCTGCGGTACGCGGTGGCCGCGGCCACTGGTGCCCGCGTCGATCGCCAGGGCGTGGGCGAGGTGGGCCTGGCCGGTGCCGAAGCGTTCCACCGGGGTGTCGGACAGCTCGTCCACGGTGTGCCGCACGGAGATGCCCCGGACGCCGAACTCCCGCAGTATGGCGTTGACCTGGGCGGGCGGCGTGAGCTCGAACAGGGCGTCGGCCGCCCTCTCGTCGCTCAGACAGGTGCTCAGGTAGAGCAGGTCGTCCACGGCGATCCGCGCGGGGTGGCGGAAGCGGGTCAGCCCGGTGGGGCCGGGGGCGGTACTGCGCCCGGGGCGCACGTCGAGCGTGGCCGCCCCGTCGAGTTCACCCCGCCGCACCCGCTCCGCCGTCGCCAGGGCGAGCGGGACCTTGACCAGCGAGGCCGAGGGCAGCGCCGTGTCCGCGTCGATGCCCACCTCGTCCCCGCTGTGCAGATCCCGCACCAGCACACAGCCGCGCAGTCCGCCCTCCCGCAACTGCCGCCGCACCTCACCGATCAGCACTTCCGTACTCACTCGGCCGCCCCTTCCCCGCTCGTTCCCTGCCCCGCCCCCGCCCCCGCCCGCGCCCCGCCCGGATCCCGCCCCCGCACGCGGTTCGGCTCCGGCGCCCGGGCCCGCTCCTGCACGCGGTTCCGTCCTTGCACCCGGCCCTGCCCCTGAACGCGGTTCGGCTCCGGCGCCCGGGCCCGCTCCTGCACCGGGACCCGCTCCCGCACCCCGCCCGGCCCCGCCACCCGGTCCCGCGCGGCTTCCGCGCCCCCGGCGTGGTCCTCCGCGCCGAGGCAGCGGGCGAGCGCGGCGCCCAGGCGCCGCACCACCACCCGCGGATCCCCGTCGCCGGCCACGGCGAGGGCGAAGCCCCGGACGAGCCGGATCCCGCCCACCGCCCGCCAGTGCAGCCCCAGTTCCGCCGCCTGCGCGGACGAGCACAGCAGCAGGTCGCCGCCGCACAGCACCTCCGCAGCGGCACTCGTCAGGTCCGTCGCGGTCGCGAGCTGCGCCGGTCGCAGTCCCACCGCGTCCCGCAGCCGGGTCAGCGGGTCCCGGATGTGCGGGACGTCGTCCTCCGGCTGGATCCACACCCGCCGCGCCGGTCCCGCCGAGGCCCGTCCGACGCGCAGGGTCTCCAGGTAGACGCGGTTCACCCCCGGGTCGTGCGCGCCGGCGAGCCCGAGCGGCGTCGACCACGCGGCCTCGTCGCAGGGCACGGCCAGCACGGCCGCGCGCACCTGCTGGGCGTGCACCAGGTCCCTGCGCTCCGCCGGTGGCGCCACCCGCAGGTCGAGGGCGATCTCGTGCGCACGGGCCTCGGCGACCAGCCGCGCCAGGGCCCCGGTGGTGCAGATGCCGGGCACCGCGAGGCGCCACGGCTTGCGCCGGGCGGCCTCCGCCTCGTGCAGCAGCACATCGGCCGCGCGCACCAGCGCCCGCGCCGCGGGCAGCAGGTCCCGGCCGAACGGCGTCAGCACGGCACGCCGCGAGGTGCGTTCGAAGAGCTGCTCACCGACGTGCTCCTCCAGCGCGGCGACCCGACGGCTGGCCACCGGCTGGGACATCCGGGCCGCGGCGGCGCCGACGGTGAAACTGCCGTGCTCGCTGACGCTGACGAAGGCGCGACTCGCTGCCACCAGATCCACGGACCGCACCCTATGCGGATTCGGCATGGAACCGCGCATGCGGGCATTGGACGGTATGACGCGGGCGGGCGAGGGTGAGCGGGTACTCATGACCACTCACCGGGACGGGGCGTACGCCCCGTCCCCTATGCGCCCCTGCCCGAGGGGCGCCCGGAGGTTCGGACCATGCAGCACATCGCCCGCACCAGGCGCACCGTCGCCGGGGTGCTCGCCGCGCTCGTCCTCGTCCCGCTCACCTCGTGCGCGGACGGCTCGGCCGGTGCCTCGTCGGCCCCGGCCCGCGAGGCCGCGCGGCCGCCGGCCCAGGTGACCGGCGCGAGTGCGACCACCGGGTCGCACACCCGCGCGTTCAAGGCCCTGGAGCGCGCCTTCGACGCGCGGCTGGGCGTCTACGCGATCGACACCGGCACGGGGGAGGAGATCGCCTACAACGACCGCGAACGCTTCCCCTACGCCTCCACCTTCAAGGCGCTGGCCGCCGCCGCGGTCCTGGACGAGTACGGCGTGCGCGGGATGGACCGGCTGATCCGCTACACCGAGGACGACCTGGTGGACCCGTCCCCGGTCACCGAGGACCACGTCGGCACGGGGATGACGCTGGGGGAGCTCTGCGACGCGGCCGTCCGCTTCAGCGACAACACCGCCGGCAACCTCCTCCTCGCCGAACTGGGCGGCCCCGCGGGCCTGGACGCGAAGCTGGAGGACCTCGGTGACGACGTGACGCAGATGGACCGCATCGAGCCGGAACTCGGCGACTGGGCCCCCGGCGACACCCGTGACACGAGCACCCCCCGGGCGCTCACCCACGACCTCCGCACATACGTCCTCGGGGACGTGCTGAAGAAGGGCGAGCGCGACCGGCTCACCACCTGGCTGCGCACCAACACCACCGGCGGCGAGACCATCAGGGCCGGTGTGCCCGACACCTGGGTGGTCGGCGACAAGACCGGGACCGCCCTCACCTACGGCGGCCGCAACGACATCGCCGTGGTGTGGCCCCGGGGCGGCGCCCCGATCGTGATGGCGATCCTCACCAACCGGCCCGCGAAGGACGACAAGCACGACAACGCGCTGATCGAGCGCGCCGCGTCCGTGGTGGCCGGGGCGCTCTCGTAACACGGCGCCGGCCGCGCGGCCGGCGCAGGCGCGGGCCCGGGCCCGGGCGGACCTCCGCCCGGGCCCTTCCGCGTCCCGCCTGCTCCGCGCAGGTGCGTTCAGCTTCAATTCATTGCAACGCAACCTTGTCTGACGTTGCGTTAATTCCATCTTTGTTGCAACGATTGCATGGCTCTGAGCTGCAATAACACCGTTAACATGCAACGAATGCGTTGCCCGAACCTCGAATGCAACGTAGCTTTCTCTCATCGGAAACAAACACCCGAAGGAGAGCACGATGCAGAACTTCACCACCCCCGCCCCGATCGCCGCCGTCCTCGACATCCCCGCCGGAACCATCCGGTTCATCGCCGCCGACCTCGCCGAGACCACCGTCGAGGTCCTGCCGGCGAACGCCTCCAAGAGCCGGGACGTGAAGGCCGCGGAGCGGACCGGCGTCGCCTTCGCGGGTGGTGTCCTGCGGATCACGGCCCCCGAGGCGGCGCATCAGATCCTCGGCGACTCCGGCTCCGTGGAGGTGACGGTCCGTCTCCCCGCCGGCTCCCGCGTCGAGGCGAAGGCCGCGGCCGCCGAGTTCCACGGGACCGGACGCCTCGGTGACGTCGTCCTCGAAGCCGCGCAGGGCTCGGTGCGGCTGGACGAGACCGCGACCGCCCGGCTCGCCCTTCTCGCGGGGGACGTCGTGGTCGGCCGGCTGGCCGGCTCCGCCGAGATCAGCACCCAGAAGGGTGACATCCGGATCGGCGAGGCGGTGCACGGCACCGTGACCCTGCGCACCGAGCACGGCGGGATCACCGTCGACGCCGCCGCCGGCGTCTCGGCCTCCCTGGACGCGGGCACCTCCTACGGCCGGGTGCACAACACCCTGAAGAACACCGACGGCTCGGCCGCCGGCCTGGCCATCCACGCGACCACCGCCTACGGCGACATCACCGCCCGCAGCCTCTGATCCGCCACGACCGAGCAGGACACACCGGTGGGGCCCCGACGATGTCGGGGCCCCACCGGTGTGTCCTGCCGTCGCCGGGCCGGTCTCAGCGCCGCCCGTGCGTGGTGGAGCGCGGGCGGCGCCCCCGGGGGCCGGCCGTCGCGAGGCGGCTGCACCGGGCGACGCTGCGGGGCGCGGGGATCGTCCGCGACAGGCAGGGGGCCGCTTCGGGGAGCAGGGACGGGTCGTGGTTGAGGATCGCCAGCTCCAGCTCGCGCAGCTCCCGCCCCGGGTCGAGGCCGAAGTCGTCGAGCAGGGCGCCGCGGGTGCGCTGGTAGGCGGCGAGCGCGTCGTGCTGCCGGCCGCAGCGGTAGAGCGCCCGCATCAGCAGACCGCACAGCCGCTCGCCGGCGGGCTGTGCCGCGGCCATCTCCTCCAGTTCGCCGAGGATCTCGTGGTGCCGGCCCTGGTCGAGCGACTCCTGGGCGCAGTCCTCGAAGACGGAGAGCCGGGCCCCCTCCAGTGCGCTGAGCTCGGGCCAGGACACGCCGGTCTCGGTGAGGTCCGCGAGCACCGGTCCGCGCCACAGGTCGAGCGCGGACCGCAGCTGCGCGAGCCCCGACTCCCGGTCACCCGAGGCGAGTTCGGCGCGGCCGGCGTCCACGAGGAGCCGGAAGCGGCCCAGGTCGAGGAGCGCGGTGTCGACGGTCAGGCGGTAGCCCGGGGGGCAGGTCGACAGGGTGACCGGGCCGTCGGGGCCGCTGTGGCGGTCGATGATCTTGCGCAGTCCCGACACGGCGTTCTGCACCATCTTGCGCGAGGTGGCGGGAGTTTCGTATCCCCACAGCGCGTGCATCAGTTTGCTGGTGGGGACGACTTCATTTGCGTGCAGCAGAAGAAATGCCGCGATGGCACGGTGATTGAAGCCACCGAGGGCGACGGGGGCGTCGCCTGAATAGGCTTCGAGAGGGCCCAATAAATTGAATCGCACGCTGGCTCACTCCAGCCGAAGTCGAGTTCCTGGTACGCCTCCTCAGCGTCACCCCTACAGTAAACAAACCGATCGCCCCGTTTGTCAAGCGACCCGGACGACCGTCTCGCACTGTGACGCAACTTCGAGGGAAACCCCAGCTCGTGGCTGTCCGCTGACGCGCCGTCGGTGGATGTGCGTCCCCCGTGCACCTGCTTCAAGATCACCCGGAAGGGCCGGCCTTCCCGACGCGGTCACCCGATCGCCACGGCCCCGGTGGACGGCCGTTGGACGGACAATGGACAGGGAAAAACCGTCCGCCCCTGACCGGTTGCTAGCTTCCGAACTGCCGCCCGTGCGACGGGAAAAGGAAAAACGAATCGCCTGGCGGCGTGAGATCCTGCAGACCTGTCAGAACGGGAGGGTGGCCAGTGGAACTGGTCGAACGCGCCGAGCAGGCGATGCATCTGAAACACCTTCTGGCGCAATCCGGAGCCAGAAAGGGAAAGGTCGTTCTGCTGGACGGCCCGTCCGGCAGCGGCAAGACCGAACTGCTGCGCCAGGTCGCCGATCACGCCGCCGACACCGGCTGCCTGGTCCTGCGGGCCGCGTGCTCCCGCGCCGAGAGCGCCCTGCCCCTCGGGGTGCTGGGACAACTGCTGCGCAGTGCGCCGATCGCGGGCGAGCGGGCCGCCGAACTGGACCTGCTGCTGCGGCGCGCGGGGGAGGAGCCCGCCGCCGGCGCCACCGGTGACATCGGCGCACCCGGCCAGGAGGCACCCATCGGCACCGGGCTCGCCCGGGTGCTCCACGACATAGCGCAGGCGCTGCTGTCCCTCGCCGACGACGCGACCGTCCTGGTGACGATCGACGACATCCGCCACGCCGACCGGCTGTCCCTGGACTGCCTGCTCTACCTGTGCCGGCGCACCGGTTCGGCCCGGATGACGGCCGTCCTGACCGACGACTCCGAACTCCCCGACGGCCCGGCGGTGTTCCGCACCGAGCTGCTGGACCAGCCGCACGCCGCCCGGACGCGGCTCGCCCCGCTCTCCGAGGCCGGGGTCGCGGCCATGCTCGCCGCCCACCTCGACCGGCCGAGCGCGGAACGCCTCGCGCCCGAGTTCCAGGCCATCGCGGCGGGCAACCTGTTGCTCCTGCACGCCCTGCTGGAGGACCACCTGGAGACCGGCGGTGTGCGGCGAGAGGGCTACGGCCGTGCCGTGCTGCGCCAGCTCAGCCGCGCGGAGGCCTCGGTGACCGCCGTGGCCAGGGCACTGGCCGTACTGGACACCGCGACGACCCCCGAGCGCCTCGCGCGTCTGTCCGGCCTCGACGGCGCCGTCGCCGACGCGGCGCTGCGCGCCCTGCGGGCCGCCGGGCTCGTGCACGGCACGGGCTACCGGCACGACATCGCCCGGCAGAGCATCCTCGACAGGATCCCCGCCGACGAGCGCGCGGCCCTGCGCGTCCGGGCCGCGGAACTCCTCTACGAGCAGGGCGCCCCCGCCCCGGAGACGGCCAGGCTGCTCGTCGACGCCGCCGCCCCCGCGGGGCCGTGGAGTGTGGACGTGCTGCTGGAGGCCGCCGAGCAGGAGCTCATCGCCGGGCGGGCGCACCGGGCGGCCGAGGCGCTGGAGGCGGCGCTGACCGCGGACCACGAGACGCCCGCCGACCGGGCCGCCGTCGAGTCCCGGCTGGTCCAGGTGCGCCGGCTGTCGGACCCCGCGACGGCCGAGCACCACCTCACCGCCCTCACCGAGGCCGCCCGCGCCGGGGACGTGGGTCCGGCGCACACCGTGGACCTCGTCCGCCAGCTCCTGTGGCAGGGGCGCTCCGCCGAGGCCCGCGAACTGCTCGGCGGACTGCGCGAGACGGAGCTGGACCCGCACGGCGAGGACGCGGCCCTGCTGCACGACACGGAGCAGTGGATCGCCTGGACCCACCCCACCGTCGCGCGCCGCGCCCGCAGACCCGGGCCGCCCGCGGCCGCGGGCGCCGGGCGGCCCCCCGCCCCCGGGCGCGCCGAGCCGTGGAGCCGCCCCACCGCGGTGCTGGCCGGGGCGCTCGTCGGCGGCCGTGCGCACGAGGTGGTCGACCGGGCCGAGCAGGTGCTGCGCGACCGCGGTCCCAGCTACGACATCACCTGGCCCGAGGAGCCGGCGCTGCTCGCCCTCGGCGTGCTGCTGTGCGCCGACAGGCCGGACGCCGCCGCCTGGTGCGACCGGCTGCTGAGCGAGGGACACACCCCGTACTCGCCCACCTGGATGGCACTGCTCTCGGCGACCCGCGCCGAGGCCGCCGTCCGCCTCGGCGACCTCACGGCGGCCGTGGACCACGCCCAGCTCGCCCTCGGCCATGTGACGCCCAACGCCTGGGGAGTGGCGCTCGGCGCCCCGCTGGGCAGCCTGGTCCTCGCGACCACCCGCATGGGCCACTACGACGAGACGGAGTCGTACCTGACGCGCTCCGTCCCGAAGGCCATGTTCGAGACGCGCTACGGCCTCCACTACCTGCACGCCCGCGGGCAGTTCCACCTCGCGACCGGTCACCACCACGCGGCCCTCGCGGACTTCCTCGCCTGCGGCGAGCGGATGCGGGGCTGGGGCATCGACGTACCGGGCATCGTGCCGTGGCGGACCAGTGCCGCCGAGGCGTGGCTCGCCCTCGGCAACCGGGAGCAGGCGGCCCGTCTCGCGTACGACCAGCTCGGCCGGCCGGGCACCGACGGCGCCCGGGCCAGGGCAGGCGCGCTGCGGGTCCTGGCCGTCGGCGGTCCCGTCGGACGGCGCCCGCAGATGCTCGCCGAGGCGCTCGAACTCTTCGAGCAGTGCGGGGACCGCTACGAGCAGACCCGGGTGCTGGCCGACCTCAGCGAGGCGTACCACCAGCTCGGCGACAACCGGCGGGCGCGGACCCAGGCCCGGCGCGCACGCCACCTGGTCGGCCTGTGCGGCGCCGCGCCGCTCAACGAGGCGCTGCTGTCGTTCCTCGACGAGGGCGACGACACGTCCGGCTCGCCGGTGCCCTCGCCGGAGAGCGCGCTGCTGACGGGATCCGAACGGCGGGTCGCCGCCCTCGCGGTCGGCGGCTACACCAACCGGGAGATCGCGGTGAAGCTGTTCATCACCCCGAGCACGGTGGAGCAGCACCTGACCCGCGTCTACCGCAAGCTGGGGGTGCGCTGCCGCAAGGACCTCCCGGTCGAACTCACCCTGAGCGGTGCGGAGACGGTGAACGCCGGCGGGCAGGCATGACAGGGCGGGGCGGCCCGCCGAAGCGGACCGCCCCACCCTGTGCCACCCGCCGGGGCGGGCCACCGGCCGCCGGCCGTGGGCCGTCAGACGATGTGCAGACCCGCCAGATGCCTGCGGTACCACGGCAGACCGGGTACCAGCCCGGCGGCGAAGCCGGGTCCGGGCGTCAGGCCCAGCCGGGCCCACACCCCGTTGCTGTCGTACCAGTGGTCCTCGGTGAGCAGGGCGTGCTGATGGGCGGAGAGCTGCGGCAGGACCCGCGCCGTCAGCTCCCGGTGCGCCCGCCGGGAGAGGTCCGAGGTCGGCGGGGCGATGCCGAGGTGACGGCACAACTGCCCCACCACCGTACGGAACATCACCGGGCGGGGATGGTTCACGTGGTGGATGCCGCCGTGCTCGCCGGACCAGTCCCGCTCGGCGAAGGCCGCCACCACCCGGGCCAGGTCCCGCACCCCGACGAGCGAGGCCCGGGCGCTGCCGCCGTCGGCCCACACCGGGACCTTGCGCAGCAGCCGGCACACGGTGGGCACGAACCACTTGTCGCCCGGCCCGTAGACGAGGTGGGGCCGCAGCACGATCCCCCCGCCGTCGAGCACGATGGCCTCGGCCGCCAGCCGCGAGGTGCTGGCCGGGGAGACGGGCGCCGCGGCCAGCCGGCCCTCGGCCGCGCCCCGGTGCGGGCCGTGGCCGTACACGGATGCGGTGGAGACGTAGAGCAGGCGGCCGGTGCCGGCCGCCCGCGCGGCGGCGGCGAGTGCGGCGGTGCCGCGTTCGTTGACGGCTTCGCACTGGGTCCGGTCGCGTCCCACGTAGCTGGCCAGATGCAGGACGGTGCCGACGCCGTCACAACACCCTTCGAGACTTGCCGGATCGAGAAGATCGGCGGGTATCCTCCGCGCACCCGCAGATGTCATCCAGTCGGGCAGTGGCCGGCGGGCGAGGACGCGCACGTCGCGTGCGCCGCCGCCGGACGGTGTGAGCAGCTCGCGGACGACCGCGCTGCCGATGAACCCCGTTCCCCCCACGACCAGGACCGCGCCCCGTTCAGCTAGCAAGGACCTTGACCCTGCACGTGCCGACGGTGGCGCCGGCCTGGTCGAAGCGCACGTCGACCGTCCGCGGGCCGGTGACCGGGTCGGTGCCGGCGACCGCGGTCACCAGGCAGGCGCTGTCGAACTCGACGTACTGGTCGAACGCCGCCTCGCAGGAGACCGCGAGACCGTCCGGGTCCTGGACGACGGCGAGCGCCGCCTGCCGGGCCGCCTCCATCAGCACCATCCCCGGCACATGGTCGACGGGGTGGTCGAAGAGGACGGGGTGGTCCTGGTCGGCGCGCAGGGTCCAGACGCGGTCGATGCCCGTCGCGCCCAGCACCACGTCGGACGCGCAGCGGCGGCCGACCAGTTCGGGGGTGACGGCCTCGGGAAGAGCGCGCCGTACGGGTGCGGTGGCACCGAGGGCGCGCTCACCTCTGACTCTCCCGTAGACCGCGGGGGGCAGGCAGCTCAGGGTCACCTCGCCGGAGCCCACGACGACGCCGTCGCGGCTGCAGTCGACCCGCGCGGTGTAGCCGCTGACGGTCTTGCCGCGGCGCTTGAGGTCGTCGCACCGCACGTCGAGCAGCACGTGCGCGGGACGGCCGGTGAGCAGAGCGCCGTCCGGGTCGATGTCGTGCGAGACGGTGTGGGAGAGGAAGTGGTAACCGATCGGTACGTCGTACGCCTCGTGCGAGATGAGCAGCAGTGCCTGGCGAATCGATTCGGCGAGCAGCATCGGGTCGTGCCGGCGGCCGGCGACCGGACCGTAGTAGCTGTGGCTGCGGGGCCACTGGGCGCCGACGCGGAAGTGCTCGGGTGCTATGCGCTGTATGCCGGTGACGAAGACCTCGGAGACGGCGGCGCGGTGGACTAAGGTCCGGGGCACCGTCTGGAGGAAGAGCTCGGGAGCGTCTGCGGACGAGAGATCCGCCGGGTGCATCAGGGTAGCAACGCGCATCAGGGCCTCCTGAAGGTGAGTTGAGCAGCACGGATGACGGGCTGGAACACGAGAGGCTCGGTGGAGCGATGGAGAAAACAATACCAGTTAGTTGGTTTTTTACGAGGGGTGTGAGCAAAATTGGACTATGCAGCGGCCGCGGTGCTCGCGTGGGGCGGGCAGAGGGGCACCGGTGGTCCGTGAGGAATTTCGGGAGGTTGGAACATGGCCAGGCAGGAACGGGCAGAGGTCACCCGCAGCGCGATCATCGACGGGGCCGCGCGGGCCTTCGACGGCACGGGCTTCTTCGGCACGAGTCTCAGTGACATCGTGAAGGAGGCGGGGGTGACGAAGGGTGCCCTCTACTTCCACTTCGCCTCGAAGGAAGACCTGGCCCAGGCCGTGATCGGCGAGCAGTTCTCCATCTGGGAGACCCTGCGCGACCTCGACCGCCCGGGCGTCCAGACGGTGATCGACCTGGTGCACACGATGGCCCAGCAGCTCCAGGAGAGCGTCCGTGTGCGGGCCGGGATCAGGCTGGTGATCGAGCAGTCGACCGCCCTCGGCGCCAACGCCGGGCCCTACGCCAAGTGGATCGATCTCATCCGCAACTGCCTCGCCCAGGCGCAGGGGAGGGGCGATATCAAGCCGGAGATCGACGTCGCCGACGCCGCCAACGTGATCGTCGGCTGCTGGACCGGTCTCCAGCTCTCGTCCCAGGTGCTCACCGGCCGCCGGGACCTGTCCGAACGCACCACGCAGATGTGGCGGATGATGCTCCCCGGGCTGGTGCCGGTGCGCCGGCTCGCCCGCTTCCATGTGGACGGCACTCCCGGCCTGCTGGACCACACCCGCGAGGCGGCGCTGGTGCGCGAGGGCGTCGAGGTCGGCTGACCCCGGCCGCCGCGCCCCGGGCCCGCGCGCCGGTCGTCCGGCGCCTCGCGCCCGCGCCGCCCGTGCCCCGGGTCCGCGCGCCCCGGGCGGCGCGCCTCGCGTCCGCGCGCCTCGCGTCCGCGCGCCTCAGAGCTGCGCGGCGAGCTCCGGGTGGTCGGTGCACCGGTCCGGTGCGGAGGTGCGGAAGGTTCCCACCAGGGTCGGCGGCGCGATGGCCGGCAGCAGCAGCTCCCAGAGCTCCGAGAGCTGCCGGGAGGAGTCGCCCTCCGGTGCGTCCGCCCAGCTCAGCGCCTCCACCGAGAACAGTGTGGTCGAGGCCAGCGCGCGCGAGGCCCGGCCGGAGAGCGTGTCCAGCAGTTCGTGCTGCCGGGCCGCCCGGGCGAGCAGCCGGTCCGCCGCCTCGTACCACAGGGCGTGATGGTCGAAGTCCTGCGCCACCGGCTCCGGCCGCTCCCGGTGCAGCCGCATCGCCGCCCGCACCGGCGGCTCCAGGCGCACCAGTTCACTGAGCTCGTGACTGAGGTCGATCAGCGACTGGAGCGGCGAGCCGCCCTCGCACGAATCGGCGACGGCGTCCTCGAACAGGCCCTGCGCGAGCCCCAGCACCGCCATCGCCACCTGGTCCTTCGAGGCGAAGTGGAAGTAGAACGCGCCCTTCGAGACCCCCGCCGCACGGGTGATGTCGTCGAGGCTGGTGCCCCGGTAGCCGTTCTGCTCGAACTGTTCCGCCGCAGCCGTGATGATCCGTCGGAGTGTGCGCTCGGCGCGCTCCTGCTTGACCATCGGGGGCCTCCTCGCTCTCGCCGTCGCGCGGCCCTTGTGAAACCGGTCGAACGGTATGTTGTAGGTCTGTATATACAGGTCACGGTGGCCGTTGCCGGCTCAACCCACCGTGGCCGCCGCGCCGTCGGCGACAGCCGACTTCAGCGGCACGTCCGCATCGGCCACCCGCTCGCGCACGAGCGGCGCCCCCGAGGCGATCAGCCGCTTGCCCTGGGCCAGGTCGCGCGCCCTGCCGACGGACAGCACCGCCACCAGCCGCTCCTCGCGCAGCCAGCACACGCTCCAGGCGTCCCCGTCCGGATCGCCGCGCCGCACCAGGGTGTCCGCGTCCGCGTGGTGCCCCGCGTACTGCACGAACCGGCCGAACTGCTCGGACCAGAAGTAGGGCACCGGGTCGTACACCGCGCCCGCGCCGCCCGTCAGCGAGGCCGCGACCGCGCGCGGCCCCTGGAGCGCGTTGTCCCAGTGGTGCACCAGCAGCCGGCCGCCGAACCGGGCCGAGGGGAACGAGGCGCAGTCGCCGACCGCGTACACGTCGGGCACCGACGTCCGCAGGCCCTCGTCGGCCAGCACGTCGCCCCGTGCGCCGATCGCCACGCCCGAGCCCGCCAGCCACGCGGTCGCCGGGCGCGCGCCGACCCCGACGAGCACGGCCCCGGCCGTCAGCCGCTCGCCGTCCGCCAGTTCGACCGCGCCGTCCTCGATCCGCCGGACGCCCACGCCGGTGCGCAGCTCCACCCCGGCCTCCCGGTACCAGGCCCGCATGGGGCCGGTGACCTCCGCCGGCAGCGCCCCGGCGAGCGGCCGGTCGGCGGCCTCGACGACGGTGACACGGCAGCCCGCGGCGGTCGCCGCCGTCGCGAACTCGGCGCCGATCCAGCCCGCCCCGACCACGACCACCTCGCGCCGCTCCGCGAGCACGGGCCCGAGCCGGCGCGCGTCGTCCAGGGTGCGCAGCTCGTGCACCGACGGGAGGCCGGCCGCACCCGGCAGCCGCACCGGCTCCGCGCCGGTCGCCAGCACCAGCGCGCGGTACCCGACCGGCCCCCGCGCGGTGTCCAGCTCCCGCGCCTCGGGCCGCAGGCCCCTCGCCCCGCAGCCCAGGCGCACCTCCACGCCCAGCGCGTCGAAGTCCACGTCGAAGCGCACCGCGTCGGCGTCGCCGCCCAGCAGCACCGACTTCGACAGCGGCGGCCTGTCGTACGGCCGGTGCGGCTCGTCCCCGAGCAGCAGCAGCGGACCGTCGTAGCCCTTCTCCCGCAGCGCCACCACGGTCTGCACCCCGGCCGCACCTGCCCCGACGACGACCACGGGGTGCCCCTCGCCCGCCTGCTGCACTGCCATCGGAACCTCCCGGTAGTGAACGCCTTTTCCCATCGTGTCGCCGTGACCTCGCCCGGTCGCGGTCGGCGACCGCAGTCTGGGGGGAAGTAGGGGGCCGAATTCGCGGTCCGTCCGGTCGGCGCTCCGCCCCGGGGGGAGTGGTCCGGGGCGCGGTCACCGCCGCCGCGGAGGGCCGGCGCCGTGGAGTGCCGGCGGGCGGGCGGTTGTCGAGGGGCTCCCTCGGGTCCGCCGTGTCCCACGCGTTCGCGCGGAAGCCGCGCCGGAGGAAGCCGGCGCGGCCCGCTGCCAAGCCGAACCCTCCCGGTTCGCACGTGTGCGAACCGGGAGGGAAGGGCGGAGCGGCTTCCGGGAGGCCTTTCGGATGCCGTCCGCCGCCCTGAGGGCTGTCCCGCGGTCCCCGGCAGGCGTGCGACGACAGCCGCGGCACCTCGTCGGACAGTCCTTAGGGGGCCTGCCAGCTGTGGGGGGCGTGGAATGCGTCGGGGCGCCAGGCGGTGGTCGGGGCCGGGGGGTCCGTCTCGGTCGCGGAGGCGGTCATGGAGGGCCGGGAGAGGAAGAGGACCGTGAGGGCCGCCAGTTCCTCAGGGGTCACCGCGCCCTTCTCGATGCGTATGCAGGCCGTGGACGGAATGGTCATGGCGGGGACTCTCCTCACTGAGGGGGGTTGCCGTGCTTGCGGGCGGGACGGTCGACGTGCTTGGTCCGCAGCATCGCCAGGGAGTCGATCAGCACCTCGCGGGTCCGGGCGGGGTCGATGACGTCGTCCACCAGGCCGCGTTCGGCCGCGTAGTACGGATGCATCAGCTCGGCCTTGTACGCCTTGACCAGCGCGTCGCGTTCGGCCTCGGGGTCCTCCGCCTCGGCGATCCGGCGACGGAAGATCACGTTGGCCGCACCCTCCGCGCCCATCACCGCGATCTCGTTCGTGGGCCACGCGTAGGTGAGGTCGGCGCCGATGGACTGGCTGTCCATGACGATGTACGCGCCGCCGTACGCCTTGCGGAGGATCAGCGAGATGCGCGGCACGGTCGCGTCGCAGTACGCGTAGAGCAGTTTGGCGCCGTGCCGGATGATGCCGCCGTGCTCCTGTCCGACACCCGGCAGGAACCCGGGGACGTCGAGCAGTGTGACGAGCGGGATGCTGAAGGCGTCGCACATCTGCACGAACCGTGCCGCCTTCTCGCTCGCCTCGACGTCCAGCACGCCGGCGAGGACCCGGGGCTGGTTGGCGACGATGCCCACCACCTGTCCGCCGAGCCTGGTCAGCGTGCAGATGATGTTGGGGGCCCACCGTTCGTGGACCTCCAGGTACTCACCGTCGTCGACGATCTCCTCGATCACGTGCCGCATGTCGTACGGGCGGTTGCCGTCCACCGGGACCAGGTCGGCCAGGGAGTCGCAGCTCCTGTCCGGCGGGTCCTCGACCGGTGACGAGGGCGGTGTCTCCCGGTTGTTGCCCGGCAGCAGGGAGAGCAGGTAGCGCACCTCCTCCAGGCAGGTCTCCTCGTCGTCGTAGGCGAAGTGGCACACCCCGGACGTCTCGGCGTGCACGTCCGCGCCGCCGAGGCCGTTCTGGCTGATCTCCTCGCCCGTCACCGCCTTGACCACGTCGGGCCCGGTGATGAACATCTGCGAGGTCTCCCGGACCATGAACACGAAGTCCGTCAGGGCGGGCGAGTACGCCGCGCCGCCCGCGCACGGGCCGAGCATCACACTGATCTGGGGGATGACCCCGGACGCCTTGGTGTTGCGGCGGAAGATCCCGCCGTAGCCCGCCAGGGCCGTGACGCCCTCCTGGATCCGGGCGCCCGCGCCGTCGTTGAGCGAGACGAGCGGGGCGCCCGCCGACAGGGCCAGATCCATGATCTTGTGGATCTTGGCGGCGTGGGCCTCGCCCAGTGCTCCGCCGAAGATACGGAAGTCGTGCGCGTAGACGAAGACGGTGCGGCCCATCACGGAGCCCCAGCCGGTGACGACTCCGTCGGTGTACGGCCGCTTGGCCTCCAGCCCGAAGCCGGTCGCCCGGTGCCGGCGCAGCGGCTCCACCTCGTGGAACGACCCCTCGTCGAGGAGCAGGCCGATCCGCTCCCGGGCGGTGAGTTTGCCCTTGGCCTTCTGCGCGGCGGTGGCCTTCTCGCTCGGGCCCGCGTGCACCCGCTCGCGTATCTTGGCCAGCTCGGCGACGTGGAACCGCATGTCTCCCCCTACCGTTGGTCGGCAGCCCCGGCGGCATCGTCCGGTGGCGAGGCGATCGATGAGCTGTGACGGAAACTCAGTTGCCGAGCTTGCGCAGGCCGTTGATCTGCAGGACGGCGAAGCCGCCGACGACGGCCGCCTGCATCAGGATCCAGACGG
Source organism: Streptomyces zhihengii (assembly GCF_016919245.1). NCBI lineage: Bacteria > Bacillati > Actinomycetota > Actinomycetes > Kitasatosporales > Streptomycetaceae > Streptomyces > Streptomyces zhihengii. Next base: position 1,905,662 of record NZ_JAFEJA010000001.1, on the reverse strand, counting down.
TGCCCACCGTGCTCGGACCGAACCAGCCGAACGCGGCGGTCGCCACGCTCGCGACCGTCCACAGCAGGTTGGCCTCGATGACCAGCTTGGTGGGGCCGGACGCGGGCACCTTGCGGCGGGCCAGCACGCCCACCAGGACGCCGTACACGGTGAGGAACGCGCCGATGCCGCGCAGCAGCCCGGCGTCCAGGCCGAGCAGGTCGCCGACGGGGCCGGCGGCGATCAGGTAGATGAGGCCGTTGCCGGCGGTCACGACCGCGTCGAGCCCGAGGAACATGCGCAGAGGGCGCGCGGCCGCCTCGCGTGCGGTGGTGTCCGCGGGGTGGACGGAGGTCTGGGATGTCGTCATGGGGGTCTCCGAATGTCTTGGGGGGACTGCCCGGTCGCGTGTCCGCCGGTCCCGGAGATCCTCGCAACACCGGCTGACCCGGAGCTGACGCCGGGCTTACCCGGCCGCGGAACGGGACGGGAGGGACCTCACGCCGGCTGGAGCACCACCGGTGCCGGGGAGACGGAGGCGAGGGAAGGGTCGTGGGAGAGGATCGCGTTCTCCACGCGGCGGAGCGAGGGCGAGGGTTCGATGCCGAGCTCGTCCGAGAGGTGCTGCCACATCCGGCGGTAGACGTTCAGCGCGTCGGCCTGACGGCCCGAGCGGTACAGGGCGATCATCAGCTGCTCGCAGAAGCGTTCCCGCAGCGGGTGGTTGGTGTGGGCGTCGTGCAGCTCGGCCAGTACGGCGGCGTGGTTGCGAAGGCTCAGCTCGGCGTCGAAGCGGAGCTCCATGGCCCGCATGCGGTGCTCCTCGTAGCGGCCGCAGGCGAGCTGGCAGAGCGTGCCGCCGGTGAAGTCGCCGAAGACGGGGCCGCGCCACATCGCGAGCGCGTCCGCCAGCAGACGGGCGGTGCCGGCCGGGTCGCTCGCGGAGGCGACCTCTGCCTGCCGGACGGTCTTGGTGAACTCGATGGCGTCCAACTCGCCCTGGCCGACGGTGAGCCGGTAGCCGGAGGGGTGGATGGTGACCCGGGAGGTCACCCGGTCGGGTTCCAGGCTCTTCAGCTTCCGGCGCAGGCGGCTGATGTGGGCCTGCAGGGCGTTCGCCTGGTTGTCCGGGACCGAATCACCCCACATCTCCTCGATCAGGCTCTCGCCGGAGATGGACTGTCCCTCGTTGACGAGAAGCGTCTGGATGAGGGTCCGTTGGAGATCACCGGAGATCTCCGCGGGACCTAACGCGGTGCGGATCTGGAGGGCGCCGAGAATCGAGAAGCTCAGCATGACGTTTTCCCCCTTGGCGTTCGGGCGGCGAAGACGGCTGAACACGTGCGGGGGACCGTTGCGGCCGTTGAAGCCGACAGCCTGGGCCCCGGAGGCGGCGCGTGGCGACCTCCGGGGTCTGCGGTACCGGCCCCGGAGCTTCCTCCCGCATGCATCCTGCCACAGAATAATTCCTTTGAGAAGGTATTTTTCTGTGGGCCTGTCGCCGGCGGGAAGGGGGTGGTGCCGGGGGGATGCGGTGGACGCGGACGGCCCGAAAGGGGGAGCGGGCCACGCCAACACCTCGACGGGCCCCACGCGATGGTGGCGGCCCGTCGAGGTGGGTGCTCCGCCGGGACGGGGGGTGCCGGGCGGATTCATCGGCGTCCGGGGCCGCGCTGCCGTTGGGGGCGGATGCGCGGGTGGCGGATCGCCGTGACTGCGAGCCCCGTGCGGGCCGGCCGGTCATCGACAAAGGGGGATGTCCGGCGGCCGGTGACGGCGGGTCTCGACATGGCGGAGAGGGCAGGATTCGAACCTGCGTGGGTTTTTAGGCCCGACCTGAAAGTGTTTTCCTGGTCCCCGATGAGCCGCTCCGGGCACCTCTCCTGGTGGTGACGTTGGCTGGTGGTGTGCCGGCCGTGTCGCGGAGAGGGCAGGATTCGAACCTGCGTGGGTTTTTAGGCCCGACCTGAAAGTGCTTTTCTGGTCCCCGATGAGCCGCTCCGGGCACCTCTCCTGGTGGTGACGTTGGCTGGTGGTGTGCCGGCCGTGTCGCGGAGAGGGCAGGATTCGAACCTGCGTGGGTTTTTAGGCCCGACCTGAAAGTGCTTTTCTGGTCCCCGATGAGCCGCTCCGGGCACCTCTCCTGGTGGTGACGTTGGCTGGTGGTGTGCCGGCCGTGTCGCGGAGAGGGCAGGATTCGAACCTGCGTGGGTTTTTAGGCCCGACCTGAAAGTGCTTTTCTGGTCCCCGATGAGCCGCTCCGGGCACCTCTCCTCGTTCCCGGCTTCCGGTTTCCCGTGCCGTTCACGAGAACAACATTGGCAGGGGGCTCTGATAGGACGCTGACATCCCTCTGACGTGGTCGGCGAATTGCATTCCGGTCTTCCCCTCGGCGCGGCGTCGGTGCTCTACTCGCAGCAAAGAGAATCGTTCGAAAGGAGTACGGGCATGCCCGCGACCACGGCGGACACCTCGGTTCTCGAGGCGATCCGGACACACACCCTGAGCGAGAACGCCAGCGCGTTCCTCGCGCTCAACAGCGGCAACAGCACCTTCACCGTCCCCGGCGCCGACGGTGTCGTCGTCTACCGCCGTACCGGCGGCTTCGCGGTTCAGTTCGGGGGGCCCTTCGCCGCCCCCGACGCCTACGACACGCTCCTCGACGGCTTCCGCGGGTACGTGAAGGACGAGGGGCTGGAGCTCGTCGGCGTGCAGCTCCAGCGCGCCGACGCCGAGCGCTACGCCGCGCGCGGCTTCACCGTCAACCAGGTGGGCGCCTCCTGGGCCGTGCGGCTGCCGGAGTTCTCCCTGCGCGGCACCCGCTTCATGCAGCTGCGCAACAAGATCTCCCGCGCGCACCGCAACGGCCTCGTGATCAAGGAGGTCACCGCCGACGACTGGCAGGGCGCGATAGCGGCCATCGACGAGGCGTGGCTCGGCTCCAAGGGCGGCGCCCAGCAACTCGAGTTCCTGGTGGGCCAGATCGGCGGCGATCCGCAGACGCACCGCCGGCTGTTCGCGGGCACCATCGACGACGTCCCGGTGGCGTACATCTCCTACTCGCCCGTGTACGGCGAGCGGGCCGGCTGGATGCACGACCTGAGCCGCCGTGTGCCCGAGGGGTCCCCGGGGCTGATGGAGGCCATCAACGCCCACGCCATCGAGGTCTTCCGTGCCGAGGGGGTGGAGTGGCTGCACTTCGGCTTCACCCCGTTCACCGGGCTCGACGCCGGCCACGAACTCGGCGGCCACAGCCCGGCGTTCCAGTGGCTGATGCACGCGCTCTGGGCCGAGGGGGCCGCGCTGTACCCCGCGCAGACCCAGCTTTCGTACAAGCAGAAGTGGGCCCCCGACGAGCTCATCCCGGAGTACGTCGCCTTCGACCGGCCGACCGCCTCGATCGCCGGCTTCGCGCACGTCTTCCGTGCCTGCAAGGCCTTCTGATACACCTTCCGCGCATCACCGCCATCACACGACGAGGAGAACCGGAACAGTGAGCGACAGCAACGGGACCACGGCCGCCACCACCGAAACCACCACCACCGACACCACCACCACCGACACCGGCACCACGGCCGTCGAAGCCCTCCAGCAGGGCTTGGTCGGTCAGCTCATGGCCGTCATCGGAGCCCCCGACGACAAGGACGTCGCCCGTGCCGCGGACGACATCGTCCAGCAGCTCGACGCCCGGCTCCGTGCGGCGGGGGCCGCCGCGGCCTGAGCGGAGGCGACGAGGCCCGCGGCGCCCGAGGGAAACGGGGCACGCGGCGCCCGGAGGGATCAGCCCTCCCGCGGCCGGGCCGATCAGCCCGGCATCAGTGTCACATCAGCGGGGCACGGAACGCTGGACACGCGTTCGCCCGGCGGCCCGGGTCCGGAGTGCCCCCACCGCTCCGGCGTCCCCGGCCGGCGGGTGGGCGGCGCCCACCTTCCGTCACCGCCCACGGAAGCACCGTCGAACCCCGGCGCAGCCACGTCCCCCAGGGCGGCGGCGCCGCCGCCCGCTTCGGGCACATCTCCCAAGGAGCGCAACGCATGCAGCGTCCGCACGTCCAAGAAGCCCAGGCCGCCACCGCTCCCAAGCAGCGCGGCGGTGCCTCGGCCACGTTCGCCGAACTCCTCAAACGCGTGAAGGCGGAGGGTCTCCTCGACCTCGATCCGCGGTACTACATATTCCGCCTGGCGCTGAACACCTCGCTCATCGCGATCGGGTTCGCCGCGTTCTTCGCGCTCGGCGACTCGTGGTGGCAGCTGACGGTGGCCATGTGGATGGGGCTGTGCGGCGGCCAGTCCGCCTTCATGTGGCACGACGCCGGCCACAAGGCCATGTTCCGCAGCAAGAAGGCCGCCTCCGCCGTCGGTTACATCCACGCCAACCTGGTCAACGGCGTCAGCTTCGGCTGGTGGGTCAACCACCACAACCGCCACCACAGCAACCCCAACCACCTGGACATGGACCCGGACATCGGCCGGCGTACCGCCATCTTCGACATCAAGCAGTACCCCACCCGGCACGGCACGCAGAAGTTCGTGGTGCGCTACCAGAGCGTGCTGTTCTTCGTGCTGCTGGTCCTGGAGTCCTTCAAGATGCTGAAGACGGCCGTGCTGTCCATCGCGCAGGGCAAGACCAAGCGTCCCGTGCTGGAGACGTTCCTGCTCGTCGCCCGGGCGGCCGTCTACCTGACCCTGGTGTTCACCGTCCTCTCGCCCGTTCTCGCGGTGGCCTTCGTCCTGGTCCAGCAGGCGGTCCTGGGCGTGTACTTCGGCATGATCTTCGCCCCCAACCACAAGGGGATGGCGATCCGCGACGGTGACGAGGAGACCCTGGACTGGCTGGAGCGCCAGGTCCTCACCTCCCGCAACATCCGCCCGTCCCTGCTGATCGACTTCCTGTACGGCGGACTCAACTACCAGGTCGAGCACCACCTGTTCCCGGCGATGCCGCAGAAGAACCTGGCCCGGGCACGCGAGTTGACCCGGGAGTACTGCGCCGAGCGCGGCGTGCCCTACCACGAGGTGGGCTTCTGGGCCTCGTACCGCGAGGTCGCCTCGTTCCTGCACGAGGTGAGCGCACCGGTGCGGCGAGGCGACGTCGAGGAGCAGATCCGGCTGAACGCGGACCGCGCCGCCTGACGATCCCCGGGCGTCACCGCCGCTGACGCCGCTCCCTGTCCACCCCCCTGGGGCCGGAAGGCCCCGCTCCCAGGGTCTGCCGGTCGATCACGACGGGCCCGTGCGGGGCGGGGCCCCCGACCTCGCCGGTGCACCGTCACCGCCGTGCCCGGCCACCTCCGCCCCGCGTTCCGCGGGCACCGGGCCGCGCTGTCCGCCCCCGGCCCGAACGCACCCTAGGAGCCACGCGCATGACCCAGACCACCACGGCGGTGAAGCAGCCTGTCACCCCCGCCTCGATCGGCGCCCGGCTGGACCGGATGCCGATCACCCCCATGCACCGCAGCCTGACCGCGGTCATCGGGATCGGCCTGCTCTTCGACACGTTCGAGAACAGCCTCTCGGGCACCATCGCCAAGGTGCTCCAGGACGACTTCGCCTTCGGGGCGACGTCGCTCAAGCTGGTCCTCGCCTCCGTCTTCATCGGCCAGTTCATCGGCGCGCTGGTGCTCGGCCGGGTCGCCGACCGGCTCGGGCGGCGCCGGGCCTTCCTGATCAACCTGGCGATCTACTCCGGCTTCTCCCTCCTGGGCGCGTTCTCGCCCAACGCGGAGTGGCTGATCGTGACCCGCTTCCTGGCCGGCATCGGCATCGGCGCCGAACAGTCGCTGTCCGACTGCTACCTGGCGGACGTGCTGCCCGCGGCAAAGCGCGGCCGGTTCATCGCCTGGGCGTACACCATCGCCTTCTGCGGAGTGCCCGCGGTCGGCTTCGCGGCCCTGTGGCTGGTGCCGCTGAGCCCGCTGGGGGTGGACGGCTGGCGCTGGCTGTTCGTGATCGGGGCGCTCGGCTCGGCGGTGGTCTGGGTGCTGCGCCGGCGGCTGATCGAGTCGCCGCGCTGGCTGGCGGCGAACGGCCGTACCGAGGAGGCCGACCTGCTGGTGTCCCGGATGGAGGCCCAGATCCCGGCCGGCCAGGCCGTCGAGGAGCTCCCGGCCGGGCACGAGACGGCCGTCGCCGGGCGGACCAGGCTCCGGGACATCTTCGCCCGCGGGCTGAGGCGCCGCACGGTGATGCTGTGGATCTTCTGCTCGCTCTCCGTGGTCGGCTACTACGGCTTCGGCACCCTGGCCCCGCAGATCCTCGCGGCGAAGGGCTACGACATCGTGGCGGGCCTGGGCTTCACCGCCCTGTCCTTCCTGGGCTACCCCGTCGGCTCGGCGCTGTCGCTGCCGATCATCGACCGCATCGAACGCAAGACACTCGTCGCGCTGTCCGCAGGGGCGATGGTGGCCGCCGGAATGGGCTTCGCCTTCACCGACTCGGCCGTCCTCATCGTCACCTTCGGCTTCGTCTACACGCTGTGCAGCAACGTCTTCTCCAGCGTGTCGCACGTGTACCTCTCCGAGCAGTATCCGACGGCGATCCGGGCCACCGCGTCCGGCATGGCGTACTCCCTGTCCAAACTCAGCGCCGCCGCCCTGCCGTTCGTCCTGCTGCCCGTGCTCGACTCCTACGGACCGGGTGCGCTGTTCGGGGTCATCGCCGCCTCGATGGTCGCGCTGGCCGTCACCGTCCTCACGCTGGGCGAGCGCACCACGGGTGTCCCCGTGGACCAGGTCAGCGTCTCGCCCGCCGCCCCCACCACGAAGTGGAGTTGATGATGTCGTACGTCATCGCCCTGCCCTGTGTCGATGTGATGGACCGTTCCTGCATCGACGAATGCCCCGTGGACTGCATCTACGAGGGCCGGCGCGCCCTCTACATCCAGCCCGACGAATGCGTCGACTGCGGTGCCTGCGAACCGGTGTGCCCCGTGGAGGCCATCTACTTCGAGGACGACGTCCCCACCGAGTGGGGCGATCACCGCGGTTCCAACGCCGACTTCTTCACCACCCTCGGGACGCCCGGCGGGGCGGGCGGTCTCGGAGCGCTCGACCACGACTCCCCCCTGGTCGAAGCCCTGGCCGCGAAGGCGGTGCGGTCATGAGCGGCCTCCTCGCCGGCAAGCGCATCCTGGTGACGGGCGTCGTCACGGACGCGTCCATCGCCTTCCACGTCGCCCGGCTCGCCCAGGAGGAGGGCGCCGAGGTGGTGCTGACCGGCTTCGGCCGGCTCTCCCTCATCGAGCGGATCGCGGCCGGGCTGCCCAAGCCGGTCCCGGTGGTCGAACTGGACGTGACCGACCAGACCCATCTGGACACGCTCGCGGAGCGGATCGGCGCCGCCGCGGACGGCTGGGACCGTATCGACGGCGTCGTCCACTCGATCGCGTACGGGCCGCGGGGCGCCTTCTCCTTCCTCGACGGCGACTGGGCCGACGTCTCGACGGCCGTCCAGGTGTCCGCGTACTCGCTGAAGTCCCTGACCACCGCGTGCCTGCCGCTGATGGAGGACCGGGGCGGCTCGGTGGTCGGGCTCACCTTCGACGCGACGGTCGCCTGGCCGCGGTACGACTGGATGGGTGTCGCCAAGGCAGCCCTCGAATCGACCAGCCGCTACCTCGCCCGCGACCTCGGCGGCCGGGGCATCCGCTGCAACCTGGTCGCGGCCGGCCCGCTGCGCTCCATGGCCGCCAAGTCGATCCCCGGCTTCGGCGAGCTCGCCGAGGTGTGGCAGCAGCGTGCCCCCATCGGCTGGGACCTCGTCGACCCGGACCCCGCGGCACGCGGTGTCGTCGCCCTGCTGTCGGACTTCTTCCCCCGCACCACCGGGGAGATCGTCCACGTCGACGGCGGGGTGCACATGATGGGCGCGTGACACGCCCGCAACCGGGAGGGCGGGCCGTCCGGAGTGATCCGGACGGCCCGCCCTCCCGGCGTGCCGGGTGCTACGCGGTCGTCCCGCCCGGCAGGATCCGGCGGAATCCGGTGTACGGGGCGAGGGCCTCGGGCAGCAGCACCGAACCGTCCTCCTGCACGCCCTGCTCCAGCAGCGCGGCGACGGTCCGCCCGACGGGCAGGGCCGAGCCGTTGAGGGTGGCGGCGGGCCCCTTGCGGCCGTCGGACCGCCGGTGGCGGATGCCCGCGCGGCGGGCCTGGAAGGTGCCGCAGTCGGAGACGGAGGAGATCTCGCGGTAGGCGCCGCTGCCCGGCAGCCACACCTCGATGTCGTAGGTCATCCGGGCGGAGAAGCCGAGATCGCCGGCGGGCAGCAGCACCACGCGGTGGGAGAGCCCGAGGCGGCGCAGGCACTCCTCGGCGTGCCCCACCATCAGCTCCAGCTGTGCCGGAGCGTCCTCGGGAGCGCAGACGCGGACCAGCTCCACCTTCTCGAACTGGTGCAGGCGCAGGATCCCCCGGGTGTCGCGCCCGTACGCCCCCGCCTCGGCGCGGAAGCAGGGGGTGCGCGCGGTGAAGGCGTACGGCAGGTCGCGTGCGTCCAGGATCTGCTGGGCCACCAGGTTGGTGAGCGGCACCTCGGCGGTGGGGATCAGGAACAGCTCCCGGTCGCCCACCTGGGTGCGGAACAGGTCGTCCTCGAACTTGGGGAGCTGGCCGGTGCCGGTCATGGTCTCGCGGTTCACCAGGAACGGGACGGAGTACTCGGTGTAGCCGTGCTCGCGGGTGTGGAGGTCGAGGAAGAAGTCGGTCAGCGCCCGCTCCAGACGCGCTCCGGCACCGCGGCCGACGCTGAAGCGGGCGCCGGAGAGCCTGGCCGCCGCAGGGTTGTCCAGGATGCCGAGCGACTCGCCGATGTCGGCGTGGTGCGGGGCGTCGCCCCGCTCCCGCACCGGGCCCCAGCGGCGGATCTCCACCGCCTCCTTGTCGGTGTCGCCGTCCGGCACCCGGTCGAGGGGGACGTTGGGGATGCCCAGCAGCAGCTCGGCCAGGTCGGCTTCCGCGGCCCGGGCCTCCGCCTCCGCCTGCTGCACGTCCGCGCGCAGGGCGCGGGCGGCCTCCTTCTCCTCCTCGGAGGGCGGTCCCGAGCGCCCGCGCGTGCGCGAGACGCGGTTCGCCTCCGTGCGCGAGCGGGTTACACCGGCCTGGGCCTCCGCCCGCCGGCGCATCGCCTTCTCCAGAGCGGCCAGATCGAGGCCGTAGCGGCGACGGGCCAGTCGCCGCACGGCGACCGGCCCGTCCTCGAGCAGTTCACCGGGGTCGTGCATGACGGACTCCTAAGGGGGGAGGGGCCGCGGTCGGGTGCGTGCCGGCCGCGGCGGGACCAGTCGGCGCCGGCCGGGCGGTGCCCGGACCGCGCCCGGGAACGACAGAGCGGTACGCGTGCCGGGTCCGGGCCTGCCGGAAGAGGGTGCGGGGGTGCCGGGTCCGGACGTACCCGGCGAGGGGCCGGGACGTGCCGGAAGCGGTGTGGAGGTGCCGGAAGAGGTCGGAGGGGCAACGGGCCGTGCCGGAAACGGGCCGTGCCGGAAGAGGGCGGAGGGGCAACGGGCCGTGCCGGAAACGGGCCGGGGCGGACGGCTCCGAGCCGTCCGCCCCTCCCGTGCCCCGGTGCCGGGGCTCTCAGGCCGGCGCGATCGCCAGCGCCGTGTTCTGGCCGCCGAACCCGCAGGAGTTGCTGAGCGCGAGGTCGATGGGCATGCACGTGGCCGACTGCGCGAGCTTGATGTCGATCCGCCCGTCGGGGATGCGCAGACCCGCGGTGGGCGGAACCATCTCGTGTTCGACGCTCAGCAGGGCGAAGGCGGCCTCGACCGCGCCCGCCGCGCCGAGCAGATGTCCGGTGACTCCCTTCGTGGAGGTGACCAGCGGGTCGCCCTGCAGCGTCCGCTTGATCATGCGTGCCTCGGCCAGGTCGTTGAGCGGTGTCGACGTGCCGTGGGCGTTCACGTGCTGCACGTCGTCCGGATCCGCGCCGGCGTCGGCGAGAGCCGCACGGACCGCGGCCTCGATGCCGGCGCCGTCGGGGTGCGGAGACGTCATGTGGTGGGCGTCCGCGGTGGCGCCGAAGCCGATGATCCGGCCGTGGATGTGCGCACCGCGGGCCCGTGCGTCCACGACGCGTTCCATGACGAGGATTCCCGCCCCCTCCCCGGCGACGAAGCCGTCCCGGTCGGCGTCGAAGGGACGCGAGGCCGAGGAGGGGTCGTCCTCGCGCCGTGACAGCGCGCCCATCTGCGCGAATCCGGCCATGACCAGCGGAGTGATCATCGCCTCGCTGCCGCCCGCCAGCACCACGTCGCAGCGGCCGAGAGCCAGCAGGTCCCGGGCCATCCCGATGGCGGTCGCGCCCGAGGCGCAGGCCGTGGCCACCACGAGGTTGGGTCCGGTGGCTCCGAACTCGATGGCCGTCTGACCTGCCAGCATGTTCGGCAGCTGCATGGGCAGCAGCAGCGGGGACACCTGGGCGGCGCCCCGCTCCCGCAGTACGTCGTGCTGATCCTCGACCGTGCCGGGGCCGCCGTCCGCGCAGCCCAGCACCACACCGACCCGCGCCCCGTCCCAGGTGGTCGGGTCGAGACGGGCGTCGGCGACGGCCTCATGGGCTGCGACGAGGGCGAACTGCACGAACCGGTCCAGGCGGTGGGCACGCCGCGCACTGAGCAGCGCGTCCGGATCGAAGCCGGGAACCCTGGAGGAGATGCGTACGGGGTTGTTCGCCAGTACCGGATCGAGGGCGGCGGTCGGCCTGCCGTCGCAGACCGCCGCCCAACTGGGCCCGACCCCGATACCGCCAGGGGTGACCAGGCCGAGTCCGGTGACGGCGATGTCCATGCCGGCCATCAGACCTTCGCGCTCCGCTCCTCCATGAGCCGGACCATGTCGGCCACGGTCTCGGTTTCGAGAAGGTCGTCGTCGCTGATGTCCAGGTCCAGTTCGGACTTGAGCAGCAGCGACAGCTCCACCACGGCCAGCGAGTCCAGCTCGATGTCCTCCCGGGTGGCCTCCGGGGTGATCGCCTCGGGCGACACCTTCAGCTTGTTGGACAGGATTTCCTGGAGCTGCTCCAGCATGTCGGATCCTTTCGGAGGCGTACGCGACAGCGGCGTACGGGAGAGGTGTACGCGGATGCGTACGAAAAGGGCGTACTGCACTCGATCCCGGTCGGCAGGGGTGGCCGTCAGACCGGTTGGACCTCGGGCCACACCAGGGTGGTCGCCCCCCAGGAGAGGCCGCCGCCGAACGCGGTCAGCAGCACCCGGTGCCCTGCGGACAGCCGGCCGTCCGCGGCGGCCTGCGACAGCAGCAACGGGATCGAGGCGGCACCCGTGTTGCCGACCTGGGCGATGTTGGTCAGCTGCCGTTCGGCCGGCACCCCGAGGCGTTCCGAGACCGCGCCGAGGATCCGCGCGTTGGCCTGGTGGGCCGCGAACCGGTCGACGTCCTCGATGCCCCAGCCGGCCAGATGGGCCGCCTGCCGGGAGGCTTCGGTCATCCGCTCCACCGCATGCCGGTAGGTGTCCCGGCCGACCATCCGGAAGTACTGGTCGGCCGGGTCGGTCACGGGACCGGACGAACGCTGGCGCGAGCCGCCCGCCGGTACTTCGATGAGATGGCTGAGCTCGCCGTCGCTGCCGAGGACCATCCGCCCGACGGCGCCCGGTTCGCCGGCGGCGCCCGCCCGCAGCACCACCGCGCCGGCGCCGTCCGCGAAGATGACGGCCGTGGTGCGGTCCTCCGGATTGACGATCGTGGTGAACGCGTCGGCGGCGATGAGCAGCACGCTGTCGGCGACGCCCGCCGCGAGGAGTCCGGAGGCGGTGGCGAGGCCGTACAGGAAGCCCGAACAGACGGCTGCCACGTCGAAGGCCGGCACCTGCCCGAGTCCGAGCCGGGCGGCCACCTGCGGGGCGGTCGCCGGACACGGCTGGTCGGGTGTGGTGGTGGCCAGGACGACCGCCCCCACGTGCTCGTCACCCGCGGACTTGAGGGCCCGCAGTCCCGCCTCGACGGCCAGGTCGGAGGTGGCGGTGCCCGGTGCGACCACGTACCGCTCGGCGATCCCCGTGCGTGAGCGGATCCACGCGTCGGAGGTGTCGAGCCGCTGTGCCAGGTCGTCGTTGGTGACCAGGTCGGGCGGTGTGTACGCCCCGATCCCGGACACCACCGCGGCGCGCCCCCCGTTCATGCGCCGGCCTGCGGGCTGGAGAGGGCCTCCAGCGGCAGCCCCATGTAGGCCATCCGCGACTCCGCCATCTCGTCGGTCCAGCGCTCGGCCATGTCGTAGCGCTGCTCCGGCGTGGTGTCGAGCATCCGGACGCCCGGCCAGATCTCGTAGTCGCCGATCTTGTCCGCGTGCTGGGCCATGCCCTCCTGGAAGAGCTCCTCGCGGTGGATGACGAACTCGCGGTCGGGGATCTCGTCCCAGAGCCGCACACCGGCCCGCAGGATCTCCAGCAGGCGCGGGCGGTACTCGGGGTGGGCGGCCACGTGGTCGCGCAGGATCGTGCTGGCCACCGTCAGGTGCCTGATCTCGTCGATGGCGGTACCCCGCGAGATCTCGCCGGTGGCCGGCGACAGCGGTGTCCACTTGCGCTCGCTCAGCTCCGCCGCGGGGGCGAGCACCCCCTCGATGACGATGGCGAACACGGCGACGCCGCCCGCGAAGTCCGCCTGATCGCGGACGATGTCGAGGGTGAAGTCCACGACCGGGTCGAGGACCCGCTTGCGGTAGTCCGCGGCCATCTCGTCGATGTCCTTCAGGAGCGTCTTCTGCGGCACCCCCAGCTCCACCAGGTGGTTGCGGAACACCCGGGCGTGCCGCGCCTCGTCGACCAACTGGGTGGTGTAGAACTCCAGTTCGGGAATCCCCGGGGCGATGGCGACGTAGTGGCCGAGCAGCCGGGTCGCGATCTCCTCCGACAGACCGCGGAGCCCGAACTCCAGCACCAGGGCCTCGCGCAGGGGCCCCGGCTCCTTCAGGAAGTCGGGCACGAGGGCGTCCACGTGGTGCCCGGTCTCGCCCCGGTCGCGCAGCGTGCCCTGCGCCACCGAGGTGAACCAGTACGCGAGGTCGCACTCCTCGGGGCCGAGAGTCAGCTCCTTCGCTCCGTCGAGCAGACCGGGAGCCGTGTCCCAGTCCGCCTCACGTGCCACAGGACCGGTCATGACGCGGACGCCTCCTTCGCGGGGTACAGGGAGCCCGCGAACAGCTCCCCGGCGTAGCTGAACAGGGGTTGGTCGTCGCCGGCGTTCGCCCGGACGACATGGCCGAGCAGCAACTCGCTGTCGCCGGCCGTGTGGACGGAGTGGAAGCGGCAGGTGTAGTGGGCGAGCGCCCCGGCCAGGAGCGGCGCCTTCGCGTACGAGTCCGCCGTCCAGGCGAGTCCCGCGAACTGCGCGCTGCCGTCGGGGCGGGCGCCGTTCGCGAAGTGGTCGGCCACTTCGGCCTGCGCGCCGCTGAGGACGTTGATCGCGAACCTGCCCTCGGCGGCCGCGAGCCGTGCGAAGGACGAGCCGGCCCGCAGCACGACCCCCACCAGCAGGGGCGCTCGCGACACCAGCGTCACGGTGCTGGCCGTGGTGCCGTGCAGCCGTTCCCCGGAGCCGACGGTCAGCACCGACACGGGGGAGGCCAGGTGGTACAGCGCCCGCCGCCGGTCGGCCGGGTCCTGCCGCACGGGACGCCGCACGGTCCGCAGTTCGGTGGGAGCGGTCATCGCACGGCCTCCTGCGGCTGCCGGCGGGCCTGCGGCGCCGGGACGTGGCCCACCGGGACGGGCTCCGTGGCGTGGCCGACCGGCTTGGGGTGGGCCAGTCCCAGGTCGTCCAGCAGCCGCAGGTAGCCGGGCTGGCGCACCGGCTCGAAGGGCAGCGCGAACGACTTCATGAAGTTGCCGAACAGGCCGCGGTCACCGAAGAGGTGGAAGGGCAGTACCAGCAGCGCCCACTCGGGCTCCACCAGCCAGCACCACAGCGCCGCGACCGCGGCCTGGGTGATCAGGCTGTGCATGACGTTGTAGGCGACGTAGTAGCCCTTGTGGATCGGCCGTCCGCCGCTGCGTTTGAAGGCGATGGCGCCCGGGATGTAGCCGATCAGGTCGATGTACAGGAACAGGGCGATCGCGACCCACCAGCGGATCTCGCCGAAGTGGGCGATGATGAGACCGGTCGTGACGGCGAGGCCCACCAGGTACTCGGCCCGGTGCAGCGAGTACGTTCTCGGTGTCTCGAAGGGATTTGCCTGGTCCATGGTCAGCTCCTGTGGGCGTGCTAGGCGCCGAGGGCGGCGGGCTCGGTGAGGTCGACGGCGCCGGAGATGCGGACGGCGGGGAACAGGCCGGTCAGGGCCCAGGCCACGGTCTCCTTGATGACCCGCTCGGCGATCGGGTCGAGGATGCCCTCCAGGCTGGGGATGCCGAAGTCGAAGTCGGCGTCGAAGCGGACCGCCACGTCGTCGCCCGACTGCGTCACGGACCAGGTGCCCGTGAAGGAGTCGAAGTCGCCGTCGGACTGCTCGAAGCGGATCTCGCCCAGCTCGGGCAGGAAGGTGTCGTCCTCGGTCCAGCGCAGCAGGCCGCTGCGGAAGTGCAGCTCCCAGCTGGAACTGGAGTTCTCGTCCGGGTAGGTGGCGTGCACGGTGGTCGCCTTCACATGGGGCGCCAGGTCGGGGTACTTCTCCCAGCGCAGTACGGAGTCGAAGACCGTCCTGGCCTGCTCCGAGGGGACCAGCGCTTCCAGCTCTACGTGACGCATGATCAGTTGCCGCCTTCCGGCATCGTGGCCGCGCCCCGCACGAGGTCGCGGGTGGCCAGGTCGAAGGAGTTCAGGAGGAACTCCACGTCGACGTCGCTCATCACGGCGGGCGGGGTGAAGCGCACCACCGAGCTGCCGTTCATGGAGTGGTTGGCGACGACGCCGTGGTTGAACAGCTCGATCAGCAGCTCGCCGGCCAGCCCGGCCTCGACGAGCTCGACACCGATGAGCAGCCCGCGGCCGCGCACGTCGACGACGAGTTCGGGGATGTTGCGGTAGGCGATCTCCGAGATCCTCGGCAGCAGCCGCGCACCCAGGTCCATGGCCCGGGTGACCAGGCGCTCCTCCTTGATGGCCCGGATCGCGCCCTGGACGGCCGCCATCAGGACCGGCTGTCCGGAGAAGGTCGCGGTGTGGACGTAGGGGTCCTTGTCGAACGGGCGGAAGGCCTTGCGGGTGGCCACGGCCGCCGAGACCGGCAGCACGCCGCCGCCCAGCGCCTTGCCGGTGAGGAGCACGTCGGGAACCACGCCCTCGATGTCGGCGCCCCACCACTCGCCGAGCCGCCCGAAGCCGGACTGCACCTCGTCGAGGATCAGGAAGCCGTCGTACTCGCGGACCAGTTCCTCCACCCGCTTGAGGTAGCCCGCCGGCGGAATGATCACACCGCCCTCGCCCTGGACGGGTTCGAGGATGACGCAGACCTCGCCCGGATGGGCCTTCAGCTCCGCCTCCAGCGCGTCGGTGTCGCCGAAGGGGAGGTGCAGGAAGTCGGGGACCAGCGGACGGAAGGGCGCCTGGTAGACGTCCTTCGCGGTCGCGGACAGCGCGCCCAGCGTCTTGCCGTGGTACCCGCCGCGCATCGAGACGGTCCGCTTGCGGCCGCCGGCCCGGGCGAGCTTCAGGCCCGTCTCCACCGCCTCGGCCCCCGACAGGGCGAAGTGCACGCGGTCCAGGCCCTCGGGCATGACGGACACGAGCGCCTCGGCGGCGCGGGCCACGGTGGGCTCCAGCAGGATGCGCGTCGCGGTGGGGTGGGTGCGGAGCTGGCGCTCCACCTCCTCCATCACGATCGGGTGGCGTGCGCCCATGATGAAGACGCCGTACCCGCCCGCGTTGAGGAAGCGCTCACCGTCGCTGGTGGTGAGCCAGGCGCCCTCGGACGCCGTCTCCATGTGGCTGCCGAACAGCTCGGCGAGTGTGGCCCTGCCCTTGCTGAGATGGGCCCGGTAGAGGCCGAGGATCTCCGCCTCGGTCTCGGCGGGTGCTTCCTGGATGACGGTCACGGATCTCTCACACTCCAAGTCGGTGGGGGCGCTGTCGGCGGTGCGGTGGCTCAGCTCAGGACCAGCGGGCCGCCGTCGAAGTAGCGCAGCAGCGGTTCGGCGGCGGCGCCGCGGCCCGGCGGGTGGAAGGCGAGGGCGTGCACGGCGGCGGCGGTCCGGCCGTGGACGGAGTCGCGGATGAAGTCCAGCCCGCCGAGCAGCTCCAGCGCCTGCCCGGCGATCCTCGGCAGCGCCTTCTGCACGGTGTAGCGGGCGACGAGGACCCGGGCGACCGACTCGTCGTCCGTCTCGGGGCCGATCGTCCGCGCGACGCCTTCCAGGAGTTGCAGGACGGAGTCCATCTCGACGGCGAGGGCGGCCCGCTCCTGGATGCTGCCGCGCTCACGGTCCAGCACCTGCTCGACGAGGGCGGCGGTGCCGCCCGCGTACCCGGCGGAGATCAGCATCTCGAACCAGACGAAGCCGGCCGTCTGGAGGTCGTCCAGCCGGTGCGGGTCGTCCGCCCCGGCGCGCACGACCATGTCCGCCGGCACGAACACGTCCACCAGCCGCACCTCGTCGCTCTCCGCGCCGGCGAGCAGCTCGTTGCCCCAGAAGGGGTGCACGGACAGGCCCGGGGCGTCGGCCGGCACCAGGGCGAGCGCGAGCTCGGCGGTGCCGTCGTCGTGGTGGATGGCGATGCTCGCGGTGAGCAGGCGCATCGAACGGGAGAGGCTGCACGGCTTCTTGGCGCCGGAGAGCAGGTATCCGCCTTCGACGGGCCGGGCCGTGACGGCGGGCGTGAGGATGTTCTGCTCGGTGCGGCCCTCGGCCCAGCCGGAGGCCATCACCTGCTGGTCGGGCACGATCCGCCGGAGCAGTTCGGTCTGCGCGGCGGTGAGCCGTCCGTCCTTGCCGGCGAGGGAGAAGAGCATCGCCGCGGTGAAGTGGTGCATGGAGACGGCCGCGACGAGCGAGGGGGACACGGCGCCGAGCGCCAGCTGGACGCGCAGCGCGTCCAGCGGCGCGGCCCCGTGGCCGCTGTACTCCTCGGGTATCAGCAGGCCGACCCCGCCGTGGATGCGGAACAGGTCGATGACGGGGCTGCCGGGCCTTTCGCGGTCGGCATGGGGGATCTGCTCGATCTCCTTGAGCAGACCGGGGTGGAAGCGCTCGCAGACGGCCCGAGCAGTGTCGAGGGAACGCACGGGGAAACCTCCGGATGGCGAATGGCGGCGCGCTCAGGCGCCGAAGACCGCGTCGTAGGGGCTGACGTCGTGGGCGATGCTGACTCCCTGGACGTGCGAGGTCTTGAGCATCGGGTAGTTGGCCTCGCCGAAGGCTCCGCCGGTGCGGCCGGTGCCGCCGTGGCTGGGCAGGTAGGGCAGGAAGCCGATGTGGGAGTCGTTGACCTTCAGCAGACCGCCGTTGACGACACGGCGGACGAAGGTCTCGATGACGTGGTCGGAGCGCGACCACAGCGAGTTGCGCAGCCCGTAGGAGTTGGCGTTGACGAAGCGGAGGAAGGACTCCAGCAGCGCGTCGTCGTTGTCGCGTTCGGCCACCACGATCGGGATGAGCGGGAAGAACGTCTCCTCGCGCACCACGTCGAAGGTGCGGGCCCGGTCCAGGCCGTCGACCCGGAGCACCGTGGGCTGCAGGAAGACGCCGGTCTCCGACGGAGTGCCGTCCACCTCGGTGCGGTGGCCGCCGGTGACCAGGGACGCGCCGTTGTCCAGGGCCTGCCGCAGCAGCCGGAAGAACCGCTCGCTGCGGCGGACCGGTGAGAGGAGGACGTCCTCCTCCTCCGGCAGTCCGGGCCGGATGCCCTTGACCTGCTCGCGCACCTCGGCGATGAGCGCCTCGGCGATGTCGGGGTGCGCCAGCACGTAGTTGGGCACCATGCAGATCTGCCCCGAGCCGAAGAACGACTCGGTGATGGCTTCGGCGGCCCACGTGATGTCGGCGTCCTTCCACACCACGATGCCGTCGTTGCCGGCCAGTTCGAGGATCGGCTTCTTCCCGTGGGCCACGCACCGCTGCTCGAAGCGCAGGCCCTCCTGGCTGCCGCCGATGTAGAAGATGTCGTTGATCAGGGGATCGGCGATCCAGCGGTCCATCGTCTGCTTGGGGTTGCTGCAGACCGCGTTGAGCACGCCGGGAGGCGCGTCGAGCTCCTCCAGCAGCGGGGCCACGATGTCGCGCAGCAGCCACATGGTGCTCAGCGCGATGCTGCGCGGCGCCCTGACCACCACGCTGTTGCCGGCCATCAGGGCCAGTACGCACAGGGCGGCGCTGGGCAGCGGGGCGTTCTGCGGGGGATTGAAGGCGACCACGCCGTCCGGCTGGCGCTGCAGGATCAGCTTGCGGCCCGCGTACTCCTTCTCGACCCGCATCTGCTTGTGGTACCAGCGCAGGCTGCCGGGGGAGTAGATCTGCAGGAGGCAGCTCAGCTCCCACCGGGCCAGCTTCACCGGGTGCGACTCGGCGACGAGCATCTCCAGGAACTCGTCCTGGTGCTTGATCAGTTCCTCGCGGAAGCGGGTGCCGAGCTGCATCCGCCGCTCCAGCGGCACGGCCGCCCAGTCGGCGGCGGCGGTCGCGGCGGCCTGCGTGGCGAGGTCGATGGCGTCGTCGTCGGCGATGGCGCAGCGGCCCACGACGTAGGGGTGCTGGGCCGCCTCGGACTCCGGGTCCTGCTCCAGGGAGCGCTTGAGGCTCACACTGGTGAAGACGTCCTCCAGCAGAGACCGCCCGCTGACGGTGTAGACCCAGCCGTCCCCGGCGACGTCCTTGCCGGCGATGTAGAGGTCGTAACTCTTCAATCCGGAAGGTGCCGGAGCACTCTCCTCCTGCGCAGCTTCGCGAAGCATCATCAGCCTTTCCGGAAAACGGAATGTGTCTGGTCGTCGGTCTGCCGGTGCGGGGCATTGCCTGAACGTGCGGGGGATTCGGGAATTGATGTTCGAAGCAGCACGATCGTGGCAGCCGTTTCTGACTCGTCGCTGACACCCGACTGATCCAGCCACGGGCCCGTCGGGGCCGTCAGTGCGGTGTCAGCCGCCGCTGCTTGCATGACGCTCATGCCACCTGCCGAGATCACCCTGCCCCAGCGGCTGCGCGAATTGCCGCGGACCGAACTCGCCGACGAGATAGAGACACTCGTCGTCGGAAAGCTCAAGAACGTTCTCCTGATGGACGACACCGAGGAATTGCCCGTCGACATCAGCTATTTCGATCTCGGCCTCACCTCGCTGCGGCTGACCGAGATACGTCAGAGCCTGGAGCAACTCCTCGATCTCTCCATCAACGTGAACGTGCTGTTCAACGAACCGACGGTCAGCCACCTCGTTGATCACCTGGCCGACGCCCTGTCCGCCCCTGCCACCCGCTGACCGACCAGGACCCAAGGAGTCGTTCCATGCCGCGTACGGAATCCGCCACGGAAGAGACGAACCGGCCGCCGGCGCAGGCGCCCGAGCCGATCGCGATCGTCGGAATCGGGCTGCGATTCCCCGGCGGCAGCGGCTCACCCGACGAGTTCGACGCCTTCCTGCGCGAGGGGCGCAGCGGGATAGGTCCCATACCCGGCGACCGGTGGGACGTGTCCGCGTTCACCCCCGAGTCGCCGGAGGACAAGGGGAAGATCCACACCACGGCCGGCGGCTTCCTCGACCGGGTCGACCTGTTCGACGCCTCCTTCTTCAACATCTCGCCCAAGGAAGCCCAGTACATGGACCCCCAGCAGCGCATGCTGCTGGAGACGGCCTGGCAGGCCCTGGAGCACGCCAACATCGACCCGACGCCGCTGCGCCGCGGCAACGGCGGCGTCTACATCGGCGCCAGCTCCATCGACTACTCGATGGAACTCGACTCCGTGCCGTTCGAGGAGCTGGAGGGCAACCTCGCCTCCGGCATCACGATGTTCCCGCTGTCGGGCAGGCTGTCGTACTTCCTGGGCTGGCGCGGCCCGAGCATGAGCATCGACACGGCGTGCTCCTCCTCGCTGGTCGCCCTCCACCTCGCCGTGCAGGGCCTGCGCGCCGGCGAGACCGACATCGCGCTGTGCGGCGGTGTCAACGCACTCCACCACCCGCGCACCTCGGTGATGTTCTCCCACGCGCAGATGCTGGCCCCCGACGGGCAGTGCAAGACCTTCGACGAGGCCGCCGACGGCTACGCCCGCGCCGAGGGCTGCGGTGTGGTCGTGCTCAAGCGCCTGAGCGACGCGACCCGGGACGGCGACACCGTCCTCGCGCTGGTGCGGGGCACCGCCGTCGGCCAGGACGGCGACAGCGCGGGCCTGACCGTGCCCAACGGCCCGGCGCAGGAGAAGGTCATCCGCACCGCCCTCGCCGCCGGACACCTGACTCCCGCGGACATCCAGTACGTCGAGGCGCACGGCACCGGCACCCCGCTCGGCGACCCCATCGAGTTCGGCGCCATCGGCGACGTCTTCCTCGACTCGCACACCAAGGGCGAACCCGTGCTCGTCGGCTCGGTGAAGACCAACCTGGGCCACATGGAGCCGGCGGCCGGCATCGTCGGCGTCATCAAGACGGTGCTCCAGATGCGGGCGGGGACCGTCTACCCGCACCTCAACTTCGACACCCCGTCCGGACGCATCCCCTGGGACCTCTACCCGGTGCGCGTGCCCACCGCGTGCGAGCCCTGGAAGGCCGAGGTCCGGCGCGCGGTCGTCAACAGCTTCGGCTTCGCGGGCACGATCGGTGCGGCGGTCCTGGAAGAGGCGCCGGCCCCCGCCGGGCAGGCACCGGTGGAGCCGCCCGCGTCCGCGGATTCCCTCTTCACCCTGTCCGCCAAGAGCGCCGCCGCCCTGAGCGCCCAGATCGCCGGCTACCGGCAGCTGCTGGACGAGCGGCCCGACGCGGACCTGGACGCGCTCTGCTACACCGCCAACGTCGCCCGCACCCATCACCCCCACCGCGTCGCGGGCCGGGTCGCCGACCGCGCGGCCCTGGTGCGCCTGCTGGACAAGGCCGCCGAGGAGAAGCACGAGGGGCCCACCGGCATCCGCAGGACGGCGTTCATGTTCAGCGGCCAGGGCTCGCAGTACGCGGGCATGGGAGCCGCGCTCTACGCACGCTTCCCGGTCTTCCGCGAGCACGTCGACCTGTGCGACGGGCTGTTCGCCCCCCATCTGGGCCGCTCCGTGGCCGAACTGGTGCTCGGCACCGCGGACGATCCGGCGGCGATCGACCGCACCGAGTACACCCAGCCCGCCCTGTTCACCCTGGAGTACGCGCTCGCCAAGCTGTGGATGTCGTGGGGCGTGCGGCCCAACGCGCTCATCGGTCACAGCATCGGGGAGGTCGTGGCCGCGGCCGTGGCCGGCCTCTTCGACCTGCCGGACGCCGTGGCCCTGGTCGCCGCCCGCGCGCGGCTGATGCAGGCGGTGAGCACCCCGGGCGGCATGGCCGCCGTCGCCGCGCCCGCGGAGGACGTCGAGCCCCTCCTCGCCGGCCACCCGGACCTGGCCCTCGCGGCGGTGAACGCCCCGGACCAGTGCGTGGTCTCCGGCGGCACCGCCGCCCTCGACGAGATCACCGCCCTGCTCCGGGAGCAGGGCACCCGCGTCGACCTGCTGGCCGTCTCGCACGCCTTCCACTCGCCCCTGATGGCCGAGGTCTACGACGACTTCCGGGCCGCGCTCGACGGCATCACCTTCCACGAGCCGACCATCACGCTGATCTCCAACGTCACCGGCCGCCCGGCCCGTCTGAGGGAGGTCGGCACCGTCGACTACTGGGTGCGGCACATCGGCGAACCCGTGCGCTTCCTGGACGGCATCCGGGCGGTCGCCCAGCGCGGCCGCCACGCCCTGATCGAGATCGGACCGCAGGCCGCCCTGACCGCCCTCGCCAGGCGCTGCCTGAACGCCGACGACCACGCGTGGCTCGCCAGCCTGCGCCGCCGCGACAGCTCCGCCGGCACCACCCTGGACGCCCTCGCCGGGTACTACGCCGCGGGCCTGACGGTCTCCTGGGCCGACTACCACGCGGACCGCCCCGCCGCCGTGAAGACGTCCCTGCCGACCTACCCCTTCCAGCGCAAGCGGTTCTGGCTGCCCTCCACCGGACCCCGGCGCACCGGCGCGGCCGGCGCGAGCGCCCGCCATCTGCTGCTCGGCACGGAGGAACGGTTCGCCAGCGGGGTGCGGGAGTTCACCGCCGAGTTCACCTCCGAGGACCTCGGCGCGCTGAGCGACCTGGGCGACGGCGAGCGCACGACCCTGCCCACCGGCGCGTACGTCGACCTGTTCCTGGCGCTCCAGGACGCGGTCGCGGGACACACCCGGGCCGCCGTCCGCGACCTGCGGTTCCTCGCGCCCCTGCACACGGACGCCGAGACCGCCACGGTCCTGACGTCCCGGTGGAGCCCGCGGGCCGGCGGCGGCGCCGACGTGGAGGTCTTCACCCTCGTCGGGGGCGAGCAGCACCTCCACGCCTGCGCCACGATCGCCCCGGGACGCGAGCCGGTCGTGCCGGTCTCCGAACTGGCCGAGCTGGACGCCGGGCTGACGCCCGCCGGCGCGCGCATCGACGACGAGGACATCTACACCGACCTCGCCTCCGTCGGCCGCCCGCACGGCCCGCGCATGCGCCTGCTGCTCAGCGCCGCCCGGCACCGGGACGGCCTCGTCACCGGCGAGCTCACCGGCCGCGACGCCACCGCGGTCGAGCACGTGCCGGCCGAGCTCCTGGAGGCCGCGGTGCAGGCCGCCGTCGTCCTGGACCCCGAGGGCCCGGTGTTCGAGGCCCGCGAGATCGCCTCCGTACGGCACTTCCGCAAGCCCCGCGGGGAGCGGCTCCGCGTCCTCGCCCGCGTCCACGGCGACCAGGACCGCCGGGTCGCCGACATCCTCCTCCTGGAGAACGGCGAGCCGGTCACCGAACTCCTCGGAGTCCGCCTGGCCCGGCCCGAGGGCCGCGTGGGCCGCCGCCAGTTCCTGCACCGGCCCGAGTGGGTGCGCAGGGCCCTGCCGGCCCAGGCCGCCCCCGAAGGCGACCGCCACCTGCTGCTGCTCGACCGGGCCGCCGGCCGCGCCGCGGCACCGGCCGGGCGGTCCGGCCTGCGGGTCACGACGCCGTCCGACGCCACCGACCTCAAGGCGGCCCTCGCCGACGCGAGCGTCACCGACGTCTGCTGGGTCTGGAGGCAGCGGCCGGAAGCCATGTCCGCCGCTCGGCTGCGCGCCGAGTGCGAGGACAACTACCGCGAACTGCTCTCCCTGATCACCGCGATGGACGCCGCCGGGCAGCAGCGGCCGCCCCGGCTGTGGCTGGTGACCGAGGCCGCCCAGGCGCTCCCCGGCGACCCGGCCGGCGACGGCGGGCACCTCGCCGCGGCGACCCTCTGGGGATTCGGCCGGGTGCTGCTCACCGAGTACCCGCAGTACCGCGCCACCCTCGTCGACCTCGCCCCCGGCAGCGACCTCGAACCGCTGCTCACGGAGTGGACGGCCGGGATCCCGGGCGAGTACCAGGTCGCCCACCGACCCGGCAGGCGCTACGTCCGGCGGCTGCTCGCCGGGGACGCGACGCTCACCTGGAGCGGCGGCTACGAGCTGCGCGCCCCCGACTCCGGCGACCTGTCCGACCTGGCCCTGGCCCCCGCCGCGGACCGTGCGCCGGACGCCGACGAGGTGCAGATCGACGTCCGTGCCGTCGCCCTCACCGACCAGGACGCCCGGACCGCGCTGGACACCGGCCGCGCCGAGCGCGAGGAGGAGGAAGCGCCGCCCGTGCTGGGCACCGGCGCCACCGGCGTCGTGCGCGCCGTGGGCGAGGGGGCCGGGTTCGCCGAGGGCGACGAGGTCCTCGTGCGCCACCAGGGGACCCTGCGCTCCACGCTCACCGTCCCGTCCGCGTCGGTCGTGCTCGCGCCGAGCTCCGGCCCGCACGACATGAGCCGGCGCTTCCGCCTGGACGAGACGGGCGAGGCCCTGCGCACCGCCCTGACCGACCCGGCCGCCGAGGTGTGGCTGGACCTGCCGGGCACCCGGGCCGAGGAGGCCGCGCCCCCGGCGGACGGTGAGGCGGTCACCGACGCCGCGGTCCGTCCCGACCGCACCTACGTCGTCACCGGCGGACTCGGCGGGCTGGGCCTCGTCACGGCCCGGAAGCTGGTGGCCCTGGGGGCACGTCATCTGACCCTGGTCAGCCGCGGCGGACGGCCCACCGATGAGGCGGCCCCGGTACTGGAGGAGCTCGCCGAGAGCGCCGAACTCGCCCTCGTCAGGGCCGATGTGAGCCTCCCCGAGGGTGTGCGCGCGCTGGTGGACGAGCTGGCGGCGGGCCCCTACCCGGTCGGCGGCCTGGTCCACGCGGCGGGGTCCTACGACAAGAAGCTGATCGCCGAACTGACCTGGGAGTCCATCGACGCCCAGCTCGCCGCGAAGGCGTACGGCGGCTGGCTGCTGCACGAGGCCGCGCGGGACTCCTTCCCGGAGCTGGAGTTCTTCGTGACGTACTCGTCGATCGCCTCCGTCCTCGGCGGCGCCACCCAGGGCCACTACGCGGCGGCCAGCGCCGGGCTCGACAGCCTCGCCGAGTGGCGCACCCGCCAGGGACTGCCCGGACTCTCCGTCAACTGGGGCGCCTGGGCGAGGGTCGGCATGTCCGCGCGCCTGGAGGAGCACCTCAGCCGCGAGATCGAACGCAGCGGCGTCCGCTTCTTCTCGCCGACCCGGGCCCTGGACACCCTGGCCCGGCTGTGGGGCGGCCGTCCGCGCACCCAGCGGGTGGTCGGCGAGTTCGACTGGGACCGGTACGTGGCCGGCAGCGCCACCGGCGACCAGTTCTACGACCGCCTCGCGCGGCAGGACGCCGCCGCCGACGACGGCTTCGACGCCGCCTCGCTCGGCGCCCTCCCCGCACCGGAGCGCAGGGCCCTCATCACCCAGGTGGTCCGGGACAGGGTCGTCGTCGTCCTGGAGATGGCCGCCGACGACGAGCTGGACGAGTCGACCGAGTTCGTGTCGTTCGGCCTGGACTCGCTGATGGCCCAGAACCTCAAGTCCGGCCTCGAGCGGACGTTCGGGGTGCCGCTCGCCGCCTCGGTCACCTTCGATCACCCGACGGTGCGTCAGCTCGCCGACTTCATCGACGGGCAGCTGTGCCCGGTCCCCACGGCATGACCCGCACGACCAGTCCCGGACGAAAGAGGGAGGACTCCATGAACGCCATGACCATCGCGGACAACGCCAGTTGGACGCTCGCCCACACCTCCCGCGCCCACGCCGGCAGCCGCCCGCACCACGCGGCGATCGTCTGCGAGGGCCGGACCACCACCTACGGCAAGCTGCACCGTGAGAGCAACCGCGCGGCCCACGCCCTGCACGCCAGCGGTGTGCGGCGCGGCGACCGGGTCGCCTACCTCGGGCGCGAGTCGGAGAACTACTACCTCGTCATCCTCGCCTGCGCCAAGGTCGGCGCGGTCCTCGTCCCGGTCAACTGGCGGCTCACCCCGGACGAGGTCGACCACATCCTGCGCGACTCGGGCGCCGTCCTGCTCTTCGTCGACGACGAGTTCTGGGACACCGCCGCCAAGGTCCGCCCCCATCTGCCCGAGTTCCACACGGTGATCCGTGTCGACGGCACCGACGCCGAGGGGGAGCCGGCCCGCGGCGCCGGGCTGCCCGCCTGGTACGCGTGCCTGCCGGACACCGAGCTGGAGACCGGCGCCGGGCCCGACGACGCGGTCGTGCAGATCTACACCAGCGGCACCACCGGGCTGCCCAAGGGGGCCGTGCTCGCCCACCGCAGCTTCTTCACCCTGCCCCGGGCGATGCGCGAGCACGGCGCCGCCTGGATCGACTGGCTGCCCGAGGACGTGGCCCTGATCTCGCTGCCGGGCTTCGGCATCGCGGGCATCGGCTGGTTCATGCACACGTTCAACGCCGGCGGCACCAGCGTCATCATGCCGCAGTTCGATCCGCAGGAGGCCGTCCGCCTGATCCGCGCCCACCGGGTCACCACCACCTTCGCCGCGCCCGCCATGCTCCAGATGATGGCGGGCGAGCGGACGGCGGGTCCGGACGCGTTCGTCTCCCTGCGCAAGGTCTGCTACGGGGCCGCCCCGATGTCGGAGACGCTGCTGAAGCAGTGTCTGGAGACCTTCGACTGCGAGTTCGCCCAGATCTACGCCAGCACCGAGACCGGCAGTGTGGCGGTGTGCCTGCCGCCCGAGGACCACTACCCGGGCAGCCCGGTCCTGGAGTCCGTCGGCCGTCCCTGCCCCGGCAACGAGGTGAAGGTCGTCGCCCCGGACGGCACCGTACTGCCGCCCGGGGCCATCGGCCAGATCTGCGTCCGCGCGCCCTCCCGGATGCTCGGCTACTGGAACCTCCCGGAAGCCACCGGCCGCACCCTGGTGGGGGAGTGGCTGCACATGGGCGACGCCGGCTACCTCGACGAGGACGGCTACCTGTACCTCTGCGACCGCATGAACGACACCATCATCGTCGCCGGGCAGAACATCTACCCGGCCGAGGTCGAGAAGGCGCTCGCGGCGCACCCCGCCGTCGCGGACTCCGCCGTCGTCGGGCTGCCCGACGACCGCTGGGGCGAGGCGGTGCACGCCGCCGTGGTCCTGCGCCCCGGTGCCACCGCGACCCCCCGGGAGCTCCTGCTGTTCCTGAGAGGCACCCTCGCCGACTACAAGATCCCCGGCGGCTACCACATCGTCGACGCCCTGCCCCGCAACCCGTCGGGCAAGATCCTGCGCCGCGCCGTGCGGGAGCGGCTCGCGGCCCCGGCACGCGACCCGCTGGTCTGAACCGACATGACGGCAGAACGAAGGAAGGAAGCGGCACCCATGGACGCCGAACGGCCCGGCCCCGCCCCGCAAGGGGCGCGGACATCCGCGGGACGAGCGACCGACGAGACGCTCACCCACGACCGCCCGCAGTCCCCGGGCGGACCCCTGCGCATCGGAATCCTGCTCCCCACCAGGGAGCAGGCCATCAACGGCAGCTACGCGGCGGCCCCCCTCCTGGACTTCGCCCGCCGGGCGGAGAGCCTCGGCTTCGACTCCCTGTGGGCCGGCGACTCCCTGACCGCCCGTCCCCGTCTCGACCCCCTCGTCGTGCTCTCCGCCGCCGCGGCCGCCACCGAGCGGATCACCGTCGGCACCGCCGCCCTCACCCCCGCCCTGCGGCACCCGCTGATCGGCGCCAACATGGTGGCGAGCCTCGGCCATGTCGCACGCGACCGCCTGGTCCTCGGGCTCGGCTCCGGATTCCCGATGCCCGAGACGGAGCAGGAGTTCGCCTCCGTCGGAGCCTCCTTCACCGGCCGGGTCGGCCGCCTCGACGAGATCGCCGACCTCTGGCGCACCGCCTGGTCCGCGGGCGAACCGGGCCGCCCCACCGGCTTCCAGGGGAAGTACTGGCAGGCCGACCGGCTCGACCGGCTGCCGAGCCCCGCCACCCCCGGCGGCCCGCCGCTGTGGCTGGCGGGCAGCGACACCCCGAAGGTGCTCGCCCGCGCGGCCACCCGCTACGACGGCTGGCTGCCCTTCCTGCCGGACGCCGACGCGTACGGCAGAGCCACCCGGCGGATCGCCGAACTGGCCGCCGAAGCGGGCCGCGGACCCGGCGCCGTGACCCCCGCGCTCTACGCGACGATCACCGTCGACAGCGACGCCGGCGCCGCCAAGGCGGAACTGGAGCACTACATCCGCCACTACTACGGGCGCTCGCTCGACCAGATGTCGGCCATCCAGGCCTACGGCTGGGGCAGCGCGGAGCAGTGCGCCGAATGGCTCGGCGGCTACGTCCGCGCCGGCGCCCGCCACCTCGTCCTGCGCATCGGCTCCCTCGAACCGGAGGCGCAGCTCAAGGAGGTCGCGGAGGTGCTGCTCCCCGCAGTCCGCGAGATCGACCGGACCCTCACCCAAGGAGAGACGACACCGTGACCAGCGCCATAGGCATGGACATGTCCCGGACCGGCCAGTGGTTCCACCCCGTCGAGCCGTCCCCCGACGCCTCCGTACGGCTGTTCCTGCTGCCGCACGCGGGCAGCGGCGCCATCATCTACCGCGACTGGGAGAAGCTGCTCCCGGCCGACATCGCCGCCCAGGCGGTGACCCTGCCCGGCCGCCACAACCGCCGGACCGAGACCATGTACGAGGACTGGGACCCGCTGGTCGAGGCCCTCCACGAGGCCGTGCTCGACGAGCTCGACGACCGGCCGTTCGCCTTCTTCGGACACTGCCTCGGCGCCCAGCTCGCCTTCCGGCTGACCACCCGGATGGAGGAGGAGGGCGGACCGTCCCCCGTCATGGTCGGCATGTCCGGCTGGTCGCCGGTGGGCTGGTACGCGCCCACCGAGGAGCAGAGCCGGATGCCGGAGCCCGAGCTCGTCGAGTGGATCAAGCGCCTGGGGTCTTTCCCCGCCGAGGTCTACGACAACCCGGCGATGCTCGCCCTGGTGGTCCCGGCACTGCGGGCCGACCTCAGGGTCGCCGCGCAGTACGTGGACGACGCGGCGGGCGTGCGCTGCTCGCTGGCCTCCTACGGGGGCCGCTCCGATCCGCTCCAGGAGGACCCGGAGGCCATGAAGGAGTGGGCGGAGCGCAGCCCGGCCTACCTCGGCCACAGCGAGTACCCCGGCGGCCACTTCTACATCGACGCCCACGCCCAGGCCGTCACGGCGCACTTCGCCCAGCGGCTGCAACGGGTCGTCGCCTCGGCCGCCCGCTGACCGTCCCGACGGACATCCGACGGCCGGTTCCGGTCGTCAGCAGCACGTCAGAGACGTGTCAGCACCTTTCGGCACTGTGGTGGAGGCCGCGCCCGGCAACCGTCCGGGCCCGGCCCCGCCCCCCACCGGTGCCCACGAACCCGAGGAGTAAGCCCGATGGCAGTCAACGCCACAGACCAGGGCCCGACCCGGGCCCTGGTACTGGCCAACCCCGCCTCCGGCAGTCACAGCCCCCGACTGGTGTCCGACGTGGCGGAGTTGTGCGCCGGCGGTCTGGAGCATGTCGACGTCCACCTCACCACGGCACCGGGCGACGCCACCGTCGCCGTGCGCCGCGCCCTGGAAGGGACGGACGCGCCCGACCTGGTGGTCGTCATCGGCGGGGACGGCACCGTCCGCGAGGTCGTCCAGGCACTGGCCTCCGTGCCCGGCCGCGCGGCGCTCGCCGTGGTGCCCGGCGGTACCGGGAACTCCGGTTACAAGATGCTGTGGGGCGAGCGCCCCTGGACCGAGTCACTCAAAGCGGTCCTCACCGACTCGGGAGCCTCGGGCGGCGTCCGGCTGAGGCGTCTCGACCTGGCGCGCCTGGCGGAGACGGGGCAGTGCGTCTACCTGGGCGCCTGCTCCGGTGTGATCGCCGACGCGCTGATCAGGGCCCGGGACATCCCCCTGACCGGCAGGGATCTGTACACCAAGGCGTTCGCCGACACCGCGGCCGCGTACGTCCCGTACCCGGGCCGCGTCACCGTCGACGGCCGCGTGGTGCACGAGGGCCCGACCGTCCTCGCCAACGTCGGCGGCGGTCGCTACCGGGGCGGGCGCTACCTCGTGCTGCCCGACTCGCTCCTCGACGACGGACTGCTCGACGTCTGCGTCATCGGGGGCGGCGTGCCCGCCGCCGATGTTCCCGAACTCACCAGGACGGCGTCCCACATGGGACTCTCCGACACCGTCTACGCCCGCGGCCGCACCATCACCGTGGAACGCACCGACGGCGGACGGCTGCCTCTGGAGCACGACGGCGAGTACCAGCACGGGATCGGCCCGTCGGCGACCCTCGAGGTCATGCCCGGCGCCCTCGCCGTATGGGCTCCCGCCTCGGGACCGCCCTGACCTCCCCACCTCGCTTCCCCCGCCGGGCCGGCACACCTGACGGCCCGGCAGTTCACCGCAATCACATGAAGAAGGAGACCGCCATGAGCGACCTCACCCAGACCGTCACCCAGTACCTGGCGCTGTGGAACGAGACGGACGCGGAGAAGCGCGCGGCGGGCATCGCCGAGCTCTTCGCCCCGGACGCCCCGTACATCGACCCGCTCGCCGCCGTCGAGGGACACGAGGGCTTCGCGGCCGTGGTCGCCGGTGCCCAGGACCAGTTCAAGGGGCTCTCCTTCGAACTGCACGGAGCGGTGGACACCCACCACAACATCGCCCGCTTCCAGTGGGGCCTGGTGACCGAGGCGGGCGCCGAGCCCATCGCGATCGGCTTCGACGTCCTCGTCACCGGCGAGGACGGCCGCATCAGCGGCGTCTACGGGTTCCTGGACAAGGTCCCCGGCGCCTGATCCCGCATGCGTGGCGGGCGGGGCATCCGGAACACCGGCGCCCCGCCCGTCCGCGTCCGACTGCAGAGAAGGTATGTCGCGCCATGACGGCTGCTGTACTCAGCGAAAGCGTGGCCAGGGCCCTGTGCGAGCAGTGGGGGATCCCGGCGAGGTCCGCCGGCCGCTTCGGCCCTCCCGCGGACACACCGCTGCGCGAACTGTCCCACTGGGCCGCGAACCTGCGTCCCGAGCAGATCCCCTGCCGTGTCCTCAAGCTCGCGGCCAGCCAGGTGCTCTCCCAGGTCGCCTCGATCCGGGCGGGTCTCCAGCATCCCCTGGGACGCCGCCTGGTGGCCGCCTTCGGACACCCCATGCAGCGCGACCCGCGCACCGCGGCGAGCGTCTTCGCGGCCCTCGGTTCCTGGCTCAACCTCGACGACACCGCCTACGCCGGCCATCTGTCCAACTCCACCGTCGCCGTGCCCCTGGCCTTCGCCTACGCCCGCCAGCTCGACGGGCTGTCCCTGCTGACCGCTGTCGTCGCGGCCAACGAGTGCGCGGCCCGCATCACCGCCGCGGCCACCCTCGGCCCCTTGCGCGGGCAGAGCGCCGTGCACACGCACCTGGCCGGTGCGGTGGCCGGCCGGCTGCACTGCGACCGGGCCCCGGCGGAGCAGTGGGAGAACGCCTTCGGGCTCGCCTTCGCCATGCCCAACTGGCCGCTGATGCGCGCCTTCCTGGCCAGCGACGCACGCCTGTTCAACACCTTCACACCGGTCCGCACCGCGATGGACGCGTGCGACGCCGCCGCCGCCGGACTGCGCGGCGCCCCCGACATCATCGAACACCAGGACGGCTTTCTCGACCGGTTCGCGACGGTTCCGCTGCCCCAGGCGGTGGCGAAGGGCCTCGGCCGCCGCTGGCACACCGAGACCCTCTCGTTCAAGATGCACCCCGGCGGCCCCGGGATCGACGCGGCCGTGGACTGCGCCGCCGAGATCCACCGCGACATCGGCCCGCTGCGCCCGGAGGACGTGCGGGAGATCGTGGTGGAGGCGTCCCTGTACACGCTGTTCGCGGGGGAGCGCGCGGCCCGGTACGTCGACGGGCCGCGCTCCCCGCTGGGCGCACTCGTCCTGGACGTTCCCTACCCGGTCGCGACCACCTTGCTGACGGGCGGGTTCTCCGTGGAGGACTTCTCGGCACCGGGGCTGGACGACCCCGTGCGCTGGGAGCTGGCACGCCGGGTGAGGCTCGAGCACGACACGACGATGACGCGTGAACTCTTCCTCTCCGACGCGCCGTTCGGCGAGGCGGTGCGCGAGGCGGGGCCGCTGGCCATCCCGTGGCTGCGCGGCTTCGGCGGTGACGAGCTGGTCGACCTCCTGGGTGACCTGGAGGCCGGCGGCCGGGACTTCTCCCGCTCCACCAAGGCCACCGGCGCCCGGGTCGTCGTACGGCTGGCGGACGGCCGGACCGTGTCCCGCTCCCGTCTGATCCCGGTCGGCGCCGCGGGCCCGGACACCCGCTCCCGGCACTCCGAGATGGTCCAGGAGAAGTTCCTGTCCGTGGGAGGACCGCGCCGGGTGGCCGACACCGTGAACCGTCTGCACCGCATGCGCAGGACAGGCGTGCGCCGCTGGATCGAGGCCGCCTTCCTGGACTGAACGGACACGGGCACGCGCTCGACGGGGGCGGTCGTCCCGCTTCCGGCACGGCACGTCATGAACGTGAAGAAGCACATCCGACACCCAGAGGGGTTCTCCCATGTCGCTCGATGCCCAGACCCGTGTACTGGACTGGCCGTTCGCCCGGACCGAGAACGGTGAGCCGGCGCCGATCCTGGACGAACTGCGCAAGGAGCCGCCCTGCGCCGTACGCATTCCGGAGGGCGCGACCGAGTCGCGGCTGGCCTGGCTGGTGACCCGGTACGCCGACGTCCGCCAGGCCCTGTCCGACCCCCGGCTCAGCGCGGACGAACGGCGGCCCGGTGCGCCGGTGCGCATCCAGTTACCCCCGGGCAGCAACCCCAGCTCGTTCCTCCGCCTGGACGACCCCGAGCACGCACGGCTCCGCGGACTGATCCAGACCGAGTTCACCATGCGCCGGGTCCGTGGGCTCAAGGCGCCGGTGCAGCGGCTCGTCGACGACCTCCTCGACCGGTTCGCCGAGCTCGGGAAGCCGGCGGACCTGCACGCGGCGTTCTCGCGGACCCTGCCGACGCTGGTCATAGCCCGGCTGCTGGGTGTCCCGGACGAGGACTCCCCGTTCTTCATCGAGAAGACCCGGGTGGTCATCTCCCAGGAGGACCCGGCCACGGCGTACGCCGCGTTCGTGGAGATGTCCGACTACCTCGCCGAGCTGGCCCGCCGCAAGACGCGCCGGCCCGAGGACGACCTGATCAGCCGGCTGGTCGTGCATCATGTGAGCGGCGCGATCACCATGGACGAACTGGTCGGCATCGCCCGGCTGGTACTGGTGGCGGGCCACGAGACGACCACGAACCAGATCGCCCTCAACATTCTGGGACTTCTGCAGGACGACAGCCTGTTCGCCAAGGTGGCCGCCGACGACGGCGCCCTCGTTCCGCAGTACGTCGAGGAGTCGATGCGCTACTGGTCGATCTCGCAGGACGCGATGGTCCGCCAGGCGCTGGAGGACATGGATCTCGGCGGCGTCCCGATCTCCAAGGGCGACGCGGTGGTCATCTCCGTCCCCGCGGGCAACCACGACGAGTCGGTGTTCGCCTGCCCCCGCACCATCGACCTGGACCGGGACACCGGCGCCCACCTCCAGTGGGGCTACGGCCCGCACTACTGCCAGGGCGCTCCGCTGGCGCGGATGGAGATGGAACTCTCCCTGCGCACCCTGCTGCGGCGCTTCCCGGACCTCCGGCTGGCGGCCGAGCCGAGCACGGTCTTCCGCCGGGGCACCGTCTTCCACGGGGTGACACACCTCCCCGTGACCTGGTGACCGAGCAGCACACGAATCACGGAACACAACACAGGAGCGCAGTCGGAATGACCTCTGAAGCAAGCCCGGACCTCGTCGTCGAGGAGGGGGGAGGGTCCGCCCCGGAACCGGGGGCGACCCCTTCCGTCGGCGCCCTCGTGGTGGTGCTGGTGGGCACCTTCATCACCGTTCTCGACTTCTTCATCGCCAATGTCGCGGTTCCGGCCATCCGGTCGGACCTCCAGGCCGGCGCCGCCCAGGCGCAGCTGATCGTCGTCGGCTACGGCGTCGCCTTCACGGCGGGCCTGATCACCGGCGGCCGTCTCGGTGACCTCTACGGCCGCCGGAGGATGTTCTCGCTCGGCATGGCACTCTTCATGGTCACCTCGGCGGTCTGCGCCTTCGCGCCGACGATCGACGTCCTGGTGGTCGCCCGCATCGCCCAGGGCGCGAGCGCCGCGCTGATGGTCCCGCAGGTCCTCGGCATCATCGGCACCGTCTACACCGGTGCGGCCCGCGGCCGTGCCTTCAACACCTACGGTCTGATCGTCGGACTGGCGGGCGTCTTCGGCCAGTTCATCGGCGGGGCTCTCATCAGCGTCGACGTGGCGGGCCTGAGCTGGCGGACCATCTTCCTCATCAACGTCCCGCTGTGCCTGGTCTCGCTCGCCTTCGTCAAGCGCGTGATCCCCGAGTCGCGCGGCGCCGGCGGGACCCGCCTCGACCTGCTGGGCGCCCTGCTGGTCACCGGATCCCTGGCGCTCATCGTGTTCGCGCTCCTGGAGGGCCAGGAGCGGGACTGGCCGGTGTGGGTCTGGGGCTGCCTGGCCGGGTCCGCCGTCCTGGTCGCGGTGACCGTGCTGCACCTTCGCCGGCGGGCCGCGGACGACGCGGGGCCGCTGATCGAACCGGCGCTCTTCCGGGTCCGCCTCTTCACGGTGGGCCTGGCCGCGACGGTCGTCTACTTCCTGGCCATGGGGTCGTTCTTCTTCATCCTCGCCCTCTACCTCCAGCAGGGCATGGGCCTGTCGCCGCTGGAGTCCGGCCTCGTCTTCCTCGCGGTGGGCGCCGGCTACTTCGGCGCCTCGCTGGTGTCGGCGCGGTTCGCCGGCAAGCTGTCCGCCCGGACGGTGGCGTGCGGTCCGCTGACCCTCGCGGTCGGCTACACCGCCATCGCCTTCACGGCCGACGGGCTCGGCCCGCAGGGAAGCGTGCTCTGGCTGCTGCCGATGCTGCTCGTCGCCGGACTGGGCATGGGCCTGACCACCGGACCGCTGACCAACCTGGTGCTGGGGGCGGCCGTGCCCGAGCACGCCGGCTCCGCGTCGGGGCTGATGAACACCGCGCAGGAGGGCGGAGCGGCCCTCGGCGTGGCGGTCGCCGGATCGGTCTTCTTCCCCGCGCTCGCCGAGGCGGGCAACTCGGCCGACGCCTACCCGGACGCCTTCGCGCTGACGCTCGTACCGCTCGTCGCGCTCGGCCTCGCCGCCGCGGCCCTGGTGCTGGCCGCACCGGGGCGCGCAGCCCGCGGCTGATGCGCCGTCACCCGTCACCGGGGACTCACAGGCAACCCACCAGAGGAAGGAAACGCCCGTGCCGTACGTCACGACCAGGGACGACACCCGTCTTCACTACAAGGACTGGGGTGCCGGGCGCCCCGTCGTCCTGCTGGGCACAGCCATGATGGACTCCCGCATGTGGGAGTTCCAGGCGTCGTTCCTCGCCGAGCGGGGACTGCGCTGCATCACCTACGACCGGCGGGGCTGCGGGCGTTCGGAAGCCCCCTGGGACGGCTACGACTACGACACCCTCGCGGCCGATCTCGCCGACCTCGCCGACCATCTCGACCTGCGGGACGCGGTGCTCGTGGGGTACGCGGTCGGAGGCGGTGAGGCCGTGCGCTACCTGTCCCGGTACGGCGCCGGCCGAGTGGCGAAGCTGGCACTGGTCGCCTCCACGACCCCGTTCCTGCTGCGGACGGAGGACAACCCGGAAGGGCTCGACATAGCCCTCTTCGACGAGATGGCCGATGCCATCCGGCGGGACCGTGCGCAGTGGCTGAGCGACTGCACGGTGCCGTTCTTCGGCGGCCCGAACGCGGATCCGGCCGACCTGCCGGTCTCAGCCGAACTCGCGCGATGGCTGGTGAGCACGGGCCTCGAGGCCTCGCCCCGGGCGGGGACGGAGATCTACCGCACGCTGTTCACCACCGACCAGCGCGCGGAGACCGCCGAGATCACCCTGCCCACGCTCGTCATCCACGGTACCGAGGACGTCGCGGCGCCCTACCACCTGTGCGGCCCGCGGACGGCGGAGCTGATCGGCGGCAGCCGGTTCGTATCGTACGAGGGCGCTCCGCACGGCCTGTTCGCCACCCACGCCGAGCGGCTCAACGAGGATCTGCTGGCCTTCGTCAAGGAGTGACGGCCCGGCCCGTGCCATGCCCGTGCTGCCCGGACCCCTGGGGTCCGGGCAGCCGCGCGTTCAGTGCAGCGGGATGAAGGCATCGATGATCTCCTCGACGCGTTCCACGAGGTCCTCGCGGTTGTTGATCACCCAGGACATGTGCTGGGCGCCGAACACCGCGGCGCCGAGCGTCCGGGCCAGGGCCTCGGGGTCGCTGTCCGCGGGAAGCTCGCCGGCCGCCCGGCACTTGTGCAGGAGTTCGGTCATGGCGTCCAGCGTGCCCACGTACGGGACCGGCAGCTCGGCCTTGATGTAGGGCCGTTCGATCTGCAGCCGGGCCCCGGCGTGGATGTAGACGTCCTCGCGGAAGACCCGGGCGATGCGCCGGAGGAGCTCCACGAAGGTCGCCAGCGATGCGGGATCACCGTGTTCCAGAGCGCCGTCGACGGTCCGCTGCATCCGCCGGTAGAACTCCTCCAGCACCGCGACGGCGAGCGCCTCCTTGTTGGGGAAGTGGAAGTAGACGGCTCCCTTCGTCATGTGCGCACCGTTGGCGATGTCCTTGATCGTGACCTGAGGAAAGCCGTCGGTGGCGAACGCCGCCGCGGCGGCGTTCAGGATCGTCGCGCGGGTGCGGATCGCACGTTCCTGCTTGGGGTGCGAAGTGTCGTCGAAGGTGGGGACCGCCATGAGGCGGGCCCTCCGGTCATTGCGCTCGTTGTTCATGGCGTCCATATCGTGCCGCGTTGGTTGTCCGGTATCTGACCCGCCCCAACCCCCTTGTCGTTGCGAGCAGTTGCCCCATGGAAGCGCAACGCGGTGAGCCTTGCAATATACCTTCGCGCAGGTATATTAATGATTCCGCAAAGAGCTTGGCACGTCTGTTCGCTCGCAGGGTCACTCCAGCTGAGAGGCGAGATATTCAGATGTTCGTCGTACTCGATGATCCTAGGACCACGCAGGCGCCCTTCCCAGGCGCGGAGAACGAAGTACTCAGCTTCCTTCAGCCCGTCACGCGCGAACTGGTGCATCGCACCGCCGTCGCCGAGGTCTTCGTCACCGACGGTGTCCGCACCGGTACGAACACGTTCTCGGTGGCGGCTCAGTGGCCGCGCGACCACGCCCTGTACCACCCGGACGAGAACGGGCTGGCCGACCCGCTCTTATGCGCAGAAACGCTTCGCCAGGCGTACTTCTACGGGGCCCACACGTACTTCGGTGTGCCCCTCGGCTCCCGCTTCATCGGTCAGGACGTGAGCTTCGACATCACGGACCTGGCCGCGCTCCGGGTCGGGAGCGTACCGTCGTCCGTGGTCCTGTGCGGGACGTGGACGGAGGAGCGCGACCGGCGGGGACGGACGGCCGGGGCCCGCCTGGACGTGACGTTCACGGTCGACGGCCGGCCCTGCGGGCGCGGTCACACCCGGGGACTCGTGGTCGACGAGAGACGCTACGGGCTCTTAAGAGGGCGTCCGGCCGCGGGTGACGGGAAGGTCTCACCTCGTCCCGTGCCGGACGCCGCAATCGCAGGGCCGGGCCGGGTGGGCCGGCTGCGCTGGAAGGACTGTGTACTGCAAAGGGGCCTCGGCCGGCGGTGGGGCCTGCGGGTCGACCGTGACCACGCGGTCCTCTTCGACCACCCCACCGATCACGTACCGCTGATGGTCATGCTGGAGGGCTTCCGGCAGTTGGGCCATCTCACCGTTCATGAGGCGTCCCGGAGTGCGGACGCCGGCCAGGCCTTCGCCCTGGCCGCCCTCTCCCTGGACTGCGCCGCCTTCGGCGAGCTGGGCGAGGAGATCCTCCTGGAGCTCGACGAGAGTTCGCCCGACGGGTGCACCCTGCTCGTCGCGGCCCGTCAGGGGGAGAAGTTGCTGGCCCGCGCGGGCATGAGGTGGCAGCGCGTGGGCGATCGTCCCTCCCGGGCGGGATTCGCCTCCTGGTGATCCGCCGCAGGCCCGGCCGCCCGGCTCAGTGCGCGGGGGTGTCGTCGAGGGCCCGGGACAGGGCCTCCCACATCGCGTCGATGGAATCGGCCCCCTCGGTGCCCGCCCGCCCGTGGTCGGAGTCGGGGCCGGTCTCCGTCAGGAACGTCCCCAGGAGCGCCGCCATGATGAGGTCGGCCAGGGGGACGGTGGGGACCGAGGCGTTCCAGTGGCCCGCTTTCTGAGTCTCGCGCACCAGACGCAGGACGAGACCGTGCGCTTCCGCCAGCAGGGGTATCGGCCTGCCGGCGGAGCGGGCGGTCTCGGCGGACAGGCGCAGCGCGGCGAGGGCCCGTTCATCCGTACCGAAGAGCCGGCCGAGGCCGGTGACCAGTGACCGCAGGCGGCTCGGTGCCGGACACGACAGGACCCTTGCTTCGGCGAGGAGTTCGCCCAGCGCGTCGGACAAGTGGTTGTCCAGTGCTACGGCCAGGTCCTCCTTGGTCGCGAAGTGGCCGTACAGCGCGCCCTTCGTCAGCCTGACGCGGTCGGCCATGTTCTGCAGGTTCGCGTTCGCGTAGCCGTACCGCGCGAACTCGTAGGCGGCCGCGTCGAGGACGCGGTCGTAGGTCCGCAGGGCACGTGCCTGTTTGGGCATGACGCTCCCCTTCTGTGCCGGCTCCGTAACGGAACCGAAGTGCAAAAGATACGTTCGTGAACGAATTCTATTCATCGATTGAGGTGCCCGCCAGATGATTCAACGTCACAATCCGGCTGAGGAACGGGCCGACGACCTGGGCCCTGTGCTCTCCGCGCCCGTCCTGGCCGCGGTCGAGAGTGCGGCCACCCAGGCCGCGGTCGCCGACGACGCCCGCAGGCTCGGGGACGAGACCGTCACGCTCCTCACCCGTGCCGGCTTCGCACGCCACTTCGTGCCCCGTGCCTGGGGTGGTCCGGAGGGGACGTTCGAGAGCCTGCTCACGGCGGCCGCGGCCGTGGGGGAGGGATGCGCCTCGTCGGCATGGTGCGCGGTCCTGTGGGCCGCCCACAGCAGGTTCGCGGCCTACCTGCCGCCCGCGGGCCAGCGGGAACTGTGGGCCGACGGCCCGGACGTCCGGATCTGCGCCTCGGTCAGGCCGTCCGGCCGGGCGCGCCGGCTGCCGGGAGGCCGGCGGTTGAGCGGCGAGTGGGAGTGCGTCAGCGGGGTGGACTTCGCGGACTGGCTCCTGCTGTGCGCACCCGAGCCCGGCGCGGCGGGGCCGCGCATGTTCGCGGTGCCGAAGGGCGACTTCCATGTGCGGGACTCCTGGAACAGCAGCGGGATGCGCGGCACCGGCAGCCACACCGCGGTGCTGGAGGGCGCCTTCGTGCCGGACCACCGCAGCTTCTCCATGGCGGATCTGCTGGCGGGGACGCCCGGACCGGGACGCTCCCGGTGCCACACCGTCCCCGCCCACCTCGCCGGCGGCCTCCTCTTCTGCGCTCCGGCACTCGGCGCGGCCCGCGGCGTGCTGGCCGCCTGGTCGGTCTGGGCGGCCCGTGCCCAGGCCCGGGAACTCCCGCAGAACGACGGCAGCCGCCTGCACCACGCCCTGGCCCGTTCGGCCGACGACATCGAGGCCGCGGAACTCCTCCTCCTCGCCACGGCCAGAGCCGCCGACACGGGCGTACGCGACGAGGGCGACGTGCTCAGGAACCGCCGCCGATCAGCCGCCGCCGTCGATCTGCTCCTGCAGGGCGTCGAACGCCTCTTCCGGACCGCGGGCATGAGTGCCGGCTGCCGGCCCGGTCCGATCGAACGCGGCTGGCGGGACGTCCACACGGTCGCCGCCCACCAGATGCTCCGCAGGGAGGCGGCGGCGATGGCCTACGCCGCGTTCGTCTTCTCCGCGCTCGGCGACCACGACTCCATGTCCGCTGTACCGCTCACCACGCTGACGGAGGTATCCGCGTCATGACCATCGTACGAATGTCCCCGCAGGACGACACCGCGCCCGCCTACCTGGTGTTCTGCGACATCGACGACACTCTCATCCGTTGCAGGAGCGGGGTGGAGTTCCTCCGTCACTGGAACGGGTTACGGGACGGGCCGGAGGGCGAGAGCGCCACCGACGAGTTCCTCGTGGACCTCTACGCGCGGATGACCCGGGGCATGTCGCGGGAGGAGGCCAACCGGGAGTACCACCGGGCGTGGCGGGGCACTCCGGTCGACGAGGTCGAGGAACAGGCCGCCCGGTGGTACGAGCGGCGCAGCGCGGCCGCCGACTTCTGGATCACCGAGACGGTCGACGCCCTGCGCCGGCACCGGGCCGCCGGGGCGGCCGTGGCACTGGTGTCCGGATCGTTCCCCTCGCTGATCCCGCACGTCGCGCGGGCGGTCGGGGCCCAGTACGTGCTCGGGGCCAGACTGGAGCGGTGCGGCCGCCTGCTGACCGGTCGGCTGCTGGGCCGTCCCGCCATCGGTGAGGGCAAGTGCGTCCTCGTGAGCGAACTGCTGGAACTCCATCCGGGGATCGGCGCCGGGGACTGTCACGCCTACGGTGACCACTCCTCCGATCTGCCCATGCTGCACATGGTCGGGCACCCCACGCTGGTGCTCCCCGACGGGGTGCACACACCCCTGTACCCGGCTGCCATGGTCTGAGTCCGTCCGGCACACCGCCGCCGCCCGCGCGGTGGGCGGAGCGGCTTGGTCGCCCGCGACGGGGACGCCGACGGGGACGCCGACGGGACCTGCCCGTCGGCGCGCCCGGCCGGCCGCCCCGCCGCACGGGCCGGGCGCCGCCCCGGGGGCAGGGGTCCCGGGGCGGTCGCCGCCACCGCGGAGGGCGGCCGCACGGCGTCTTCGGTCAGACCGGTGACGCGTCCCACGCGTCGGCGTGGAAGCTGCGCAGAAGGGAGATCAGCGCGGCCCCGAGCCGCCAGTCCACACCGGGGGAGTGGAGGTGCAGCTTGTTGCCCCGGGAGCGGAACTCCAGCGGGACCTGCCCTTCGGCACGCCACCGGATGCGCCGGGGTGCGCGTGCCATGCCCCCCTCGTTGCCCGGGACGCTGTCGAGGACGGTGGCCAGGAGGAGTATCAGCATGAAGGGCAGCAGGGGCCACCACAGCCACCACCAGACGATCCTGCCCTTGTAGCCGACGGCTTTCGAGGCGCCGGCCGGGTGCACCGTCCAGCGGGTGCGCAGGCCCTTGCCGCGGAGCGCCTTCTCACGGGTGATGGTGCCGACGACCTCGCCGTACGCGCCGAGTACCTGGTATGTCGACACGCCGCCCGCGGCCGACAGGGTCACCACGGTGGCCACCCGCTCCCGGCGCCACTCGTCGGTCCACAGGGCGAAGGAACGGGCCCCGCCGCGCCGGGCCGCGAGGTACGCGGGCACTCCTCCCTGCGGGAGTTCGCGCTCCACGTACACGGCCGACGGCGCCGGCCCCGAGGTGTCGGAGAAGCTGACCATCTCGGTCACCTTCGTCGCGTCCGGGCCTCTGGTCCGCTTCAGCCCGGAGTGCAGGGTCACTGTGTTGCTGCTCAAGGGGTGTGCTCCCGGTGTGCTCGTGTGATCAGGGCTGCCTCAGTGTGTCCCACCCGCGATCGGCCCCCGTCCGCGCCCCGTTGCGCGGGGGAGGGGCGAAGGCCCGGCCCGCGGGGCGCTGTTGCTGCGTCCGCGGGCCGGGCCCTCGTGGTGGGCGGTCGGGCCGGCGTCAGCCGGTGATCGCCGCCTTCAGGGTCGTCGTCGTACCGTTGGGCTGATCGAACACGGCGGTGGCGTGGTACTCGTTGACGCTGCCGGGGTTGGGCGTGTCCCGGCTCACCGTCTTGGAGTAGGACGCCGTCTGCTTGGTGCACGGCGGGCAGAGCACGCTGGTCACACCCGTGGTGCTGCCGTCGATGACGGATCCGACGCCGACCGTCCGCGGGACGATGTAACCGCCCTTGGAGGGCACGTAGGTGAAGCGGCTGCGCTCCTGGAGGGTGCCGCGGTAGCTGCGCACCTCGTAGCGCACACAGGCCACACCGGCCGTGTAGGTGCGGCACTTCTCGGCCGCCGTCTGCCAGGCGCTCCAGGACGCGGCGAGGTCCCACAGCGAGCCGTCCTCGAACTCGCCCTGCACCTTGTACGGTCCGGAGCCGGCCGTGTGGACCGGCGACCAGGCGGAGGTCCACGCGGCGGTCTGCGTCGCGCAGCCGCCCGTGCAGACCTGGGAGAGGCCCGCGCCGGTGTTCCAGTGGTAGGTGGTCGGCTTCATCCCGGAACCGCCTGCGGGGGTGAGGACCACCCTGCCCCGGTATCCCGTGACCGAGCCGGTGTCGGTGACGCGCTTCTGCACCTCGGCGCAGATCTTGCCCTTGGACGTGACGCCGTCGAGGGCGGTGTACGTCTTGCAGACCGAGTCCATGGCCTGCCAGGTGGTGGCGGCCGAGGCGCTGGACGCCCCGGCGAGGATGCCGGTGCCGGCGAGAGCGGCGGCGGCGGCGAGGGCCGTCAAGGGTTTCGCGACCCGTCGTGCCATTGCGGTGATACGCACAAATTCCCCGTTCCATCTGTGTGAACACTGGGACGGCTGTGACGACAGCCGACTCTCACTCCCACACGCGGGCCGGAGCGAATCGGTTCCCCGACGCTCCGTCAGAAACCTTTCCGTGCCACCCGAACCGCGCCGGCGCCGGCGGTGCCGCGCCTGCACCATCCTGCGGGCCGCCGTGCAGCCTCGTGCCAGCCGACGGCCTTCCCCCGGGCCGGTGGCCCGGCCATCGTTGACGCCACAGACGCCAGCGTTCCGGCCGGGCCCCCCGGGGTCCGGTGGGCCGCGCTGCCGTACCGACCTGCGGCGGCAGTCTCCGGGTGCCGTCCAGGCTGACAGAGGAGGGAACGTGCAACAGGTCGGAACACCGGGCTGGGCCGCCGTCGGCCCGCTCGACGAGAGAACCGAGGGGCAGACCTTCGGCGGCGCGGCGCCGATCGCCGCCACCCAGGTCATCGCGACGGTCGCCGCCGCCGTGGTCATCGCCTACGCGGCCGGGGCGATCATCGGCGAGACCACCGAACCCCAGCTCCAGTGACCGGCACCCGCCGGGCGGCGGCCTCCGCCTGCCCCGCCACCCCGGCCACGACGGGCGCCCTGTCCGAGCACGACGCCGGGCACCCCGGACCGGCCACGGGCCCGATCGCCTCGGTGGTCGTCGTCCCGCAGGCCGTCATCGGTCCGGCGATCGGCGACGGCGGCACCCAGGAGCCGTGGCTCTGAACGGCCCCCGCGACATCGCCCCACCCCCTTTCACACCCCCCAGGAGGAAGTCCATGCACGCTGCCGTCTTCCAGGCCGTCCCGGCCACAGCAAGCCCCCTGACCGAGCAGGACCCCGGTCACACCGCCATGGGCACGGTCCCCGTCGCGGCCACGCCCGTGGTCGTCGCGGGAGCCTTCGCCGCCGGCGTCGCGGTCGGTGTGGCGCTCTGCGACGCGATCGGCGAGAAGGAGCCCGTCGTCCAGTGACCGCCGCCCCCACCCGAAGCGGAAGACGGACAAGGAGAACCAGATGAACGACACTTCCTTCCTGACGAAGCCCGGTGCCCTCACCGACATCAGGATCGACGACCCCGAGGGGCGGTTCGTCACCGCCCGCGTCCCCGTCCTGGCCACGACCCCGGCCGTGGTGGCGGGCGTGATCATCGGCGTGGCCCTGGTGAACGCGTTCCAGGCCGGACGTGACGGCGGGACCATGGAGCCCCCCATCGAGGTCGAAGTCCCGCAGTGACACAGACGTCCGGGGACCGGCCTCCCGCACCGGAGCGCATCCGCATCCGGGCAGTCCGTACGCCGACGCCCCTCATCCGGCCGGCCCTGCCCGACGTCCGCCAGGAGTACCTTCCATGCTCGCTCGCCTCGCCAAGCTCAGAGCCTCCGGGCCCACCGCCCGGACGGTGATCTCGGCCCTCACCGGCCCCCTGCCCCTCTCCCGCGGCCAGGCCATCGGCGCCTCCGAACGGATCGCGGCGCTCACCTCCCTGCTGTCCAGCCTGGAGCACCTCACCATCGCGGACCAGAAGCGGTCGGGCGGACTGAACGACTGGGCACTCGCCCGGCGCGGGCACGCCCACTCCGGCAGGCCCCTGCGGAGGCTGCTCGACGTCGTGGCCGACGAGCGGACCAGCCGGGCCCTGCACGCCGCCCGGGTGGCCGCGAGCGCCGCTCTCCTCCTGCCGGGTGACAGCCGGGCCCGCGGAGCGGCCAACCTCTTCCTCGGTCTCAGCGGCGCCCTGCTCTATCCCACCCACCGCTACGGCACGGACGGCTCCGACCAGGCGTCCAACCTGGTGCAGACCGCGACCGGCCTGGCCCGGCTCGCTCCCTCGCCCGCCGCCCAGGACGCGCTGGTGTGGTACGTGGCGATCCAGTCCAACCTGTCGTACGTGGTGTCCGGCTGGATCAAGCTCCTCGGGAAGGACTGGCGCACCGGCTCCGCCCTGACGGGCGTCCTGCGCACCAGGACCTACGGGCACGAGAAGGCGTGGCGGCTGGCCCGCCGCCACCCCCGCTCCGCACGGGCCCTGGCCCACGGGGTGCTGGCGATGGAGTGCCTGTTCCCGGTGCTGTACCTGAAGGGCGGTCTGCTGGCCCGCCCGGTGATCGCCGGCGCCGCCGCCTTCCACGTCGCCAACGGCTCCGTCATGGGACTGGGCAGGTTCATCCCGGCCTTCGTCTCGA
The DNA here is from genome assembly GCF_016919245.1 of Streptomyces zhihengii. Classification (NCBI taxonomy): domain Bacteria; kingdom Bacillati; phylum Actinomycetota; class Actinomycetes; order Kitasatosporales; family Streptomycetaceae; genus Streptomyces; species Streptomyces zhihengii. The sequence continues at coordinate 1,861,448 of NZ_JAFEJA010000001.1, read as the reverse complement.
TGCACCCGATGGTCGCGTACACCAGCACGCCCCGCAGCCATCCCGCCGCCGCCGGACGGGACGACCGGATGCCGGTGGCCGCGGCCCTGCTGCTGGCCGGCGCCGCGACCGCGGCGACCGCGGTGGCGGTCCACCGCCGGCTGCGGACCACCGACCACCCGTTCGGCACCACGGTCACCACCCGCCACGGGAACGAACTCGCCCACGACGGCACGGTCGGCCCGAAGGGGGAGGGCCCGGTCGCCGTCCTCGTGCACGGACTCGGCGCCCTGCCCGCCCACTTCAGCTGGTACACCAGGGCCCTCAACGCCGACGGACGCCAGTGGCTGGCCTACAGCCGCGCCGGCTACGGAGCGAGCAGACGGCACGCCCCGACCCCGTACCACCTGGGCGAGTCGGTGGACGACCTGGTCGACCTGATCGAGGCAGCCGTGCCGGAAGGACGCCAGGTCTCCCTGGTCGGACACTCCCTCGGCGGCGAGCTCGCCCGACGGGCGGCCGTCCGGCTCGGCGAGCGGGTGCACTCCGTCGTCTACGTGGACAGCTCCCATCCCCAGCAGCTCGAACGGTCCAGCCAGCAGGGCGCGAACGCCCGGCTCGTCGAGGAGCTGATCCGCTCCACGTCCGTCAGCCTGCGGGCGGGCCTCGGCGTCCTCATGCAGACCCCCGCCTGGATCCGGAACCTGCCCGCCCCGGTGCGGAGCAGGGCGATGGCGGAGTACACGGACCATCGCATGTGGACCGCCGCACTGCGCGAATGGCAGGCCGCGGAGCGGGACTTCCGTTCCTTCGAAGGCCCACTGCCCCCTCTGGACGCCCACGCCCTGGTGCTGTCCGCCCAGCACACGGTCGACCGCGACCCCGACCACCTGCTCCTGCACAAGGACCTCGCCGACGCGCACCGGGACGGCCGGACCGTCCGGAGCACCGTCGTCGAGAACGCCGACCACGACGGCATCCTGACCGACCCGCAGCTCGCCGGCGAGGCCGTCCGCCGCCTCGTGGCCTTCCTCGGCGACACCACCCCGGCCGCGCCGTCCGCCGGCGCGGGACAGTCCTCCGCCCCGGCCGGCCAGGAGGGAGCCCGATGACCGGCATCGTTTCCACCGCCCCGGCCCGCCGACTGCTCACCCGTCACTTCGGCGGCACGGACGGCAACGTGCGACTGCTCGCCGGCCTGCTGCTGGTGGGCACCCTCTGCACCCAGCATCCGCTGCCGCCGTTCAGCAGGCTCGCCCGGCTCGACGTGTTCTCCAACCTCTTCCCGAACTGGCGCTTCTTCGCGCCCACTCCGGCCCAGCACGACCTGCAGTTCTACTGCCGCACCCTCGACGAGGCCGGGGAGACCTCCGACTGGGCGCCCGTGGAGGTCATCGCGGGGCGCAGGGCCCATCAGATCGTCTGGTTCCCCACCCGCCGGGCCGAGAAGGCCGTCTTCGACCTCGGCACCGAGGTGATGCGTCACCTCGACAAGGGGTTCACGACGGCCCGGGCCCTGCCCGGATACCGCATCCTGAGCGCCTATTTCCGGGACGGCATCGAACGTTCGGGCGCCACCGGCATCAAGGGTTTCCAGTTCACGCTCGCCCGCAACGCCGGCTACGACGACTCCGAGGAGCCGGAGATCATCTTCGTCTCCCCCTACACACCGATGCGCACCCCGTCCGCCGCGGCGGCAGAAAGCGAGCAGGCATGAGCACCGCGACCGCACCCTCGGACACCGCCGCCCCCGTGATCGCGGACATCGGCTACGGCAGGGTCTTCGCCGACTTCTACGACCGGCTGTTCCCCCAGGACGGCTCGGCCGACCGCACCGCCGCGGCACTCGCGAGCTGGCATCCCGGCGGGTCGGCCCTCGAACTCGGTGTGGGCACCGGCCGTATCGCGATACCGCTCGCGCGTCTCACCGGTGACGTCGTGGGCGTGGACTCGTCCCCGGAGATGCTCGAACGGCTGCGGACCGCCGTCGGGGAAGCCGGGGTCCCCGTGACCCCCGTGCACGGCGACATCCGCACCTACGACGCCCAGGACCGCCACGGACTCGTCTACTGCGTCTGCGGCACGATGTCCCTGGTCCTCGACCAGGCGGGCCAGCGCGCCGCCGTCGCCGGGGCCGCGCGCCGTCTCGCGCCCGGCGGGACCCTCGTCGTGGAGACCCACAACCCGGGCTTCGTCCACACGCTGCACGAGGGACTCAGCCGTACCTCCTTCTTCGCGCCCTACCCCGAACCGGGGACCGGGCTCCAGACCTACTCCACCCTGCTCGCCGAACAAGGGCTCTGGCACACCTCGCACCTGCTGCACGAGCCCGACGGCACGCGGATAGGAACCGAGATCACACGGCTCACCACCCCGGAGGACATCGAGGCCTACGCGGCCGAAGCCGGACTCGAACGGGTCAGCCTCCACGGCGACTGGTCGGGCGGGCCGTTCGTCGCCGCCCGGAGCGCCGTCCACATCAGCCGGTTCGTCCACGCCGGCCGTACGGAGCGGTCATGACCACCACCACGACCGCGACCACCACCGGCTCCACCACGACGGCCGCGACCACCAAGACGGCCGCGACCACGCCCTCGACCGCGACCTCGACCGCGACCGCGCCGCGCGGGCTCGTCGCGCAGCTGACCCGGGCCCAGGCCCGGTTCCTGACGGGCGGGGTGCTGCTCGGGATCCTCGGCGTGGCCTCCACCCTCGTGCAGCCGCAGCTCGTCGCGCATCTCATCGAGGCGGTCGGCCGCAAGGAGCCGATCGCCCTCCTCGTCACCCTGCTGGCCGTCCTGTTCGTGGCGGACGCCGCGCTCTCCGCCACCCAGGGATGCCTCATCGGCCGGGCGGGCGAGAACATCGTCCGCGACGCCCGGGTGCTGCTCTCGGGCAGGGTGCTGCGCGCCGACCTCTCGTACCTCAACACCCAGCGCCAGGGCGACGTGCACACCCGGCTGGTGGGCGACACCGCGCTGATGAAGATCGCGCTCACCCAGAGCCTCGCGCAGATCCTCCTCAACGGGCTGATCGTGCTCGGCGGCGTGGTGATGATGGCCCTGATCGACGTCTGGCTGCTGCTGGTGACCGTCGGCTGCCTCGGCGTCGCCAGCGTCGCCTCCATCGGCGTCGCCCGCGGGCTGCGCCGGGCGGCCCTGGTCAACCGGGCGGACACCGGCGAGTTCGGCGCGGACCTCCAGCGGGTGCTCGCCGCCCTGCCCACCGTGAAGGCCGCCGGCGCCGAGGGCCGCGAGGAGGACCGGCTCGCGGCGCGCGCGGACACGGTCCGCCGCTCCGGCAACCGGGTCACCGTGCTCAACGCCCTCTTCTCGCCGGTGCTGAACGTCGGCCTCCAGGCCTCGCTGGCCGCCGTGATGGGCATCGGCATGGCCAGGGTGGCGACCACCTCCCTGAGCGTCGCCGAGTTCACGGCCTTCACGATGTACCTCTTCTACCTCGTCTCCCCGCTGGTCCTGGTGTTCCTCGCGCTCGGCACCTACCAGCAGGGCCGGGCCGCCGTGCAGCGCGTCGACGAACTGGCCGGCATCCCGCAGGAGGACGCCCCGGCCCCCGACGGCGGCTCCGGCACCGCCCCGGCTCCGGTGCCGGACGCGAGCGGCCGCCCGGCCGCCGCGTCGCCCGCCCCGGACGGCGGGCACCCGGCGGTCGAGTTCCGCGACGTCGGCTTCGGCTACGGCGACCGGACCGTCCTGGACGCGGTCTCCTTCACCGTCCCCCGGCGCGGGCTCACCGCACTGGTCGGCGTCTCCGGCGCCGGCAAGACCACGGTCTTCCAGCTCATCGAGCGGTTCTACCGGCCCGGGCGGGGAGCCGTGCTGCTGGACGGCCGGGACATCGCGCACCTGTCGACCGCCGAGATCCGCGACGGTGTCGGCTACGTCCAGCAGGACAGCGCCGCGATGCGCGGCACCCTCCGGGAGAACATCGTCTACGCCGCCCCCGACGCCACCGAGGCCGACATCGAGGAGGCGGTCGAACTCGCCGGGCTCACCCACGTCGTCGCCGCCCTGCCCGACGGCCTGGACACACCCCTCGGCGACCACGGCATCGGCCTCTCCGGCGGCCAGCGGCAGCGGCTCTGCGTGGCCCGGGCGCTGCTCCAGAAGCCCGCCGTGATCCTCCTCGACGAGGCCACCGCCCACCTCGACTCCGAGGCGGAGGCCGCCCTGCGCGACAGCCTGCGGCGCATCGCCCGCCGCTGCGCGGTCGTCGCCATCGCGCACCGCATCTCCACCGTGGTCGAGGCCGACCGCATCGTGGTCCTCGACGAGGGCCGGGTGCGCGCCGTCGGCACCCACGCCCAACTCGTCCGGGACGACGCCCTCTACGGCCGCCTGGCCGCGGCCCAGTTCGCGGACGGCGCCCGTGCCGGGGCCGCCGCCGAGGCGGCCGCAGGCACGCCGTCCGGGCAGCCCGCCGTGGGAGTGGCCGGATGACCCCCGCCCCGCGCCGTCGCGTGCCGGGCACCGCCCGCCCCGGCCGCGCGAGGTCCGCGCGGCCGGGGCGGCCGCCGGCGGCTCGGGGCGCGCCCGGTGAGCGGAGCGGACGCGGCCGTCGTCGGCAGCGGCCCGAACGGCCTTGCCGCCGCGGCCGCCCTGGCCAGGGCCGGCCTGCGCGTCGAGGTGTACGAGGCCGCCGACACCCTGGGAGGCGGGCTGCGCGGAGCCGACCTCTTCGACTCCGGCGTGGTCCACGACATCTGCTCGGCGGTCCATCCGATGGGCATGTCCTCCCCGTTCTTCACGGAGTTCGGCCTCGCCGAGCGGGTGGACATGCTCCGCCCGGAGATCAGCTACGCCCACCCCCTCGACGACGGGCGGGCCGCCCTGGCCTGGCACGACCTCGACGCGACCTGCGCCGGGCTCGGACCGGACGGAGCGCGCTGGCGCCGGCTGATGCGGCCCCTGCTGGCGCACGGGACGGACCTGGCCGGCCTGCTCCTGTCCGACCTGCGGCGGCCGCCCGGGCTCCGGGCCGCCCCGGCCCTGCTGAGCCGGGTCCTGCTCCACGGCACCCGGCTCGGGCCGCTCGCCTTCCGCGGTGAGGAGGCCCGGGCGCTGCTGGCCGGTGCCGCCGCGCACCTGACCGGCCCGCTGCCGTCGCTGCCCGGCGCCGCCGTCGGGCTGCTGCTGGCCCAGCTCGCCCACGGGCCGGGCTGGCCGGTGCCGCGCGGCGGCAGCCGGACCATCGCGGACGCCCTGGCCGCCGACATCCGGGCGCACGGCGGCGTCCTGCACACCGGGGAGGAGATCACCGACCTGCGGGAACTGGACGGTGTCCGGGCGGTGCTCCTGGACCTTTCCCCCACCGCACTGGCATCCCTCGCCGGGGACCGGCTGCCCCCTCGCTACGCCCGGGCGCTGCGCCGCTACCGCTACGGTCCGGCGGCCGGCAAGGCCGACTTCCTCGTCTCGCAGCCGATCCCCTGGTCCGCCCCCGGCGTCGGCCGGGCCGTGACCGTGCACCTCGGCGGCACGGCGCGGGAGGTCTTCCGGCAGGAGACGGCCAACGCCCGGGGCGTACCGGGCGAACGGCCCTTCGTGCTGGTGGTGGACCCGGCGGTCGCCGACCCGGGGCGCGCCCTGCCCGGGCGCCGCCCGGTGTGGGCGTACGCGCACCTCCCGCACGGCTCCACCCGCGACCCGCTGCCGCTGGTCCGGGCGGCGATCGAGCGGTACGCCCCCGGCTTCACCGACACCGTGGTCGCCGAACGCGGTGTGTCCGGGGCCGCGTTGGCCCGCTACAACCCCAACTTCGTCGGCGGGGACATCGCGACGGGGGCCCTCGGCCTGCGGCAGTCCGTCCTGCGGCCCGTCGCCCGCTGGGACCCGTACCGCACCCCGCTGCCGGGCGTCTACCTCTGCTCGGCCGCCACCCCGCCCGGGCCCGGCGTGCACGGGATGTGCGGCCTGCTGGCCGCCCGGAGCGCCCTGCGCCGGGAGTTCGGCCTGCGGGTTCCGCCGCTGGGGCGGACCGGAGCGGGGGCCGGCGACGCCGGCCGGGACCCGGTGGCCGCGGGGTGAACCCGCCCGGCGGAGCCGTCGCGCACGGGCCCGGTGGCCCGGCGGCCGCGCGCGACGGCCGCCGGTGGGCCGGGGACTGTCGACAGGACGAGTCCTGCGGCACGTGGGCCCTGTGCCGGGGTGGCCCGGGACCGGGACGGCGAATCCCGGCCGTGCCGACGCCGGCCGTGCTGATGCCGGCCGGGACCCGGTGGCTGTGGAGTGATCCCGCCCGGTGGAGCCCTCGCGCACGGGCCCGGCGGCCGCGTGCGACGGCCGCCGGTGGGCCGGGCCCGGCGCAAGGCGCGCTGCGACCGGCGGTCCGCCCGGCGGCCCGGTCCGGAGGGTCACCCGGTCCGGGCGGCTACCCGGGCCGGGCGGTGGTCCGGTCTGGACGGATATCCGGTCTGGACGGTCCCCGGGTCCGGACGGCTACCCGGTCCGGGCGGTGGTCCGGCCTGGACGGTCACCCGGTCCGGACGCTTACCCGGCCCGCCCGGCGGCCCGGTTCGGACGGGGATCTGGCCCCGGGCGGCAACCCGGCCCCGGGCGGCAACCCGGCCCCGGGCGGCAACCCGGCCCCGGGCGGCGCGCCCCGGCGGTGCCGCGCCCGGCCGCGCTCACACCCAGCCGCGCTCCCGCGCGAGCAGCGCCGCCTGGGCCCGGTTGCAGGCGCCCAGCAGACGCATCACGTCGGAGATGTGCCGCCGGTAGGTCCGCAGCGACATCCGGGCCTGCCGGGCACCCGTCTCGTCCTTGCTGACGGCGCACATGGCGGTGAGCACCAGGCGCTGGGTGTCGGTGAGCCGGGCGACCTGCTCCGTGTCCGCCGTCACCAGGCCGGCGAAGTCGGTCGCGCCGGACCACAGCCGCTCGAAGAGGCCGACCAGGCTGCTCACCAGCCCGCTCTCCTCGGTGTACAGGGCGCCGCGCCCGGTGTCGCGGGCGTCGATGGGCACCAGCGCCGCGTGCCGGTCGTAGACGAGGACCGTCTCGGAGAGTCCGTCCGCGACCCTGACGGCCGCCCCGCCGCGATGCAGGTGCCGCAGCCGGTCGAGACTCCCGGCGTCCGCGAGCGCCGTCGCCCGCACGAGGATCCTCACCCGCACCGTCGTGCTCAGCCGCCCCAGGTCGAGGTGCCGGGCATAGCCGGCGCGCTCCGGTGCCGACGCGTCGCCGGGGTCGGCCGCCAGCACCTCCGACCGTGCTCCGAAGTCCAGTTGGCCCACCCGGGCGCGTACCTCCCGCAGGTCCTCCAGCCGGGACAGGGCGGCGGCGCCCTCTCCCCGGGCGGCATCCCCGCTCGCCGGTCTCTCGAGCCGCAGGGATCTCAGGATCGGCCGCACGTCGACGAGCTGACGCATCGTCCGGTGCGCCGAGTCCAGCCGCTCCCCGGCCAGCCGGGGCACGGCGACGACGGGGTCCACGGCCCAGGTGTGCGCGTCGTCCCCGTGCAGCAGACGCAGCTCCCGGAGCCGCGCGACGGCCCACACGCCGCCCTCCCGTTCCTCCGGCAATGCCCCGGGAGCCCCGCCTTCCGGTGTGCCGGGATTCCGCAGGAAGTGCCGGTAGACGTCCTCCTCGGCGCTGGTCAGACCGAGTACGGACATGCTGTGGGTGTTCATGTGGCCTCCCCGAGGGCTCGGTCCGGTCACCGGTGCGACTCCCCGAGGGCTCGGTCCGGTCGCCCGGTTCGATACCCGGAGCACGCTAGCCACTGACCCAGGACGGTGGAGTCCCGCGAAGGTCTCACAGGAGTCTCAGAGGTCGATCCTGTTCACGCTCTTCTCGCTGCGGAGCCCGCTCACTAGGGTGTCGCCGTGATCGACGACGCCGTGATCGACGACGGGCGCGCGGGAAGCGTGGTGGGAGACCTCATGACCGAGGCGGCGGCCGGTGCGCCGGCCCGGGCGACGTCCGGCCTGCTGCGGGTGGCGATGGACCGCCACCGGCTGGTCAACCTGACCGGGCCGCTCGGGAGCGGCAAGTCCTGGCTGGTCTCACATCTGTCGCCGGCCCGTGTCGTGGACCTGTCCCGCGGCGACGCCCCGGAGGCCGTGCGGGCGGCCCTCGCCGAACCCACCACCCGGCCGCTGGTGCTGGACGGCGCCGACGGCCCGGAGGCCCTCGCCGCGCTGGAGCACGCGCGGCTCCCGCGCGAGACGGCGGCCGTGCCGCTGCTCCTGGTGAGCCGGCGGTCCTTACTGGCCCAGCCCGGCTGGACGCTCTCGGGAGCGGCCGTCCTCGAGACCGCGCCGTGGTCCGACGACCGGATCGCCCGGCTGGCGGCCGGGGCCCAACTGGCCGATCCGGCGGCACGGGACCTGGTCGTCCGGATGGCCGGGGGGAACCCGCTGATCGCCGGCGCGGCCTGCCGGGCCCTGCACGCGGGCGCCTCGCCGGACGCCCCCGGGGCCGTCGCCGACCAGGTCGTGCAGGAGATCACCGAGCGGCTCGCGCGCGAGCGGCCGGCCCGCGGGTGGCAGCGCGCGCTGGACAAGCTCGCCACCGTCTGGGGCGGGGACCGGGAACTCCTCGGAGAGGGCCGCGAGCTCTTCGACACCCTCGGCCGGCTCAGTCTCGTGACCCGTACGGAACTCGGCCTGACCGTCCTGGAACCGTTCCGCGCCGTGTTCGAACAGGCCCACCGGTGGCGCCAGCCCGCCGCCCACCAGGGCATACGGTCTCGCGCGCACACCCGTCGCAGGCGGCAGCTCGCCGCGGAGGCGAGCGTCGTGCGCAGGGGGCGGCTCGCCGAGGGGACCATGGCCCTCATGGACGACACCGTCGTCCGCGAGACGCTGTTCCCGGCGAGCGCGAGCGACGGCGCGATCCAGACCGCCACCCCGGGCGACGCCGACGACATCGGCGGGCTGATGCACCAGTGGGCCCGGCAGGGAGGCATGGACACCCGGCGCACGGAACGCCTGGTGGAACGGTGGCTGCACGACGACCCCGCCGGCTTCCGGATGGCCCGGGACGGCGACGGCCGGGCAGTGGGCGTGATGGGCCTGGTCCGCGTCGCCGACCGTACCGTCGGCAGCATGGAGCCCTTGCTCCAGCAGCACACCGACCGGCTGATGGGCGGTCAGCGGGCCCGGTCCCTGGTCCTCGGGGCCGCGTACTGCCCGGAGCGCGGACTGCACGCGCGGCTGCTGCGGGACCTGCTGCACCACGTCATGGCCAACAGCCTGCTGCTGACGGTCTCCACGCCGAACCCGCACTACCAGCAGCTCCTGACGAGCTTACGTTTCCACCAGCACGGCACCACCACCGACGACGTCTACCGGTGCGGCCGGAAGCCCGAGATCTACAGCCAGGACTTCGGACACGACGGAATCGCCGAATGGGTGGGGCGGCTCACCCTCGGGGCGGCGGCGGGCGGCCCCTCGGCCACCGGCCGCGACGTGGGGGAGGCCCTCGCGCACCTCACCGACCCCGCCTGGCTGGCGGACAGCCCGCTGCTGCGCTCCCCGGGCACACCGACGACGGAGGACCTGCGGAAGGCGCTGCGGGACGGGGTGCGCGCCCTCGCGGACAGCGACACGGTCGAGGACGCCGAGGCCGGACAGATCCTGCTGCACTACTACCTCGGCCGCCGCCAGACCCACCAGCAACTGGCCCGCCGGCTCCACATGAGCCGGGCCACCTACTTCCGCCGGCTCCGGCACGGACTGGACCTCCTCGGGCAGCGGCTGGCGGCCGGCTGAGCCCCGCGCGCACTCCGGGCCCCGGTTCCGCCACGCACACGATCGGGGCCGGTTCCGGACACCTCCGGAACCGGCCCCGACGGACGGCTGCCTCCCGCCGGGAGGACAGGGTGTGACGGCCGATCAGATGTCGCGGAAGATCTCGATCTGCGCGCCCACCGAGTTGAGGCGCTCCGCGAGGTCCTCGTAGCCGCGGTTGATCACGTAGACGTTCCGCAGCACCGAGGTGCCCTCCGCCGCCATCATCGCGAGCAGCACGACGACGGCCGGGCGCAGGGCCGGCGGGCACATCATCTCGGCGGCGCGCCAGCGGGTGGGGCCCTCCACCAGGACCCGGTGGGGGTCGAGGAGTTGGAGGCGGCCGCCGAGGCGGTTCAGGTCCGTCAGGTAGATGGCGCGGTTGTCGTACACCCAGTCGTGGATGAGGGTCTGGCCCTGGGCGACGGCGGCGATGGCCGCGAAGAACGGCACGTTGTCGATGTTCAGGCCGGGGAACGGCATCGGGTGGATCTTGTCGATCGGCGCCTCCAGCTTGGAGGGCCGCACCGTCAGGTCCACCAGCCGGGTGCGCTTGTTGTCGGCCGCGTACTCCGCCGAGCGGTCGTGGTCGAGGCCCATCTCCTCCAGCACCGCGAGCTCGATCTCCAGGAACTCGATCGGCACCCGCCGGATCGTCAGCTCGGACCCCGTCACGACGGCCGCGGCGATCAGGCTCATCGCCTCGACCGGGTCCTCGGAGGGGGAGTAGTCCACGTCCACGTCGATGGTGGGCACGCCGTGCACGGTCAGCGTTGTCGTCCCGATGCCCTCCACCTTGACGCCGAGCGCCTCCAGGAAGAAGCAGAGGTCCTGGACCATGTAGTTGGAGGAGGCGTTGCGGATGACGGTGACGCCGTCGTGCCGGGCGGCCGCGAGCAGCGCGTTCTCCGTCACGGTGTCGCCGCGCTCGGTCAGCACGATCGGGCGGTCGGGGGAGACCGAACGGTCCACCTGGGCGTGGTAGATGCCCTCGGTCGCGGTGATGTCCAGGCCGAAGCGGCGCAGGGCGATCATGTGCGGCTCGATGGTGCGGGTGCCGAGGTCGCAGCCGCCGGCGTAGGGCAGCCGGAAGTTGTCCATCCGGTGCAGCAGCGGGCCGAGGAACATGATGATCGAGCGGGTGCGCCGCGCGGCGTCGGCGTCCATGGCGTGCATGTCGAGGTCGGCCGGCGGCACGATCTCCAGGTCCATGCCGTCGTTGATCCACCGGGTGCGGACGCCGATGGAGCCGAGGACCTCCAGGAGCCGGTAGACCTCTTCGATGCGGGCCACCCGCCGCAGCACCGTGCGGCCCTTGTTGAGCAGCGAGCCGCAGAGCAGGGCGACACAGGCGTTCTTGCTCGTCTTGACGTCGATGGAACCGGAGAGCCTGCGTCCGCCGACGACCCGCAGATGCATCGGGCCGGCGTAGCCGAGGGAGACGATCTCACTGTCCAGCGCCTCACCGATGCGGGCGATCATCTCAAGGCTGATGTTCTGGTTGCCGCGTTCGATCCGGTTGACGGCGCTCTGGCTGGTACCGAGTGCTTCGGCGAGCTGGCTCTGTGTCCAGCCACGATGCTGACGGGCGTCACGGATGAGCTTGCCGATGCGTACGAGGTAGTCGTCTGACATGACAAGGAGGCTATCTCAGATATGAGATGAGGCCGCGAGGGGGGTGGGCCGTTGGAGTGACGGTGACGGCGGGCGCGCCTCGTCCCGATGCTCGCCCTGCGGGTGTCCAGGGGCAACGCGGGGTGGCCCTTCCGTGTTCCAGGGGGCCGGCGCCCAGAGGAGTAGACAGTGTCTACGCCCCGCTGGTAGACAAGGCGCCATGGGTGATCAGGAGGGGGGCCTGCGGGCCCGGTTGGTGGCGGTCGGGGTCGAGTTGGTGGCCGAGGAGGGCGTGCGGGCGCTGACGCTGCGTGAGATCGCCCGCCGTGCCGGCGTCTCGCACGGGGCGCCGCGCCGGCACTTCCCCACCCACCGGGAACTGCTCTCCGCCATCGCCCGCGAAGGGTTCGCCCGGGTGGCCGCCGAGGCCGCCACGGCGGCCGCCGTCGACGGCCGGGGGGCGCGGGAACGCATCGCCGCGGTGTGCGGGTCGTACATCCGCTTTGCCCGGGAACATCGCGGAATGTACGAGCTGATGTTGCGTCATGATCTGCTCGAAAGCGGTTATCTCGGACTGCGCTCGGTCAGCCTGCCGCTCTTCGACCTGCTCACCACGCTGCTGATCGAGGCCCGGACGGAGGCCCGGACGGAGGCCGAGACGGAGGCCGAGACGGAGTCCCGAGCCGCGACCGCGACGGGCGCCCGATCCGGAGCCGGTTCGGACGGCGGGCCCGGTGCCGGTTCCGGAGCCGGTTCGGACGACGGGCCCGGTGCCGGTTCCGGAGCCCGGTCGGACGACGGGCCTCGAACCAGCTCCGACGACCGGCCCGAATCCGGTTCCGACGAGCTGCCCGAATCCGCGCCCCGGCCCGGTGCCGCCCCGCCCCGGGTCACGGCCGGCGCGCTCTGGGCGAATCTGCACGGCATCGTGCAGCTCTGGGAGTGGGGGGCCTTGAAGCTCGCCACCGGGGAGGACGACATCGACGCCCTGCTCCGCGCGGCGCTCGACGCGCACCTCGGGCCGGAGCGGCGGTGAGCGGACGGCTCCACCGGGGCGTCGCGCTCACCGGCAGCGTCGCCGGCGCCGCGGTCGTCGCCCTCGACGGCACCGTGCTCACCGTCGTGCAGCCGGTCCTCCAGCGGGATCTCGGCGCCGGCTTCGCGCAGGTCCAGTGGGCGAGCACCGGCTACCTCATCGCCGTGGCGAGCCTCCTCGTCCTCGCCGGCCGGCTGGGCGACCGCCACGGGCACGAGAAGCTCTTCGCCGTCGGCATCCTCGGCTTCGGCGCCGCGTCGGCCGGCATCGCCGTGGCGCCCGGCATCGGCTGGATCGTCGGACTGCGCGTCGTCCAGGGGGTGTTCGGGGCACTGCTCCAGCCGGCCACCCTGGGCATGCTGCGCGCCTCCTTCCCGCCCGACCGGCTGGCCGTGCCGATCGCGCTGCGCACCAGCGCCATCGGCCTCGCGGCCGCCGCCGGCCCGCTCGCCGGCGGGGTGCTGGCCACCCACTTCGGCTGGCGCGCGGTCTTCGTCCTGAACGTCGTGCCCGCCACCGTGCTGGGCGTCCTCGCCCTGGCCGTCCGTCCCCCGGCCGCGCCCGCGGGCCCGAGCCCCGCCGCCGTGCCCGGCGGGACGGCTGCCGCCGGACACGGCGGACCGGGTTCCGCGGTGCCCGTGTTCCGGGCCCGGCGCGCGCGGAGCGGGCCCGCGCCCGTGAGGCGGCGCTCCGGCTTCCGGTTGCCCGCCCGGACCGGCGCTCCCGAATCCGGCGCGCGGCCCGCCGGGGCCCCCGCGCCCGGCCGCCTCGACCCGGGCGGGGCGCTGCTGCTCGCGGTCGCGCTGGTCTGCTGCGTGCACACGCTGGTCGCCGTCCCCCGCGACGGGGTCACCTGGGCGACGGCCGCCGGCTCCGCGCTGACCGTGCTGGCCGGCGCCGCCTTCGTCCGCCAGGAACGCCGGGCGTCCCACCCGCTCGTGCCGCCCGCCGTCATCGGCTCCCGGCCCGTCGCCGCGGCCCTCGCCGTCCTGGTGTGCGCGTCGGCGTCGATGCTCGGCGCGCTGTTCGTCGCGATGTACGTGCTCCAGGACGTGCTCGGCCAGGATCCGCTGAGCGGGAGCCTCACGGCCCTGCCGGGAGCGGCCGCCATGATCCTCGCCGCGCCCCTCGCCCCCGTCCTGCTGCGACGTCAGGGGGCGCGCCGCACCGGCGTCGCGGCCTCGCTGGCGCTCGCCGCGGGCGTGGCACTGCTCTCCGGGCTCGGCCCGGCCACCCCGTGGTGGCTCGGCGGCACCGGATTCGTGCTGCTCGGCGCCGGGTTCGGGACGGTGATGGTCGCGGCCACCGCGGTCGCCGTGCGCGAGGCGCCGCCGGAGCACGCGGGCGTGGCCGGCGGACTCCAGCAGACGGCCATGAACATCGGGCCGACGGCGGGGATCGCCGCGGCGACGGCGGTGACGGCCGCGTCCCCCGGGGTCGCGGCCGGGACGGGCCGCGCGCTCCTGCTGCTCGCGTTCCTCGCCGCCCTCGGCGCGCTGCCCGCGCTCCGCCTCCCGGCGTCCCGCACCCCCGAACGCACCCCCGTGCCGTCCCCGGACACCCCACCCGGCCCCGCTCCCGCGCGACCGGCACCGCCCCCGGGCGCCTGACCCGCGCCCGGCCCGGCCGCCGCGGCCCCCGGGCGCACCCCCGGAGCGGGATGTCCGGACGTCCGGAGGTCCGCCCGCTCAGGACGCGCCCGCGCCCGCCTCCCGCTCGGCACGCTCGACGGCCGCACGCTCCGCCCGGCCCACTTCTACGCAGAACTCGTTGCCCGCCGGGTCCGCGAGCACGGCCCAGCCCCGGCCGTTCGGTTTGCGGCGGTCGTCGACGAGGCGGGCGCCGAGCGCGACGAGGCGGTCCACCTCCTCGTCGCGGGTGGTGTCGGGCTGGAGGTCGAGGTGGATCCGGTTCTTCAGGGTCTTCGCTTCGGGCACCCGGACGAACAGCAGGGTCGGCAGGCCGTCCGGCACGGAGAGGGCGACCTCGTCGTCGCCCGGCGCGTCCCCGAGGTCGACGGGGTGGCCGACGACCTGGCTCCAGAAGGCGGCCAGGTCGTAGGGCTCGTGGGCCGGTGCGCAGTCGAAGGTGATGTGCCGGACGATCGAGGTCATGGGTCTCCTCGCGCGGGGCGCGGGCCGGCGCGCGGGCGGCGCGGTTCGCGTCCCCCGCGGCGCGTCGGATTCCCGGCCGGCCGGCCGGGCCGGGCGCACGGTATCGGCGGGGCACCCTCTCCCGCATGCGCTTTTCCGCGCGGGGAGACGCTCGAAAGGCCCGTTCCCGCAGGCTCGCGGGCACGGCGCAGGGGTGTCCGGGCATGACCAGTCCACGGTCATGTACTAGAGTTATCTCGACATCGAGATATCTACCGAAGGCGTACCGCAGGCGGCCTGTCGGTAAGGGTTACCTAACTAAGCCTTACCTTAGCGGATCGGCGAAGAGTCGTGGCGGCAGCATGGACGTAGTACGCGCACATTGATGAAGGAGACTGTCGTGTCGGCGAACAGCTTCGACGCCCGCAGCACGCTGCAGGTGGGCGACGAGTCCTACGAGATCTTCAGGCTGGACAAGGTCGAGGGCGCAGCCCGTCTTCCCTACAGCCTCAAGGTCCTCCTGGAGAACCTGCTCCGCACCGAGGACGGCGCGAACATCACCGCCGACCACATCCGGGCGCTCGGCGGCTGGGACTCCCAGGCCCAGCCCAGCCAGGAGATCCAGTTCACGCCCGCCCGCGTGATCATGCAGGACTTCACCGGTGTCCCCTGTGTCGTCGACCTCGCCACCATGCGCGAGGCCGTCGCCGCGCTCGGCGGCGACCCGGCGAAGATCAACCCGCTCTCCCCGGCCGAGATGGTCATCGACCACTCCGTCATCGCGGACAAGTTCGGCACCAACGACGCCTTCGCGCAGAACGTCGAGCTGGAGTACGGCCGCAACAAGGAGCGCTACCAGTTCCTGCGCTGGGGCCAGACCGCGTTCGACGACTTCAAGGTCGTCCCGCCCGGCACCGGCATCGTCCACCAGGTGAACATCGAGCACCTGGCCCGCACCGTCATGGTCCGGAACGGCCAGGCGTACCCCGACACCCTCGTCGGCACCGACTCGCACACCACCATGGTCAACGGCCTCGGTGTGCTCGGCTGGGGCGTCGGCGGCATCGAGGCCGAGGCCGCCATGCTCGGCCAGCCGGTCTCCATGCTGATCCCGCGCGTCGTCGGCTTCAAGCTGACCGGCGAGCTGCCGGCCGGCACCACCGCCACCGACCTGGTCCTCACGATCACCGAGATGCTGCGCAAGCACGGCGTCGTCGGCAAGTTCGTCGAGTTCTACGGCGAGGGCGTCGCCGCCACGAGCCTCGCCAACCGCGCCACCATCGGCAACATGTCGCCGGAGTTCGGCTCCACCGCCGCGATCTTCCCGATCGACGGCGAGACCCTGAACTACCTGAAGCTGACCGGCCGCAGCGAGCAGCAGGTCGCGCTCGTCGAGGCGTACGCCAAGGAGCAGGGCCTCTGGCTCGACCCGGCCGCCGAGCCCGACTTCTCCGAGAAGCTGGAGCTCGACCTCTCCACGGTCGTCCCCTCCATCGCCGGTCCGAAGCGCCCGCAGGACCGCATCGTCCTGGCGAACGCCGCCCAGCAGTTCGCGCAGGACGTCCGCAACTACGTCGACTCCGTCGACGAGGCGGGCAAGGAGTCCTTCCCGGCCTCCGACGCCCCGGCCGTCACCGCGAGCGTGCCGTCCAACCCGGTCACCGTCACCGCCCCCGACGGCTCGACCTACGAGATCGACCACGGCGCCGTGACCGTCGCCGCGATCACCTCCTGCACCAACACCTCGAACCCGTACGTCATGGTCGCCGCGGCGCTCGTGGCCAAGAAGGCGGTCGAGAGGGGCCTGACCCGCAAGCCGTGGGTCAAGACCACCCTCGCCCCGGGCTCCAAGGTCGTCACCGACTACTTCGACAAGGCCGGGCTCACCCCGTACCTCGACAAGGTCGGCTTCAACCTGGTCGGTTACGGCTGCACCACCTGCATCGGCAACTCCGGCCCGCTGCCGGAGGAGGTCTCCAAGGCCGTCAACGACCACGACCTCGCGGTCACCTCGGTCCTCTCCGGCAACCGGAACTTCGAGGGCCGGATCAACCCCGACGTCAAGATGAACTACCTCGCCTCCCCGCCGCTGGTCGTCGCGTACGCCATCGCCGGTTCGATGAAGGTGGACATCACCAAGGACGCCCTCGGCACGGACACCGACGGCAAGCCCGTCTTCCTCGAGGACATCTGGCCGACCGAGGCCGAGGTCAACGACGTCGTCGCCAACGCCATCGGCGAGGACATGTTCAACAAGTCCTACCAGGACGTCTTCGCGGGCGACGCCCAGTGGCAGGCGCTGTCGATCCCCACCGGCAACACCTTCGAGTGGGACACCGAGTCCACCTACGTCCGCAAGCCCCCGTACTTCGAGGGCATGACGATGGAGACGACCCCGGTCGCCGACATCTCCGGCGCCCGTGTGCTCGCCAAGCTGGGCGACTCGGTCACCACCGACCACATCTCCCCGGCCGGTGCGATCAAGGCCGACACCCCGGCCGGCAAGTACCTCACGGAGCACGGCGTCGAGCGCCGCGACTTCAACTCCTACGGCTCCCGCCGTGGCAACCACGAGGTCATGATCCGCGGCACGTTCGCCAACATCCGCCTGCGCAACCAGATCGCGCCGGGCACCGAGGGCGGCTTCACCCGCGACTTCACGCAGGCGGACGGCCCGGTGTCGTTCATCTACGACGCCTCGCAGAACTACCAGGCCGCCGGCACCCCGCTGGTCATCCTGGCCGGCAAGGAGTACGGCTCCGGCTCGTCCCGTGACTGGGCCGCCAAGGGCACCGCGCTCCTCGGCGTCAAGGCCGTCGTCGCCGAGTCCTACGAGCGCATCCACCGCTCGAACCTCATCGGCATGGGCGTCCTGCCGCTCCAGTTCCCGGAGGGCGCCTCGGCCGACTCCCTCGGCCTGACCGGCGAGGAGACCTTCTCCATCTCCGGCGTCACCGAGCTCAACGACGGCACCACGCCGCGCACGGTGAAGGTCACCACCGACTCCGGCGTGGAGTTCGACGCGGTCGTCCGCATCGACACCCCCGGTGAGGCGGACTACTACCGCAACGGCGGCATCATGCAGTACGTGCTGCGGAACCTCATCCGCGGCTGAGTCCGGCCCGGACGGGACGGCCCGGCTCCGCCGGCCGTCCCCCGGGCGAAGGGCCGCCGCTCCGCGACCGCGGAGCGGCGGCCCTTCGCCGTTCGCGTGCGCCCCAACTCTCCCTGTGCGCAAGCCGTTTACAGCCCTCCGGGTCCGCGCTAGCTTCACTCGACGAAGCGTGGGAGCGCTCCCACGCCTCATCGAGCACATCCTCCCCTCTCGCCCCCCACCTTCCGAAGGGACGACCGGATGATCCGGCGATTAATGGCGCTGAGCCGACCACGCGCCCTCCTGCTGACCGTCCTCGCACTGCTCACCACCCTCCCCGCACTCGGCCTCGTCGTGTCCGCGGGCGGCGACGCCGAGGCGCACGGCACACCCATGAAGCCCGCCAGCCGCACCTTCCTGTGCTGGCAGGACGGGCTGACCGACACCGGCGAGATCAAGCCGGTCAACCCGGCCTGCAAGGCCGCGGCCCAGCAGAGCGGCACCACGCCGTTCTACAACTGGTTCTCCGTGCTGCGGTCCGACGGCGCGGGCCGCACCCGCGGCTTCGTGCCCGACGGCGAGCTGTGCAGCGGCGGCAACACCAACTTCACCGGCTTCAACGCGGCGCGCGACGACTGGCCGCTCACCCACCTCACCTCCGGCGCCACCATCGACTTCTCCTACAACGCCTGGGCCGCGCACCCCGGTTGGTTCAAGGTCTTCGTCACCAAGGACGGCTTCGACCCGACTTCGGCGCTCACCTGGGACGACGTCGAGGACGCGCCGTTCCTGACCGTCGACCACCCGCCGCTGAACGGTTCCCCGGGCACGGTCGAGGCGAACTACTCCTGGACGGGCGCCCTGCCGGCGAACAAGTCGGGCCGTCATGTCATCTACATGGTGTGGCAGCGCTCCGACAGTCAGGAGACCTTCTACTCCTGCTCCGACGTCGTCTTCGACGGCGGCAACGGAGAGGTCACCGGCGTCAAGGACCCGGGCGAGGGCGGGCCCGGCGAGCCCGTGCCCGGCGGCGCGTGCGCCGCCACCCGGACCACCGCCGGTAGCTGGGGCGGCGGCTACCAGTCCCAGGTGACCGTCACCAACACGGGCACGGTGCCGATGCTCGGCTGGATGGTCGACTGGACCCTCCCGGCCGGCCACCGGATCGACAGCCTCTGGAACGGCTCCATGACCGCCCAGGGGCAGGCCGTCATGGTCCACAACGCGGGCCACAACGGCAGCCTCGCACCAGGGCAGTCGGCGAGCTTCGGCTACGTGGCCACAGGATCGGCGCCCGACACGGCGTCGGCCCTGACCTGCCGGCTGGGCTGACCCCCGCCGGGCCGGGTACCTGCCCGTCCGGCCCGGCGACCGCCGAAGGCCGCGCTCCCCGCGAAGGGAGCGCGGCCGTTCACCGAACGCTCTAGAAGATCACCTGGTAGGTGTTCCAGCCGCTGTTGCCGATCTTCACCCGGGGCTTGAACGGCGCGGCCGCGTCCCCGGTGCCCGAATAGCGCCACAGCGCCCCGGCCGTGTCACGGGCGACCAGGTCGCTCCGGCCGTCGTTGTCGAGATCGCCCACGCCCACCAGGTGGTTGAACAGGTTCCAGCCCCCGCCGATCTCGGTGCGCGGCTCGAACGGGGCCCTGAAGTTGCCGGTGCCCTTGTAGAGCCACAGCGTCCCGGAGCCGTCGCGGGCGACGATGTCGTTCCGGCCGTCGCCGCTGAGGTCGCCGACGCCGGCGATCTGGCTGTAGATCTGCCAGCCGCCGCCGATCTCGGTGCGGCCGGTGAGCCTGCCGTCGCCGTGGCCGAGGTAGATCCACAGCGTGCCGCCGCTGTCCCGGGCGATGATGTCGGAGCCGGCCGCACCGCCGAGGTCGCCCGGCGAGTAGGCCTTGCCGTAGACGTTCCAGCCGCCGCCCAGCTCGACGAACTCGCCCTCGCCGGAGGAGTAGGCGAGATGGCCGTCGGTGTCCCAGACGTAGACGTCGTCGGCGATGCCGTCCCCGTCGTTGTCCGCCTGGGTGGCGTTGATGATGTTCCGCCACTGGTCGGTCAGCCAGTCGCGGGGGCCGTATCCGCCGTTGTTGTCGGGCACGTAGCCGTACAGCGACGGGCCGGTCAGCCCGTACAGGAAGCGGTACTCGGCGTCGGCCGAAGCTGCCCGCGCGCCGGCCGGGGCCGGGAGAGCCTCGGCCGCCCGCGCGGCCCCGGTGGCGGCCCGCCCCGGCTCGTCGGCCACGGCGGCGCCGGTGCCCGCGGCGACGAGCGCCGCGGTGACCGCGGCGACGGTGGCACGGGAGAGCAAGCCCGTGCGAAGGAGACCGGTGATCTTTGCCATGTGTCACTCCGGATGAGAGAGCGAACCTTCCCCCCCTGGGAAGATCACTGCTGGTCCACGATGCTGGCAGACCGTCCTCCCGGAGCAACGCCTTTACCGGCGTGTCGGGTTGGGAACGTCCGAATCTCCCCCTGCATGGCGAAAGGGCCGCGCTCCGGGGAGCGCGGCCCTGTGCCGGAGGCCGTCCGGGGACGGCTGCCGATCAGAAGAGCAGGCGGTAGGTGTTCCAGCCGCTCGTGCCGATCAGGACCTTCGGCTTGAACGGCGAGGCCGCCATGCCGGTGCCCTTGTACAGGTACAGGGCACCACCCGTGGAACGGGCGACCAGGTCGGTGTTCCCGTCCAGGTCGATGTCGCCGACCGAGATCAGGTAGTTGAAGGCGTTCCAGCCGCCACCGATCTGCGTGCGGCCGGTGAAGGGCTTGGCGCGGTCGCCGGTGCCCTTGTACAGCCACAGCACGCCGGCACCGTCGCGGGCGACGATGTCGTTCTTGCCGTCACCGGTGAGGTCGCCCTTGCCGGTGATCTGGTTGTAGGTCTGCCAGCCGCCGCCGACCAGGGTGCGGCCGGTCAGCTTGCCGTTGCCGTACCCGAGGTACAGGTACAGGTTGCCCTTGGTGTCACGGGCGAGCAGGTCGTCCGCGCCGGCACCGGCGAGGTTGGAGGCGGAGAAGACCTTGTTGTAGGCCCCCCAGCCGCCGCCCTGGTCGGTGGCGTCCTCGCCGTAGAACAGGTGGTACAGACGACCGCCCTCGACGAACCAGATGCCGTCGGACGAGCCGTCGGCGTCGTGGTCGACCTGGGTCATCTGCTGGGTGGCGCCCCAGCCTTCACCGCTGTACATCTTGGTGTCGATGCCACCGGCACCGTTCGGCGGGTAGCCGTACAGCACGCCGGAGCTGTTCACGCCGTACAGGGCGTTCACCGGGGCGTCCTGGGCCTCGGCCTGGATGCCGAGGGACTTCTTGGCGGGCGCCTTGGTCACGGCCGTCGCGGACGGCGACGAGTCGGCGGCGGACGCCGAGCCGGCGGCCGCGCCGGTGATGAGCAGAGCCGCAGCGGTCGCAGCGGCGACGAGGCGGGCACGTGTCCGGCCGCGCTTGAGGCCAGAGAGTTCGGCCACGTAGGTCTCCATGAAGGTGTCTCGATGAGAGCGGCCCACTCCGCTGGATGCGGCGGGCCACCGTTTCCCCTGGATCCTTTCATACGACCTTCACAGGCCAGCGGCATTTTTATGTCCCGGAATCGCTACAACCGCGGTAGGGATAAGGGGCATTCACGGTAAAGATCATCATTCGAAATGATCTGATGCATCTGCACCTTTCATCCCTCGCTGTTCCCGCCCACGCCCCGACGGGCCGCGCCCCACAAGGAGCGCGGCCCGCCGGACCGGTGCGGGGGTGTCGCTACCCCAGCAGTTCCACCTCCGCGAGGGTGCCGCCGCCGTCGGGGACGAGGCGGTAGTGGGTCCAGGCGCCCGGCTGCGGCACCGAGAAGACCCTGGTCTGCTTGTCCCAGGCGAAGGACTCGCCCGAGCGGCGGTCGAGCTCCTTCCAGGTCCGGCCGTCGGAGGAGCCCTCCAGTACCCACTCCTTCGGCGCCTTGTCCTTCGCCGCCGAGGTCAGGGTGTACTGGACGGCCTTCGCGCCGGCCGCCACGGGCAGGTCGAGGGAGGTGAACTCCGCCGACGTCGCCGAGGTGTTGTCGAGGAGCGGGCCGCCGGCCGTGGTGAGGTCGTGGTGCGGGGCCGGGACCTCGTCGTCGCGGGTGATGGAGACGGGCGCGGCGTCCTTGCCGGTGCCCCACGCGGACGGCTCCGGGCCCATCGCGAACTCCAGGGTGCCGCCCTTCGCCACCAGGGCGTGCGGCAGCGCGGTGGACTTCCACGTCTTCCCGTTGACCTTCAGGCCCTGGACGTAGACGTTCTTCGCGCTGTTGCGGGGCGCCTTGACGACCAGCTCGCGGCCGCCCTCCAGGTGGACCGTCGCCTTCGTGAACAGGGGCGAGCCGATGGCGTACTCGCCGCTGCCCATCACCAGCGGGTAGAAGCCCAGGGCGGAGAAGAGGTACCAGGCCGACTGCTCGCCGTTGTCCTCGTCGCCGTGGTAGCCCTGGCCGATCTCGCTGCCGGTGTAGAGGCGGGAGAGGACCTCGCGGACCTTCTCCTGGGTCTTCCAGGGCTGCGATGCCGCGTTGTACATGTACGTGGCGTGGTGGGCGACCTGGTTGGAGTGCCCGTACATGCCCATCCGGACGTCACGGGCCTCGGTCATCTCGTGGATGACCGATCCGTAGGAGCCGACGAACTCGGGGGAGGCGGTCTCCGGCGTGGCGAAGTAGGTGTCCAGCTTCTCGCCGAGCCCGGCGCGGCCGCCGTAGAGGTTGGCGAGGCCCCGGCTGTCCTGCGGGGCGGTGAACGCGTAGCCCCAGCCGTTGGTCTCCGTGTAGTCGTAGCCCCAGACCCGCGGGTCGTACTGCGCCGACGGCACCCGCCAGTCGCCCCCCAGGTCGCGGCCCTGGAAGAAGCCGGCCTGCTTGTCGAAGAGGGTGACGTAGTTCCGCGCCCGGCTCAGGAAGTACGCGGACTCCTCCCGGTAGCGGGCCTTGCCGGTCTTCTTGTGGAGCGCCTCGGCCATCTTCGCGATGCCGTAGTCGTTGAGGTAGCCCTCCAGGGACCAGGACAGGCCCTCGTGCGTCGCGGTGGAGGCGTAGCCGAGGAACGGCGAGGTCTCCATGCCCTTGCGGCCGACGCCGGAGGACGGCGGGACGACGGTGGCGTTCTTCAGGGCCGCCTCGTACGCGGCCTCGCCGTCGAAGCCGACGCCCTTGACGTAGGCGTCCGCGAACGCGACGTCCGAGCTGGTGCCGGTCATCAGGTCGGCGTAGCCGGGGGAGGACCAGCGGGAGATCCAGCCGCCGTCCTTGTACTGCTGGACGAATCCGTCCACCAGCTCGCCGGCCTTGGCCGGCGTGAGGAAGGAGTACGCGGGCCAGGTCGTCCGGTAGGTGTCCCAGAAGCCGTTGTTGACGTACACCTTGCCGTCGACGATCTTCGCGCCGGTGCGGGTCGGGGTGTCGGGGCCCGGCATGGGGGAGAACGGGCTGGCGTACTGGTACTTCGGGTGCGAGCGGCTGCCGGTGTTCTCGTGGCCCGCGTTCGGGTACAGGTAGAGCCGGTAGAGGCTGGAGTAGAGGGTGGTGAGCTGGTCGCGGGTGGCTCCCTCGACCTCGACCTTGCCCAGCAGCCGGTCCCACGCCCCGCGTGCGGTGTCGCGCACCTTCTCGAAGCGGGTGCCCGGCGGGATCTCGTCGGCCAGGTTCTTCTTCGCCTGGTCGATGCCGATGAGCGAGGTCGCCATCCGCAGGGTCACCGTGCGGTCCTCGCCCGCGTCGAAGCGGAGCCTGCCGCGTACGCCCTCGGCGCCGGAGTCGGTGACCGGCCGGTCGAAGACGCCGTACACGAACAGGCGGGTGGCGCCGGTGGACAGGCCGCTCTTCACGTCGGACCAGCCGGTGAAGGAGCGGGTCGCGGGGTCGAGGGTGAGGCCCGCCTCGTCGGTGACGTTGTCGAAGAGCACGCTCGCGTCGTCACCGGGGAAGGTGAACCGCATCATCGCCGCGTGGTCGGTCGGCGTCATCTCGGCCTTGAGGCCGTTCTCGAAGGTGACCCCGTAGTAGTGCGGGCGCGCCGTCTCGTTGTCGTGGCGGAAGGGCAGCGCGCGGGCGGTCCGAGCGGGGTCCGGGGTGCCGGACGCGGCCGACGGCATCACCTGGAAGGTCTGCCGGTCGCCCATCCAGGGGCTCGGCTCGTGGCTCGTGCTGAACGCCTGGATCGTCGGCAGGTTGTCCGCGTTGTTCCCGCGGGAGTACTCGTAGAGCCAGCTCTTGGAGCCGGCGTTGGTCACCGGCGTCCAGAAGTTGAAGCCGTGGGGGACGGCCGTCGCGGGGAAGGTGTTGCCGCGCGAGAAGGAGCCGCTGGAGTTGGTGCCGCGGGTGGTCACCGCGTAGTCCGCCAGGTGGGCTTCGGGCTTCTCGGGTGCCCTGGGCCCGATGACGAGGTCGTCGATCCAGCCCTGGAAGGCGGCGGGCCCCTCGGCCGCGTCGTAGGCCACCAGGATCCGGTCCACCGTCTTGCCCGCGGCGACGGTGCCGATGCCGGAGGCCACCGCGTTCCACTGGTTGACGTAGAGCCGCTTGGCGGCGCCCTGGCCCTGCGGGGTCATCGCCCCGCCGTGGGAGTCGACGGCGCCGAGCTCGCTGAGGTAGGTGCCGTCGGTGAAGGCGAGGTCGACCGCGACGTTGGTGGCGGGGTACTTCAGGTCCGTCTCCGCCATCGAGGGGAAGACCTTGTACGAGAGCTCCGTGTCGCGGCGCACGGCCACGTCGACGTCGAAGACCTTGTTGTACGAGTACGCCCGGCCGTCCGCCTGGTGGCTGCCCGCGTACTTCAGCGCCCGCTTCCCCGTGAAGCCCGCGCCCGCCTTGGCGGTGGGGGAGCCGCTGGGGCCCCGGTCGGCCTGGGTGCGCATGTCGTCGGGGACGGGCGTGTCGGTGTCGCCGTTCGAGAACTGGACGTCGGCGAGCTGGGTGGCGTCGGAGGCCCCGTTGTTCTTGGTGATCTCCAGCCGGTAGTGGGCGTAGGCGGTGACCTCGCCCGGGGCGCCTATCTCGTAGGTCTTCGTCTCGAACCGCTTGGCGAAGGTCTCGCCGGAACGGGTGTCGAGGACCGTCCAGTCGGTGCCGTTCGCCGAGCCCTTGAGGGTCCAGTCGCGGGGGTCGCGCTCGGCGTGGTCGTTGGCGGAGGTCAGCGCGTAGGTGGCCACCCCGACGGGCGCCGCCGTGTCGAACTCCAGCCAGGCCGTCGGCTCGAACGCCAGCCACTTGCTGCCGGGCGAGACGTCGACGAGGTTCTCCTTGGTCTCGCCCCCGCCGGTGTTCTCGTCGCTGGCCCGCAACTCGGTGACCTGATCGGTGACATTGCCCGGAATTCCGCTGGAGAAGCCGCCGTCGACGCCGGATGACCGCTTCTTTCCGTCCTTGCCGACTTCTACGGTATTACGCCAGTCCGGTTGTGCTTCGTCCGTTTCGAAGGATGACGTGAATGTGCGGTCCGCCGAGGACGATTGCCCCGGTGTACCGGGCAGTGCGACGGCCGCGGAGGGGGCCGTCAACACGAGGAGTGAGGCGCTCACCGCCAGGGTGACCGCGTGGACGTGTCGTTGCCGGGCTCGGGGTCTGGGCTGCATCCCGGGTCGATCCTCCTGGGAGACGCGGTGGACAACGTTGTCATTCGCGAGGTGCAGGATCCAGTAGGGAGGCAAGTGGCGGACGGTGTCAAGGGTGTTGGGGGTGTCGCCGAGGCGGAATGAGTCGTTCCGTGAAGAATGCAGTGCTCGTAAGGGTGCAGACGGGGCTCATGTATCCGCGAGGTCTCAACTCGGGAAAGACTGCCGTGCAACCTTGCATTCGATCTTGCTCAGTTGGCGGGAAGTGGACTATACCTGTCGGCGTCCGCAGAGATGTTTTCGCGGGCAGGGGGCGGAGGGGGTCGTGGTCACGCGGACGTCGGCCATGAATTCAGCCGTTCCCCCTGCCGGCCGTGCACGACCCGAGCTTCACTGTGTTTCCCTTCGGGAAAGCGCAGCAACTGAACGCGGTGGCGGGGCCCTTCGCCTGAGGCGAGCCTACGGGCGACCGGTACACCGCCTGAGTCCTGGAGAAGGCGAGGACTTGAGCATGGGATCCACCTCCACCTCGAATACGCACGGTGAGGGCCTCAGCCGTCGGAATCTGATCAAGCGGTCCGCCGCACTCGGTCTGATTGCCGTACCCACCATGAGCTTCCTGTCCGCCTGCGCGAGCAGCGGCGGCGGCGACGACCAGGAGAAGCAGAAGGGTGAGGTGACGAAGGACAACCCGTTCGGCGTCACCAAGGGCGGCACGCTCGACGTCGTCATCTTCAAGGGCGGCTTCGGCGACCAGTACGCCATCGAGTGGGAGAAGCTCTACAAGGCCAAGTACGGCCCGGAGATCAGCCACCTCGGCACCCAGGAGATCACCGGCAAGCTCCAGCCCCGCTTCAACGCGGGCAACCCGCCGGACGTCGTGGACAACTCCGGCGCCCAGCAGATCAAGCTGGACGTGCTGCACAAGAACGGCCAGCTCGCCGACCTGACCGAACTGCTCGAGGCCCCCGCGCCGGACGACCCGTCCAAGAAGGTCAAGGACATCCTCGTCCCGGGCACCGCCGACAAGGGCTTCATCGGCGGCAAGATGCACTCCCTGAACTACGTCTACACCGTCTGGGGAGTCTGGTACTCGGGCAAGATGTTCAAGGACAACGGGTGGGAGGTGCCGAAGACCTGGGACGCCTTCCTGCAGATCATGCAGGACGCCAAGAAGAAGGGCATCGGCGGTCTCGCCCACCAGGGCAAGCACCCGTACTACATCAACGTCATGATCATGGACCTGATCGCCAAGACCGGCGGTCTGGAGGCCATGAAGGCGATCGACAACCTCGAGAAGAACGCGTTCGTCGGCAGCGAGGCCGCCAAGCAGTCCATCGAGGCGATCTACGAGATCGTGGACAAGGGCCTGCTCATGCCGGGCACCAACTCCCTGGACCACATCGAGTCGCAGACCGCCTGGAACGAGGGCAAGGCCGTCTTCATCCCCTCCGGCTCCTGGCTGGAGAACGAGCAGCTCAAGCAGACCCCGGAGGACTTCGACATGAAGTTCCTGCCGATGCCCCTGCTGCCGGGCAGCAAGCTGCCGTTCGAGGCGATCCGGGCCGGCGCGGGCGAGCCGTTCATCGTCCCGGAGAAGGCCAAGAACAAGGCCGGCGGCCTGGAGTTCCTGCGCCTGATGTGTTCGAAGGAGTGGTCGACCAGCTTCGCGCAGCAGGCCAACTCGCTGACCATCGTGCAGGACGGCGTCGACAAGAGCGTCCAGCTCCGCTCCGGCACCAAGTCCGCGGTCGAGGCCGTCGACGCGTGCCCGGTCGAGCAGCGCTTCGACTACTTCTACATCAACTGGTACAGCGAGATGGACGAGTCCATCCGTACCGCCTCCGCGGAGCTGATGGCCAAGCGCATCACACCGGCCGAATGGCTCAAGCGGGCGCAGGCGGCCGTCGACAAGGCGGCCGAGGACCCGGCGAGCAAGAACAACAAGCGTCAGTAGCCGAGGCCGGGAATCCAGGGGCAGGGTGCCATGCAACAGGGAAAGTACCGGTTCGTCACCGGTTTTCTGATCGTACCGGTCGTGCTGTACGCGGTCTTCATGATCTGGCCGTACATGCAGACCTTCGGATACTCCTTCACGAACTGGCAGGGCCAGTCGCAGGAGATGAGTTTCGTCGGCCTCGACAACTACACCGCGCTGTTCTCGGACTCGGTGTTCCTGAAGGCTCTGTGGCACAACATCCTGCTCCTGTTCTTCCTCCCCGTCGCGACCATCCTGCTCGCCCTCTTCTTCGCCTACATGGTGAACGTGGGCGGGCGGGGCGGCGCCGGCGGAATCCGCGGCGTCGCGGGATCGGGCTTCTACAAGATCCTGTTCTTCGTCCCGCACGTGCTGTCCATCGCGATCCTCGCCGTCCTGTGGCGGGCGATCTACCGGGGTGACGTCGCCGGACTCATCAACGGCGTCTTCATCAAACTCGGACTCTCCGACCCCGCGCACCCCATCGAATGGCTCAACGAGCCCGATCTCGTGCTGTGGTGCGTGGCCTTCGTCCTCCTGTGGTGGGGCGTCGGCTTCTACCTGGTCCTGTTCTCCGCCGCCATGCAGTCGGTGCCCAAGGAGATCTACGAGGCCGCCCTGCTCGACGGCGCCAGCCGCACCCAGTCCTTCTTCCGGGTCACGCTGCCGCTGCTGTGGGACACCGTCCAGACGGCCTGGGTCTATCTCGCGATCCTGGCGATGGACTGCTTCGCCCTGATCTCGGTCATGACCCCGGGCAACAGCTACGGCGGCGGACCGGACCACAACAGCGAGGTCATGGCGACCTATCTGATGCGTAACTTCCTCTCCTTCGGGAAGAGCGGCTACGCCTGCGCCATGGGCGTCGTGATCCTGGGCCTCACGCTGATCCTGTCCCTCGTCACGCTGCGGATCAGCCGCCGCGAGCGCATCGAATACTGAGCGGGGAACCACGCCATGTCGAACACCCGGACGATCGACGGCGTCGCCAAGGACGCCGTCCCCGGCCCGCGCGACGCGAAGAACGGCGCCCGGCCCCAGGGAGCCGGCGGGAAGGGCGACGACGAGGGCAAGGTCCTCAACGTCTTCTCGCACGGCTTCCTCATCCTGTGGTCCGTGATGATCGTGCTGCCGCTGATCTGGCTGCTGCTCGGTTCGTTCAAGACCGACACGGAGATCGGCTCCAGCGCCTGGTCGTGGCCGTCGAACTGGAACTTCGACGCCTTCGGGCGGGCCTGGGAGAAGGGCATCGGCGACTACTTCGCCAACACCCTGATCGTGCTCGTCTTCTCGATCCCGCTGACCATGCTGCTCGGCGCGATGGCGGCCTACGTCCTGGCGCGCTACGAGTTCCCGGGCAACCGCTTCTTCTACTACTTCTTCGTGGCCGGCGCGATGTTCCCGGTGTACCTGGGCCTGGTGCCCCTGTACTTCCTCATCGACATGCTCGGCATGCTCAACACGTACCAGGGCCTGATCCTCGTGTACGTCGCCTACTCGCTGCCGTTCACGGTCTTCTTCATGCACGCGTTCTTCCGGACGCTGCCGACCGCGATCCACGAGGCCGCCGTCATCGACGGCGCCTCGCACACCCGGATCTTCTTCCAGGTGATGGTCCCGATGGCGAAGCCCGGCCTGCTGAGCGTCGGCATCTTCAACGTCCTCGGCCAGTGGAACCAGTACATCCTGCCGATGACCCTGATGCAGCAGCAGAGCGGCTTCGACAAGGACCGCTCGGTGCTCACCCAGGGCCTGGTGCTCCTCAACCAGCAGCAGGGCTACGAGGGCGACCTGCCGGTGATCTTCGCCGGCATGACGATCGCGATGCTCCCGGTCATCGTCGTCTACCTCTCGTTCCAGCGGCAGGTCCAGTCCGGCCTCACGGCCGGCACCCTGAAGTGACCCGCCCGTAACCCTGTGTACCGGGCCCCGTCGCGCACCAGTGCGGCGGGGCCCCGGCACGTCCGGCCCCGGCGCGCCGCGTCGCTCATTGGAGGTTGCCCCCGCTCAAGGTCTTGACGGAATAACCCCCCGAGAGTTGAACTCAGAGTTCACAAGTTGGAGAGACGTCGGGGTTCCCTTGTGGTGGCCCCGGCCGGGGACGGTCGTCGTGCCGTCCACCGGGGGCAGGAGTGGATGAGTCGATGGAGACTCCGGGATCGCAGACATCTCTGCACCGGGCCAACCTCGAGCGGGTCGTGCGCGCCGTGCGCATGGCCGGCTCGCTCACGCAGGCGGAGATCGCCCGGACCACCGGGCTCTCCGCGGCCACGGTCTCCAACATCGTGCGTGAGCTCAAGGACGGCGGCACGGTCGAGGTGACGCCCACCTCCGCGGGCGGCCGCCGGGCCCGCAGCGTCTCGCTCAGCGGGGACGCGGGCATCGTGATCGGCGTCGACTTCGGGCACACCCATCTGCGGGTCGCCGTCGGCAACCTCGCGCACCAGGTGCTCGCCGAGGAGTCGGAGCCGCTGGACGTGGACGCCTCGTCCGCGGAGGGCTTCGGGCGGGCCGAGGTGCTCGTCAAGCGGCTGATCGAGGCCACCGGCATCAGCCCGGACAAGGTGGTCGGCGTGGGCCTGGGCGTGCCCGGCCCGATCGACGTCGAATCGGGCACCCTCGGGTCCACGGCGATCCTGCCGGGCTGGACGGGGATCAACCCGAGCGAGGAGCTCTCCGCACGCCTCGGCGTCCCGGTCTACGTCGACAACGACGCCAACCTCGGCGCGCTCGGCGAGCTGGTGTGGGGCGCCGGGCGCGGGGTGAAGGACCTCGCGTACATCAAGGTCGCCAGCGGCGTGGGCGCCGGGCTGGTCATAGAGGGTCAGATCTACCGGGGCCCGGGCGGCACCGCCGGCGAGATCGGGCACATCACGCTGGACGAGTCCGGTCCGGTGTGCCGCTGCGGCAACCGCGGCTGCCTGGAGACCTTCGCCGCCGCCCGCTACGTCCTGCCGCTGCTCCAGCCGAGCCACGGCACCGACCTGACCATGGAGCGGGTGGTGCAGCTCGCCAGGGAGGGCGACCCCGGCTGCCGCCGGGTGGTGGCCGACGTGGGCCGGCACATCGGCAGCGGTGTGGCCAACCTCTGCAATCTGCTCAACCCCAGCCGGGTGGTGCTCGGCGGCGATCTGGCGGAGGCCGGCGAACTGGTGCTGGGGCCGATCCGCGAGTCCGTCTCGCGCTACGCCATCCCCAGCGCGGCGCGGCAGCTCTCGGTGGCGCCCGGGGCCCTCGGCGGACGTGCCGAGGTGCTCGGCGCGCTGGCCCTGGTGCTCAGCGAGATGGGCGATTCGACGCTTTTGCAGGGAGCTGACACGGCCGTGCCTGCCGGTGCGCTCGCCTTCACTTAGATAACGGATGGCACCGTTGTCATCTCGTTAAGGATTTACTCCTTGACGGCGGCGGCGGGGCGGAGTTGACTTCCAGCCACCTCGGCCGCAACGACGCGGCCTCGTCAGGGAGGTTTACATCGTGAACGCACATCTGCGTCGTGCCGCCGTTGCCGCTGCCGCCACCGCCATGGCCGTCTCGCTCGCCGCGTGCGGCAGTGCCAAGGAGTCCGGCGACAGCACCAAGGAGTCCGCGGAGAAGAAGGGCGACGACATCACGATCGGCCTTCTCCTTCCGGAGAACCAGACGGCCCGCTACGAGAAGTTCGACAAGCCGCTGATCGAGAAGAAGATCGCCGAGCTGACGAACAACAAGGCCAAGGTCGTCTACGCCAACGCCAAGCAGGACGCCACGCTGCAGACGCAGCAGGTCGACACCATGATCACCAACAAGGTCGACGCCCTGATCGTGGACGCGGTCGACTCGAAGGCCATCGCCGGCGGTGTGAAGAAGGCCAAGGACGCCGGCATCCCCGTCGTCGCCTTCGACCGCCTGGCCGAGGGCCCGATCGACGCCTACACCTCCTTCGACAACGAAGAGGTCGGCCACGTCCAGGGCAAGGCCCTCGTGGAGGCCCTGGGCGACAAGGCCAAGGGCGGCCAGATCGTGATGATGAACGGCGCGATCACCGACCCGAACGCCGCGCTGTTCAAGAAGGGCGCGCACGCCGAGCTCGACGGCAAGGTCACCGTCGGCAAGGAGTACGACACCAAGGAGTGGAAGCCGGAGAACGCCAACGCCAACATGGAGGCGGCGATCTCGGCCCTCGGCAAGGACAAGATCGTCGGCGTGTACTCCGCCAACGACGGCATGGCCGGCGGCATCATCACCGCCCTCAAGGCCGCCGGCATCACCCCGCTCCCGCCCGTCACCGGCCAGGACGCCGAGCTCGCCGGTGTGCAGCGCATCGTCGCGGGTGAGCAGTTCATGAGCGTCTACAAGCCGTACGCGCCGGAGGCCGCCGCGGCCGCCGAGATGGCCGTCGCCCTCGCCAAGGGCGAGTCGCTCGACTCGGTCGCCACCTCCAAGGTCGACAGCCCCACCACCAAGGGCGTCCCGTCCGTCCTCGTCCCGGTCGTCTCCCTGACCAAGGACAACATCCAGGACACGGTCGTCAAGGACGGCGTCTACACGGTCCAGGAGATCTGCACCCCGAAGTTCAAGGCGGCGTGCGACCAGCTCGGTCTGAAGTAGTCCGCCCGGGCCCCGGGGGTCACCCCCCTCGGGGCACGGCCCCCACCGTGCCCCAGGGCCGCTCGAGGAGCCCGCGCCGAGGCCGCACAGGCCGGCGGCGCCCACAGGGCTCCGGTTCCTTCCGGGGCGGTTGTCGTCCCGTGGAAGCCTTTCGGTGTCCCGTCTCCGTCCTTCAGCCCCCGCTGCGGGGACGGGATGCCGGGGGGACACTCGCGTGTGGTGTCGTCCGCACGCGGTTCGTACTGCTCAGCCACCGTGCCGCCCCCAGACAGCGGGGGGTGCGGGATCCCCGCCGGTCAGGCGGCGAAGGAGATGGTTCACGTGTCCGCTACGCCCGTGTTGGCGTTGCGCGGGGTCTCCAAGCGGTTCGGTGCCGTCCAGGCGCTCACCGACGTAGAGCTTGAGGTCCACGCCGGTGAGGTGGTCGCCCTGGTGGGTGACAACGGTGCCGGAAAGTCCACGCTGGTCAAGACGATCGCCGGTGTGCACCCGATCGACGAGGGCGCGATCGAGTGGGAGGGCCGCAAGGTCTCCATCACCCGCCCCCACGACGCCCAGGACCTGGGCATCGCGACGGTCTACCAGGACCTCGCGCTGTGCGACAACATCGACGTCGTCGGCAACCTCTACCTCGGCCGGGAGCTGCGCAAGCGCGGTGTCCTGGACGAGGTGGAGATGGAGCGGCGTGCGCTGGAGCTGCTGAAGACGCTGTCGATCCGGATCCCGAGTGTGCGGATCCCGATCGCGTCGCTGTCGGGCGGTCAGCGTCAGACGGTGGCGATCGCCCGTTCGATGCTGGGCGCGCCGAAGCTGGTGATCCTGGACGAGCCGACCGCGGCGCTGGGCGTGGAGCAGACCGCGCAGGTCCTGGACCTGGTGGAACGGCTGCGCGAGCGGGGTCACGCGGTGATCCTCATCAGCCACAACATGGCGGATGTGAAGGCCGTCGCGGACAAGGTCGCGGTGCTGCGGCTGGGCCGCAACAACGGTGTGTTCGACGTGAAGTCGACCTCGCAGGAAGAGATCATCTCCGCCATCACCGGTGCCACGGACAACGCCGTGACCCGCCGTGCGGCGCGCAACGCGGAGGTCCAGAAGTGACCGGCATCGACAAGACCACCACCACCGCGGACGTGCCGGTCGGCAACCCGGAGGCCGCGCACGACGCGGTCACCGCGGTCGACCCCCGCCTGCTGGTGCGCGAGCAGGGCCTGAAGGGCTACCTGTCGGAGTTCCGGCGCAAGCTCCACGCCGGCGACCTCGGCTCGATCCCGGTCGTCATCGGCCTGATCGTCATCGCGGTGATCTTCCAGAGCATGAACGGGCAGTTCCTCTCCGCGGAGAACCTGTCCAACATCGCCGTGACCATGGTCGCCACCGGCATGATGGCCGTCGGCATCATCTTCGTCCTCCTCCTCGGCGAGATCGACCTGTCCGTCGGCTCCGTGTCCGGCGTCTCCGGCGCCATCGTCGCCGTCCTGTCGGTCACCCACGGCATGAACGAATGGCTCGCCGTCCTGGTCGCCCTCGTGAGCGGCGCCGCGATCGGCGCCCTGCACGGCTTCTTCTTCGCCAAGATCGGCGCCCCCGCGTTCGCCGTCACCCTCGCCGGCCTGCTGTTCTGGCTCGGCTTCATGCTCCAGCTCCTGGGCGAGAACGGCACCATCAACCTCGACGGCGAAGGCGTCGTCGGACAGCTCACCACCTACTACTTCACCGACGTCGCCGCCGCCTACGGCCTCGCCGCCCTCGCCGTCGCCGGCTTCTTCCTCTCCTCCTTCCTCGACAACAAGCGCCGCGCCACCGCCGGCGTCCCCTCCCGCCCCCTGTCCGACATCGTGCTGCGCACCGTCGTCCTCGCGGTGATCGCGTTCGCCGCCGCGGTGATGTTCAACCAGTACAAGGGCCTGCCGCTGGCCCTGGTCCTGTTCCTCGCCGTGCTCGTGATCACCGACTTCGTGCTCCGCCGCACCGCCTACGGACGCAAGATCTTCGCCCTCGGCGGCAGCGTCGAGGCCTCCCGCCGCGCCGGTATCAACGTCACCGCCGTCCGGGTGTCCGTCTTCGCCCTCGCCGGACTCTTCGCCGCCGTCGGCGGACTGTTCTGGGCCTCCAAGATCGCCGCCGCCAACCAGAGCGCCGGCGCCGGCGACCTCCTCATGAACGTCATCGCCGCCGCCGTCATCGGCGGCACCAGCCTCTTCGGCGGCCGCGGACGCACCTGGAACGCCCTCCTCGGCGTCATGGTCATCGTCTCGATCCAGTACGGCCTCGCCCTCGAAGGCATCGCCACCCCGATCCAGTACATGATCACCGGCGGCGTCCTCCTCGCCACCGTCGTCATCGACTCCATCACCCGCAAGACCCAGAAGACCGCAGGCCGCGCCTGACCCGGTCCCCCCAGTGCCCGGCACCTCACGGTGCCGGGCACTGCTGCGTCCGTGCCACAGCCGTGACACAGAACGCACTGCCGGATGACCAAGATCGCGGCCGGAACATTAGACTCGGGCAATCGGCATGCTCGATCAGCTCAATGCAAGGAGGCACGGGTGGCACTGCTTTCCCGAATCAGGGGACCGCGCGACCTGGACCGGCTCGGCCCGGAGCAGCTGGAGCAGCTGGCCGCAGAGATCCGGACCTTCCTGGTGGACGCCGTGTCCAAGACCGGCGGTCACCTGGGACCCAACCTCGGTGTGGTCGAGCTGACCATCGCGCTCCACCGGGTCTTCGAATCGCCCCGGGACAAGGTCCTGTGGGACACCGGACACCAGAGCTATGTGCACAAGCTGCTGACCGGACGTCAGGACTTCTCCAAGCTGAAGATGAAGGGCGGCCTCTCCGGCTACCCCTCCCAGGCCGAGTCCGAGCACGACGTCATCGAGAACTCCCACGCCTCCACCGTCCTCGGCTGGGCCGACGGCCTCGCCAAGGCGAACGAGGTCCTGAAGAAGGACGACCACGTCGTCGCCGTCATCGGCGACGGTGCCCTGACCGGCGGTATGGCCTGGGAGGCGCTGAACAACATCGCCGCCGCCAAGGACCGCCCGCTGGTGATCGTCGTCAACGACAACGAGCGCTCCTACGCCCCCACCATCGGCGGCCTCGCCAACCACCTGGCCACGCTGCGCACCACCGACGGCTACGAGCGCTTCCTGGCCCGCGGCAAGGACATCCTGGAGCGCACCCCGGTCGTCGGGAAGCCGCTCTACGAGACGCTCCACGGCGCCAAGAAGGGCCTCAAGGACTTCATCGCCCCGCAGGGCATGTTCGAGGACCTCGGGCTGAAGTACGTCGGCCCCATCGACGGCCACGACATCGAGGCCCTGGAGTCCGCGCTCGCCCGCGCCAAGCGCTTCGGCGGCCCGGTCATCGTCCACTGCCTCACCGAGAAGGGCCGCGGCTACCAGCCCGCCCTCGCCGACGAGGCGGACCGCTTCCACGCGGTCGGCAGGATCCACCCCGACACGGGCCTGCCGATCTCCTCCTCCGGCCTGGACTGGACCTCCGTCTTCGGCGAGGAGATGGTCAAGCTCGGCAAGGAGCGCCAGGACGTCGTGGCGATCACGGCGGCGATGCTCCAGCCCGTGGGCCTGGACAAGTTCGCCAAGGCGTACCCCGACCGGGTGTACGACGTCGGCATCGCCGAGCAGCACGGCGCGGTCTCCGCGGCCGGCCTCGCCACCGGCGGCCTCCACCCCGTCTTCGCGGTGTACGCGACGTTCCTGAACCGCGCCTTCGACCAGGTGCTGATGGACGTGGCCCTGCACCGGTGCGGTGTGACCTTCGTCCTCGACCGTGCCGGTGTCACCGGTACGGACGGCGCCTCCCACAACGGCATGTGGGACATGTCGATCCTCCAGGTCGTGCCCGGCCTGCGGATCGCCGCCCCGCGCGACGCCGACCAGGTGCGCGCCCAGCTCCGCGAGGCGGTCGAGGTGGACGACGCGCCGACCGTGGTGCGCTTCTCCAAGGGCGCCGTCGGCCCCGCGGTGAAGGCCGTCGGCACGGCGGGCGGCATGGACGTCCTGCGGCACGCCGGCACGGAGCGGCCCGACGTCCTGCTGGTGTCGGTCGGGGCGCTCGCCCCGATGTGCCTGGAGATCGCCGGTCTGCTGGA
Source organism: Streptomyces zhihengii (assembly GCF_016919245.1). NCBI lineage: Bacteria > Bacillati > Actinomycetota > Actinomycetes > Kitasatosporales > Streptomycetaceae > Streptomyces > Streptomyces zhihengii. The sequence goes on along the minus strand of NZ_JAFEJA010000001.1, from coordinate 1,825,627 downwards.
CGCCCAGGGCATCTCGACGACGGTCGTCGACCCCCGCTGGGTCAAGCCCGTGGACGAGGCCCTCGCCCCGCTCGCCGAGCGCCACCGGGTCGTCGTCACCGTCGAGGACAACAGCCGCGTCGGCGGTGTCGGCTCCGCGATCGCCCAGGCCCTGCGCGACGCGGGCGTGGACGTGCCGCTGCGCGACTTCGGCATCCCGCCGCGTTTCCTGGACCACGCCTCCCGCAAGGAGGTCATGGCGGAGATCGGTCTCACCGCGCCGGACATCGCCCGTCAGGTCACCGGTCTGGTCTCCAAGCTCGACGGACGGCTCGGCACCGAGGCGGTCGAGCCGGTCCGCGACTGACACCCCGCCACCATCCCGTCCGCGCGGCGGATGTGGACGTCACGCACCGATCGTGTGAGCACGACGTGCCGGCCACGGGCCGGAGGGACACCCTGTAAGGGTGGTCCCTCCGGCCCATTCGGTTGAACCGGCCCCTCTTGGGTACTCCGCGGACCACCCTTCGTCCCGATCATGGCCGGGACGACAAGTGTGGAGGTGCAGCGGTGAGCACAGATACAGACCCAGCGGGCGGCCGGGGCGGGGCCTTCCGTACCAAGACGGTCGAGCAGTCGATCCGGGACACGGAGGAGCCGGAGCACGCTCTCAAGAAATCCCTCTCCGCCCTCGACCTGACGGTCTTCGGCGTCGGCGTCATCATCGGCACCGGCATCTTCGTCCTCACGGGCAAGGTCGCCAAGGAGACCGCGGGGCCCGCTACGGCGCTGGCCTTCGTCGTCGCCGGTGTCGTCTGCGCCCTGGCGGCCCTGTGCTACGCCGAGTTCGCCTCCACCGTCCCGGTGGCGGGCTCCGCGTACACGTTCTCGTACGCCTCGCTCGGCGAGCTGCCCGCCTGGATCATCGGCTGGGACCTCGTCCTGGAGTTCGCGCTCGGCACCGCGGTGGTCGCCGTCGGCTGGTCCGGCTACGTCAGATCGCTGCTGGACAACGCCGGCTGGCATCTGCCGGCGGCGCTGGAGGGGCCGGACGTCGCGGGAGGCACCTTCGACCTGCTGGCCTTCCTGCTCATCCTGGTGCTGACGGCGATCCTCGTCCTCGGCATGAAGCTGTCCGCCCGGATCACCGCGGTCGTGGTCGCGATCAAGGTGACCGTGGTCATGATCGTGATCATCGCCGGTCTCTTCTTCATCAAGGCGGACAACTACAAGCCCTTCGTCCCCGAGGCCCAGGGACAGACGTCCGGCTCCGGCTGGGACGCGCCGCTGGTCCAGCTCATGTTCGGCTACGAGCCGACCAACTTCGGCGTGATGGGCATCTTCACCGCCGCGTCGATCGTGTTCTTCGCCTTCATCGGCTTCGACGTGGTGGCCACCGCCGCCGAGGAGACCAAGCTGCCGCAGCGCGACATGCCGCGCGGCATCCTCGGCTCGCTGCTCATCTGCACGGTGCTCTACGTGGCGGTCTCCCTGGTGGTCACCGGCATGCAGCACTACAGCGAGCTGTCCGTGACCGCGCCACTGGCGGACGCCTTCAAGGCGGTCGGCCATCCGTTCTACGCGGGCGTGATCAGTTTCGGCGCCGCGGTCGGCCTGACGACCGTCTGCATGATCCTGCTGCTGGGCCAGACCCGGGTGTTCTTCGCCATGAGCCGCGACGGGCTGCTTCCCCGGTTCTTCTCCAAGACCCACCCGCGCTTCCGCACCCCGTACCGCCCGACGATCCTCCTGGGTGTGGTCATCGCGATCGTCGCCGGCTTCACCAGCATCAACGAGCTGGCGGCCCTGGTGAACATCGGCACGCTGTTCGCCTTCGTCGTGGTCGCCCTCGGCGTGATCATCCTGCGCCGTACGCGTCCCGACCTGCACCGCGCCTTCCGCACCCCCTGGGTGCCGTTCCTCCCGATCGTGTCGATCGCCGCCTCGGTGTGGCTGATGCTCAACCTGCCGTCCGAGACCTGGTTCCGGTTCGCGGTGTGGATGGTCATCGGCTGCATCGTGTACGCCCTCTACGGGCGCAAGCACAGCCGTCTCGGCAAGGCGGGCCAGGACGCCCGCTACTGAGGCCCGCAGGGCCCCCTGCCGGGCCGCGTGCCGCGCTCAGCGGCGGCGGACCGACCGGGGGCCCGCGCAGCGCGCCCCGTGGGCGGTGACACGCTCCCGCAGGCCCCGGTCGGCGGTCACCACCACGCACGGACGGCCCTCCCGTCCGGCCCGGGCCGCGAGTTCGGCGATCGTGTCGTCGCCGCTGCCGGGAGCGGCCTCGACGAGCACGCCGGGCACCGACGCCACGGGGCGGGCGGCCCCTTCGACGACCATCACGATCGCGACCGGGCCGGACACCGCCGACTGGCCGTCCGGCGCCGCCAGCGCGTCCCTCAGCCGCTCGGCCGCGGCCCGCCGGTCACGCCACCAGCCGTCCGGCACCGAACCCACGACATTGGCCGCGTCCACGACGAGCAGGGTGTCCATGGGGCCAGCTTCGCAGGCACCGGACGAGGTCCGCGAAAATCGGGGTCGGCGTTCCGGTGGCGTCCGGGGACTGAGACACTGTGAGGTGGTGACCGAACACCTACTCGACCCTTTCAGACGCGATGGACTGCCATGGCTACTGCGCCCGTGACGACTCCCCCCGACAGCGGACCACAGGGCTCCCCCCAGGTCTCCGGAAGCTGGCTCACCCGGGGGAGGGACGGCCGGCTCTCCCTGTTCCTGCCCGGTGAGCAGGAGGTGGTGCGCTGGACGGAGCACGGCTCCGGCTGGCAGGGGCCGGACCGGCTGCCCGCTCCCGGCGTACTGCCCCGGGTCGTCCTCGCCCAGGGCGAGGACGGCTATGTGCACCTCGTCGGCGGGCGGCGCACCGCCGACGGCAACCTGGAGCTGGTGCACGCGGTCCAGTTCCAGACCGGGCGCCCCATGCTGGGCTGGTCGTCGCTGGGCCACCCCAACAGGATCGCCAAGTGGACGGGCGACCCGGCCGCCGTCGTCGACGGCGCGGGCCGGCTGTGCGTGGCGCTCAAGAACGGCGGCGGGGGTGTGAGCGTCCGCCTCCAGCAGACCAACGGCGGCTGGGGGCGCTGGCAGGACCTCGGCGGCCGGCGGGTCCGCGAGACCATCGCCGCGGCCGTCGACGGGGAGGGGCTGGTCGAACTGTTCGTCGCCGACGCGACCTCCGTCGCCCGGTGGACGCAGGAGAAGCCGGGCGCCGCCTTCGCCGCGGCCGAGCGGTTGGAGGTGGCGACCACGCCCGCGGTGTTCTCCGCGCTCACCACGCAGAGCGGCGAGGTCGTGCTGTTCTTCAGCGACGAGGACGGCACCGTCCGGCGCTGGGCGCCGGGCCACGAGGAGGACGCCCGGCTGCTGCTGGAGGCCGCGGGCCCCGGTCCGCTGGTCCCGGCCGCCGCCACCATCGACGGCCACCCCTGCACGGTCCTCGCCCAGGAGACCGCGGACGGCGAGATCGCCTTCGCCGCCTACCCGACCGGCAACGAGGACGCGGGCGCCTGGTGGACCCCCACGGCGCCCGGCGCCGGCGGCGGCCTGTCGCTCGCCCTGTGCCCCGACGGGGAGCGGGGGCTCGTCGCCGCGGTCCTGCCGCCCGGCGGGCAGCCGCTCCTCAACCGGCAGAAGACGGCGGAGGACGGCTTCGCCCTCGGCCGCTGGAAGCCGCTGAACTGACGCCGCCCCGGCGGGCGGAGCGCGAAGAGGACCGGGCCGTACGGGAGACTCCCGTACGGCCCGGTCCCTGTTGCGGGTTCCGCTACGCGGGCACGCTCGCGACGCCCGGTGCCAGGAACGGCTTGCCGTTCACGCGCTCCGAGACACCCTCACGGTCCAGGTACGGCGTGATGCCGCCCAGGTGGAAGGGCCAGCCGGCGCCCGTGATCAGGCAGAGGTCGATGTCCTGCGCCTCGGCGACGACACCCTCGTCCAGCATCAGGCCGATCTCCTGGGCGACGGCGTCCAGGACGCGGTCGCGGACCTGCTCCTCGGTCAGGACGCTGTCGCCCTGCTTCAGGAGCGCGGCGACCTCCGGGTCCAGCTCCGGCTTGCCGGAATCGTAGACGTAGAAGCCCCGCTTGCCCGCCTCGACGACGGCCTTCAGGTTGGGGGAGACGGTGAAGCGCTCCGGGAAGGCGCGGTTCAGGGTCTCGGAGACGTGCAGGCCGATGGCCGGGCCCACGAGCTCCAGCAGGACCAGCGGCGACATCGGCAGACCGAGCGGCTCGACGGCCTTCTCGGCGGTGGCCACCGGGGTGCCCTCGTCGATGACGTTCTGGATCTCGCCCATGAAGCGGGTGAGGATGCGGTTCACGACGAACGCCGGGGCGTCCTTGGTGAGGACCGCGGTCTTCTTCAGCTTCTTCGCGACACCGAACGCGGTGGCGAGGGACGCGTCGTCCGTCTGCTCGCCGCGGACGATCTCCAGCAGCGGGAGGATCGCGACCGGGTTGAAGAAGTGGAAGCCGACGACCCGCTCGGGGTGCTGGAGCTTGGACGCCATCTCGGAGACCGACAGCGACGAGGTGTTGGTGGCGAGGACGGCGTGCGCCGGGGCGACCGCCTCGACCTCCGCGAACACCTTCTGCTTGACGGACATCTCCTCGAACACGGCCTCGATGACGAAGTCCGCGTCCGCGAAGCCCTCGGCCTTGTCGAGCACACCGGTGACCAGGGCCTTCAGGCGGTTGGCCTTGTCCTGGTTGATGCGGCCCTTGCCGAGCAGCTTCTCGATCTCGGCGTGGACGTAGCCCACGCCCTTGTCGACGCGCTCCTGGTCGATGTCGGTCAGCACGACCGGCACTTCGAGGCGGCGCAGGAACAGCAGGGCGAGCTGCGAGGCCATCAGACCGGCGCCGACGACACCGACCTTGGTGACCGGGCGGGCCAGCGACTTGTCCGGGGCGCCCGCGGGGCGCTTGCCGCGCTTCTGCACCAGGTTGAAGGCGTAGATGCCGGAGCGCAGTTCGCCGCCCATGATGAGGTCGGCCAGGGCCTGGTCCTCGGCGTCGAAGCCCTTCTGCAGGTCGCCGTCCTTGGCGGCCTCGATGATGTCGAGGGCCCGGTAGGCGGCCGGGGCGGCGCCGTGCACCTTGGAGTCGGCGACGAAGCGGCCCTTGGCGACGGCCGCGTCCCACGCCTCGCCGCGGTCCACGCCGGGACGCTCGACGACGATCTCGCCCTTGAGGACGGACGCCGTCCAGATCAGCGACTGCTCCAGGAAGTCCGCGCCCTCGAAGAGGGCGTCGGCGATGCCGAGGTCGAAGACCTGGGCGCCCTTGAGCTGCTTGTTCTGGTTCAGCGAGTTCTCGATGATGACCGAGACGGCCTTCTCGGCGCCGATCAGGTTCGGCAGGATGGTGCAGCCGCCCCAGCCCGGTACCAGGCCGAGGAAGACCTCGGGCAGCGAGAAGGCGGGGATCGCCTGCGAGACGGTGCGGTAGGCGCAGTGCAGGCCGATCTCGACACCGCCGCCCATCGCGGCGCCGTTGTAGTACGCGAAGGTCGGCACGGCGAGGCCGGACAGACGCTTGAAGACGTCGTGACCGCCCTTGCCGATCGCCAGCGCGTCCTTGTGCCGCTTCAGCAGCTCGACGCCCTTGAGGTCGGCGCCGACCGCGAAGATGAACGGCTTGCCCGTGACGCCGACGCCCACGATGGAGCCCTCGGCGGCCTCCTTCTCGACCTGGTCGAGGGCGGCGTCCAGGTTGGCCAGGGACTGCGGGCCGACGGTGGTCGGCTTGGTGTGGTCGTGGCCGTTGTCCAGCGTGATGAGCGCGAAGCGCCCGGCACCGCCGGGGAGGTCGAGGTGGCGCACGTGCGCCTGCGTCACGACCTCGTCGGGGAACAGCTCGGCCGCGCCCTTCAGAAGCTCAGCGGTGGTGGTCACTTGTCGCCTCCGGCGTCCTTGTGGTGCGGGTTCTCCCAGATGACGGTGGCGCCCATGCCGAAGCCGACGCACATGGTCGTGAGGCCGTAGCGGACCTCGGGCTGGTCCTCGAACTGCCGGGCGAGCTGCGTCATCAGACGCACGCCGGAGGAGGCCAGCGGGTGGCCGAACGCGATGGCCCCGCCGTACTGGTTGACGCGGGCGTCGTCGTCGGCGATGCCGTAGTGCTCCAGGAAGGCCAGCACCTGCACGGCGAAGGCCTCGTTGATCTCGAAGAGACCGATGTCCGAGATGGACAGGCCCGCCTGGGCGAGCGCCTTCTCGGTGGCCGGGATCGGGCCGTAGCCCATGACCTCGGGCTCGACACCGGCGAAGGAGTACGCGACCAGGCGCATCTTGACCGGGAGGTTGTTCTCCCGGGCGAAGTCCTCGGAGGCGATGAGCGAGGCGGTGGCGCCGTCGTTGAGGCCCGCCGCGTTGCCCGCGGTGACGCGGCCGTGGACACGGAACGGCGTCTTCAGGCCGGCCAGCGACTCCAGCGTCGTACCCGGGCGCATCGGCTCGTCGGCGGTGACCAGACCCCAGCCGGTCTCGCCGGCCTCGGGGTTGGTGCGGCGCACCGACACCGGTACCAGGTCCTGCTGGATCTTGCCGTCGGCGTACGCCTTGGCGGCCTTCTCCTGCGAGCGCACGGCGTACTCGTCGGCGCGCTGCTTGGTGATGGTGGGGTAGCGGTCGTGCAGGTTCTCGGCGGTCATGCCCATGAACAGGGCGGACTCGTCGACCAGCTTCTCGCTCACGAACCGCGGGTTCGGGTCGACGCCCTCGCCCATCGGGTGGCGGCCCATGTGCTCGACGCCGCCGGCCACGGCGATGTCGTACGCGCCGAAGGCCACGCTGCCGGCGACCGAGGTCACGGCGGTGAGGGCGCCCGCGCACATGCGGTCGATGGAGTAGCCCGGCACGGACTGGGGCAGCCCGGCGAGGATGCCGGCGGTGCGGCCGATCGTCAGACCCTGGTCGCCGATCTGGGTGGTCGCCGCGATCGCGACCTCGTCGATCTTCTTGGGGTCGAGCGCCGGGTTGCGGCGCAGCAGCTCCCGGATGGCCTTGACGACGAGATCGTCGGCGCGGGTCTCGTGGTAGATGCCCTTCGGGCCCGCCTTGCCGAACGGGGTGCGGACGCCGTCGACGAAGACGACGTCCCTGACGGTACGAGGCACGATGGCTCTCCTCCAGGGTGCGGGGTGGCACTGCTGCGGCACACACGCCTGAGCGTGCGCTTGCTCGGCCCATGCTACTTGTGGGTAACCAGGCTGCCCACCCCTTGGGGCGGGAGCGGCGAAGGTCACACCCAGTAGTGGCTCTCCCCGCACCGGAGGGGAGCCGAAACCGGCCGGACGAGCCCTCCCGGGCGGGCCGGGCGCCGGTCAGCCGGACGGGGCCCGGCCGGCGCGCGCCGCCCGGTCGGCGCGCAGGGCCTGGCGCACCGACCACAGGACGGCGACCAGCGGCACGGCCGCCACCGCGCCGATCACCCCGGCGGCGACCGCGCCCCCGATCACGGCCAGCGCGACCACCACCGGGTGCAGCCGGACCGCCCAGCTCATCACGATCGGGTGCAGCAGATGCCCCTCGATCTGGCCGATCACCACGATCAGCGCGACCACGATCCCGGCCACCAGCGGGCCTTTCGCCGCCAGCGCCACCACCGCCGCCACGGCGAGCGCGATGGGCGACCCGATGAGCGGGACGAAGGCCGCGACGAACTCCAGCAGCGCCAGCGGTACGGCCAGGGGCACCCCGAGGGCGAACAGCGCGATCCCGACCAGGACCGCGTTGACCGCGGCCACCAGCAGGATGCCGTGGGTGTAGCCGGTGAAGGTCCGCCAGGCGGCGGAGCCCGCGACCGAGACCCGCTCCCGCGCGGCGGCCGGCAGCTCCTCGCGGAACCAGGCCCACTGGCGGTCCCCGGAGTGGATGAAGAAGACCGAGCAGAACACCGCGAGCGCGAGCACCGTCAGCACCTCCACCAGGCGGTCGGCCCCGCTGATGGCGGTGCTGATCACGGTGGAGCGGTGGCTGGACAGGAACTCGCCGATGCGGTGCTGGATGTCGGTCAGCGCCTCCGGGGCGATCCGGAACGGCGGCTGCTCCAGCCAGCGTTCGATCCGGTCGATCCCGGTGGTGAACTCCCGCATCAGCTCCGCGCGCTCGCCCGCCACCGCCTCGCCGACCAGCGCGCCGAGCCCGAGGAGCAGCAGGAGGCTGCCGATCAGGGACACGGCCACCGCCGCGGCCCTCGGCATCCAGCGGGACAGCAGGCCCGCGACCGGGCGGAGCACCGCGGTGATCACCAGCCCGAGGAAGACCGCGACACCGAGCTTGTGGAACCGGCCGAGCAGGGAGAACACCCCGAACACCAGGGCGCCCACGACGATGATCCGCCAGGAGAAGGCGGCCGCCGTGCGCAGGACCTCGGGGACGCGCGGCGCCTCGTGCCCCGGCGGCTGCGGGGGCGGCGTCGGGCGCGCTGAGTGGTCGGGAGGGCTGGACATCACCCAGCTCGTACCACCGGGCGGGCCCCGCCCCACGCGGGCCGCGCACAGTTCCCCCGAAGGATGCGCGGGGCGGCGGTGCGGCCCCGGGGCGCGGGCGCGGGACGGGCCGTGGGGCTCGTCGCCCGCCGGCGTCCGGCCCGCCGGGCCCACGACGGCGCGCGGCCGGGCGGTGGGCACCCCGCGCCTTCGTCCGTCGGCGCGGCGTGACCGGAGGGCGGACCTCCTGCCAGCCCGGGGGCGGCGCGTGCCCGGAGCCGGGCTGCGCCCCGCCCGACGCGCCCGCCCCGAGCCGGGCTATGCCCCCGGCGCCCGGACCGTCAGGGCCTGGACGAGCCGGGCTATGCCCCCGGCGCCCGGGCCGTCAGGGCCTGGACGAGCAGCGGGGCCGTCAGCGTGACCTGCCAGGCGCGGGCGCCGAGCGCGGTCAGCGCGGCGGAGACCGCGTCCGGGGTGAGCGGGGCGGGCGGCTCCCAGCAGACCCGGCGGACCGTGTCCGGCGAGAGCAGGTTCTCCTGGGGCATGTTCAGTTCCTCGGCGAGCGCGGTGACCGCGGCGCGGGCCGCCGACAGCCGGGCCGCCGCCGCCGGGTCCTTGTCCGCCCAGGAGCGCGGCGGCGGCGGGCCCGCCACGGACTGGCCGGGCTGCGGCAGCTCGTTGTCGGGCAGCGCCTTCGCGCGGTCCACGGCCGCCTGCCACTGTTCGAGCTGACGGCGTCCCATGCGCTGCCCGAAGCCGGGCAGGGCGGTGAGCGCCTGGACGCCCGTGGGCAGGGCCAGGGCCGCCTCGACGATCGCCGCGTCGCCCAGCACCTTGCCGGGGGACACGTCGCGCCGCTGCGCGATCCGGTCGCGGGTGTTCCACAGCTCCCGCACGACCGCCATCTGACGGCGGCGGCGCACCTTGTGCATCCCCGAGGTGCGGCGCCAGGGGTCCTTGCGCGGCGGCGCGGGCGGGGCCGACGCGATCGCGTCGAACTCCTCCAGGGCCCACTCCAGCTTCCCCTGCCGGTCCAGCTCCTTCTCCAGCGCGTCGCGCAGGTCGACGAGGAGCTCCACGTCGAGGGCGGCGTAGCGCAGCCAGGGCTCGGGCAGCGGGCGGGTCGACCAGTCGACCGCGGAGTGGCCCTTCTCCAGGGCGTAGCCGAGGACGCTCTCCACCATCGCGCCGAGGCCGACGCGCGGGAAGCCCGCGAGCCGTCCGGCGAGCTCGGTGTCGAACAGCCGGGTGGGGCGCATGCCTATGTCCCGCAGGCAGGGCAGGTCCTGGGTGGCTGCGTGCAGGATCCACTCGGTGCCGGCGAGCGCCTCGCCGAGGCCGGACAGGTCGGGGCAGCCGACGGGGTCGATCAGTGCCGTCCCGGCGCCTTCACGGCGGAGCTGCACCAGGTAGGCGCGCTGGCCGTAGCGGTAGCCCGACGCGCGTTCCGCGTCGACGGCGACGGGGCCGGATCCGGCGGCGAAGGCCGCGGTCACCGCGGCGAGCGCCTCCTCGTCGGCGACGACGGGCGGGATGCCCTCACGGGGCTCCAGCAGCGGGGTGGGCAGTCCTCCGGCAGGGACGCCGTTGTCCGGGGGAGCGCCCCCGGTGGTTCGCAGTGATGTCTGCGCTGCGGTCTCTTGGGCGTCGGTCACGTGTCAAGGGTATCCGTCGACGGAAGACGCCCGTCGACGGAACGTTCCGTCGACGGGCGTGGAGGGCGGGACGGGTGGGGTCAGTGGATGATTCCGGTGCGCAGGGCGACCGCCACCATGCCGGCGCGGTCGCCCGTGCCGAGCTTGCGGGCGATGCGGGCGAGGTGGCTCTTGACGGTCAGGGCGGACAGCCCCATGGAGACGCCGATCGCCTTGTTCGACTGGCCCTCCGCCACCAGACGGAGCACCTCGACCTCACGGCCGGACAGCTCGCGGTAGCCGCCCGGGTGGCTCGGGGTACCCGGGGGGCGGCGGTGCATCCGGCCGGCCGCGGCGCCGATGGGGGCGGCGCCGGGACGGGTGGGGTGGCCGATGTTGGTGCGCGTACCGGTGACGACATAGCCCTTGACGCCGCCGGCCAGGGCGTTGCGCACGGCGCCGATGTCGTCGGCGGCGGACAGGGCGAGTCCGTTGGGCCAGCCCGCGGCGCGGGTCTCGGACAGCAGGGTCAGCCCGGAACCGTCGGGCAGATGGACGTCGGCCACGCAGATGTCGCGCGGGTTGCCGACGCGGGGACGTGCCTCCGCGATGGACGATGCCTCGATCACGTCCCGGACCCCGAGAGCCCACAGATGGCGGGTGACGGTGGAACGGACGCGTGGGTCGGCCACGACGACCATGGCCGTCGGCTTGTTCGGGCGGTAGGCGACCAGGCTTGCGGGCTGCTCGAGAAGAACGGACACCAGGCCTCCTGGAAGGTGCGGGACGGGGGCCGGCTCGGGGAGTAAGCCGGGGTCGAACCGTGCAGTTAGGTCATTGACCTCTTCGGCACCGAACCCGTCCGCCTTTAGAGAATGATCACGATTTAGTGAGGAACAATTCGGGCAAATCGGATACGTGATCGATCATGGTACGAACGGGCCGTGCTCCCGGACGGCCTTCGCCAGTGTTCCGGTGGCGCCGTGCCCGCCGCCTCAGGGGTGCTGCGGACCGCGCCGCTGCGGCAGCGACACCACACCCGTCGCCCAGTCCGCGGCACCCGACGGAGAAGGCGGCAGCCCGGCGATCTGGCACAGCAGATCGCACCAGGCCGCGAGGTGTGCGGCGGTGTCCGGCACGCCCTGCGGCCCCTCCTCGGGGGTCCACGAGGCACGGATCTCGATCTGCGTCGCCGGACGCCGGTCGGAGAGTCCACCGAAATAGTGAGACCCCGCGCGGGTGACGGTGCCGCTCGGCTCCCCGTAGGAGAGCCCGCGGGCCTCCAGCGCACCCGTCAGCCACGACCAGCAGACCTCCGGCAGCAGCGGGTCGGCGGCCATCTCCGGCTCCAGCTCCGCGCGCACCAGGGTCACCAGCCGGAAGGTGCCCTGCCAGGCGTCGTGCCCGGCCGGGTCGTGCAGCAGGACGAGCCGGCCGTCGGCGAGGTCGTCGTCGCCGTCGACCACCGCCGCCTCCAGGGCATACGCGTACGGCGCCAGCTTCTGCGGCGGCCTGGTCGGATCGATCTCCATCTCCGGCCGCAGCCGCGCCGAGCGCAACGCCTCCACCGCCGAGCCGAAGGCCGGCGGCACGGCATTCTGCTCCGCGCGTTCCGTCGCGCCGATGCCGTTGGAATGATCCGAAAAATGTCCCTGAGCCGCAGCCATGCGGGGAAGAGTAGGCGGAACGGCGGCTTCGCGCAGGGAGGGACACCCGGCCCGGGGCGGCCTGTTGTCCCGTACGTGCGAAGATTCGGTGCGTGAGCGCCAACGACCTTCCCCACGCCCGAGGCTCCGCCCGCACGGGGGACACCCCGGCCACGGGCCGGCAGACCGAGACCTACGACTCCGCGTTCCTCAGGGCGTGCCGCCGCGAGCCGGTGCCGCACACGCCCGTCTGGTTCATGCGCCAGGCAGGACGCTCACTGCCCGAGTACCTGAAGGTCCGTGAGGGCATCGGGATGCTCGACTCGTGCATGCGCCCCGAACTGGTCACCGAGATCACCCTCCAGCCCGTGCGCCGCCACAAGGTCGACGCCGCCATCTACTTCAGCGACATCGTGGTCCCGCTGAAGGCCATCGGCATCGACCTCGACATCAAGCCCGGCGTGGGCCCCGTCGTCGCCGAGCCCATCCGCACCCGCGAGGACCTGCGGCGGCTGCGCGACCTCACCCCGGACGACGTCCACTACGTCACCGAAGCCATCGGGATGCTCACCCGGGAACTCGGCCCGACCCCCCTCATCGGCTTCGCCGGCGCGCCCTACACCCTCGCCAGCTACCTGGTCGAGGGCGGCCCTTCGCGCAACCACGAGAACACCAAGGCCCTGATGTACGGCGACCCGGAGCTCTGGGCCGACCTGCTCGACCGCCTCGCCGGCATCACCGCCGCCTTCCTCAAGGTGCAGATCGAGGCCGGCGCCTCCGCGGTGCAGCTCTTCGACTCCTGGGTCGGCTCCCTCGCCCCCGCCGACTACCGCCGCTCGGTCATGCCGGCGTCCGTGAAGGTCTTCGACGCCGTCGCCCCGTACGGCGTGCCGCGCATCCACTTCGGCGTGGGCACCGGCGAACTCCTCGGCCTGATGGGCGAGGCGGGCGCGGACGTCGTCGGCGTCGACTGGCGGGTGCCGATGGACGAGGCCGCCCGCCGCGTCGGCCCCGGCAAGGCCCTCCAGGGCAACCTGGACCCGGCCGTGCTGTTCTCCACCCCGGAGGCCGTCCGCGCGAAGACGGGCGAGGTGCTCGACGCCGCGGCGGGCCTGGAGGGCCACATCTTCAACCTCGGCCACGGGGTGCTCCCCACGACCGACCCGGACGCGCTGACCCGCCTGGTCGCCGACGTCCACGAGCGCACCGCGCGCTGACGCGGGTGACGCGGGCCACCGGCAGGTGGCCCGCGTGGCGAGTGAGCCGAAGGGGCGCGGGCGGTGCCGGAAGGGAGAGCGCGCGGAGGTCCCGAGGTACGAGGGATCGAGCACGGTCGACCGTCGGGACCGTCCTGAGCGCCCCGGAGGCGAACCGGGCCCTCAGGAGAGGGCCCGCCCCGCCCGCGTCACACCCCCGCCCGCCGCACCGCGGCGACCGCCTTGCGGGCGGCCACCAGCACCGGGTCCCAGACCGGGGAGAACGGCGGGGCGTAGCCGAGGTCCAGGGCGGTCATCGCCTCGACCGTCATCGAGGCCGTCAGGGCCACCGCCGCGATGTCCACCCGCTTCGCCGCGCCCTCGCGGCCGACGATCTGCACCCCCAGCAGCCGGCCCGTGCGGTACTCGGCCAGCATCTTCACCGTCATCGGGGCCGCGCCGGGGAAGTAGCCGGCGCGGCTGGTGGACTCCACGGTGGCCGTCACGTACTTCAGGCCGACCGCGCGGGCGTCCTTCTCGCGCAGCCCGGTGCGGGCGATCTCCAGGTCGCAGACCTTGCTGACGGCCGTGCCGACCACCCCGGGGAAGGTGCCGTAGCCGCCCGCCGCGTTCGCGCCGATGATCTGGCCGTGCTTGTTGGCGTGGGTGCCCAGCGCGATGTGGCGTTCCCGCCCGGACACCAGGTCCAGGACCTCCACGCAGTCGCCGCCCGCCCAGACGGCGTCCCGGCCGCGCACCCGCATCGACAGGTCCGTCAGCAGCCCGCCGTGGTCGCCCAGCGGCAGGCCGGCCGCCCGCGCCAGCGTGGTCTCCGGTTCGACGCCGATGCCGAGCACCACCACGTCCGCCGGGTACTCGGCGTCCTGGGTGGCGACCGCGCGCACCGCGCCGCCGTCGTCCGTCAGCACGCCGGTCACGGCCGCGCCGGTGACCACCGTGATGCCCATCGAGGTCATCGCCTCGTGGACCAGGCGGCCCATGTCGGGATCGAGCGTCGACATCGGCTGCTCGGAGCGGTCGACCACGGTCACCTCGAACCCGTGCCGCAGCAGCGCCTCCGCCATCTCCACGCCGATGTACCCGGCGCCGATCACGACCGCGCGCCTGCCCCGGGCACGGGACAGGGAGTCGAGCAGCGCCCGGCCGTCGTCCAGGGTCTGCACACCGTGCACCCCGGGCGCGTCGATGCCGGGCAGCGCCGGGCGCACCGGCCGCGCGCCGGTCGCGATCACCAGCTTGTCGAAGCCCGTCCAGGACTCGGTGCCGGACTCCAGGTCGAGCGAGCGGACCCGGCCGCCGGCCAGGTCCAGTTCGGTGACCTCGGTGCGCATCCGCAGATCGATGTCGCGCGCCCGGTGCTCCTCGGGGGAGCGGGCGATCAGCCGGTCCGGTCCCTCGACGTCGCCGGCCACCCAGTACGGGATGCCGCACGCGGAGTACGAGCTGAAGTGACCGCGCTCGAACGCCACGATCTCCAGCTCGTCCCGGCCCTTCGTCCTGCGTGCCTGCGACGCGGCGGACATGCCCGCCGCGTCGCCCCCCACGATCACCAGTCGCTCCGTCGTCATGGGAACACGCTACGGGGCGCGGCCCCTTCAGTCCGGGGTGCCCTCCCCGGAGTCCGCCGGCCGCCGCGGGGCCGTGGCCTGCGACGTCCCCGGGTACGGCGGGACCGTGCCGCCCGCCGCGGCGGCCCGCGGCGCCGGCTCCGCCTCCCGGCGGGCCCGGCGCGGCCGCCCAGCAGGCGCCACAGCACGTACAGCGCCGCGCCGACCGCCGCGAACGGCGCGACGGCGCCCAGCACCACCGCGATCCAGCGCACCGTCGCGACCAGGGCGTCCCAGCCGCCGCCGAGCGCGTCGAGGAAGCCGGGGGCGCCGTCGTCCGACGACTCCTCCGCGCGCTCCGGCTCCGTCAGCTCCAGCGTGATCGTCGCCAGCGCCGTGCGGTCCTTCAGCGACTCCTGCTTGGCCAGCAGCGCCTCCAGCTCCGCCTGACGGCTGCTCAGCTGCCCCTCCAGCGCCACGACGTCCGAGAGCCTCTCGGCCCGCTCCATCAGCTCGCGCACCCGGGCCACGCTCGCCCGCTGCGTCGCGATCCTGCTCTCGACGTCGACCACCTGGTCGGTGACGTCCTTCGCGTCGGCCTGACGGGAGAGGAGCCGGCCCGCGCCCGCGAGTCCGGACAGCACCGCGTCGTACGACTCCTGCGGCACCCGCAGCACGATGCGCGAGGTCACATGGGTGTCGTCGACGCGTTCGGTGGTCTCGTTCTCCACCCGCCCGCCGGCCTTCTCCGCCGCCGCGCGCGCGTCGGCGAGGGCCGCGACCGCGTCCTTCACCTCCACGCTCAGCGAGGCGGTGCGGATGATGTGCGCCGCGGCCTCGGCCGAGGGCTCGGCCGTCCCCTCCGGCCCGGCCTTCCCGTCCGCCGCCGTCGCCCCCTCGTCGGCGGCGCTGCCGGATCCGGCAGCGCCCTTGGCCTGTTCCGCGTAGGCCGGCTTGGCGTCGGCGGAGTCGTCGGAGCCGGCCCCGCAGCCGGCGAGTGCGAGTGACGCGGTGACGAACAGAACCGCGAACGTGCGGCGTGCACGCATGAGACCCCCCAGGTCGTGATGGTGAGCGGTTGCCCTTTCGACGTCCGGCCCCGTGCGCGGGTTGCCCCCGCGTGGTTCCGAAGCGGTCACGGTCGGGACTCGTTACGGGGGCGGCCCGGCCGTTTGAGAGAGTTGGCCCCATGAACGGCCCCCTGCACGACACCCCCGCGCGCCACACCGTCGTCGTCGGCGGCGGCATCGCCGGCCTCGCGGCCGCCCACCGGCTGACCGCCGCCGGCGCACGCGTCACCCTCCTGGAGGCCACCGGCCGCCTCGGCGGCAAGCTGCACGCCGGGGAGATCGCCGGCGTGCCGGTGGACCTCGGCGCCGAGTCGATGCTCGCCCGCCGCGCCGAGGGCGTCGGCCTGGCCCGCGCGGTCGGCCTCGGCGAGCGGCTCCAGCCGCCCGCCGTCGCGGTCTCCGCGGTCTGGACCCGCGACGCCCTGCGGCCGCTGCCCAAGGGCCATGTGATGGGCGTGCCGGGCTCGGCCGAGGCGCTCGCCGGGCTGCTCTCGCCGGAGGGCGTCGCCCGCATCGGCCGGGAGCGGGAGCTGCCGCCCGCCGACGTCGGCGACGACGTCGCCATCGGCGAGTTCGTCGCCGGACGGCTCGGCCGCGAGGTCGTCGACCGGCTCGTGGAGCCGCTGCTCGGCGGGGTGTACGCGGGTGACGCGTACCGCATCTCGATGCGCGCCGCCGTCCCCGGGCTCTTCGACGCCGCCCGCCGCCACGACGCCCTGCTGGACGCGGTGCGCGAGGTGCAGGCCAAGGGAGCCGCCCAGCAGGGCGCAGGGCCGGTGTTCATGGGCCTCGCCGGCGGCATCGGCACCCTGCCGGACGCCGTCGCCGCGGCCGTGCGCGCGGCGGGCGGCGACATCCGCACCTCGACCCCGGTGCTCGGCCTCGCCCCCGACGGCGGCGGCTGGCGGGTCCGCACGGACCGCGAGACCCTCGCCGCCGACGCCGTCGTCCTCGCCACCCCCGCGTGGGCCTCCGCGGCGCTGCTCACGGACACCTGCCCGGCCGCGGCCTCCGACCTGGGCGCGGTGGAGTACGCCTCCATGGCGCTGGTGACCCTCGCCTTCCGGCGCGCCGACCTCGGCGAACTGCCCGGCAGCGGCTTCCTCGTGCCGCCCGCCGACGGGCGGTCGATCAAGGCGTCCACCTTCTCGTCCAACAAGTGGAGCTGGGTCGACGAGGGCTCGGACGAACTGTTCGTGCTGCGGACCTCGCTCGGCCGCCACGGCGAGGAGCGGGCGCTCGACCGGGACGACGCCGAACTCGTCGCGCTCTCCCTCGGCGACCTGGGCCGGGCCGTCGGCATCACCGCGCGGCCGGTCGCCTCCGAGGTGACCCGCTGGACGGGCGGCCTGCCCCAGTACCCCGTCGGCCACCTGGCCCGCGTCGCCCGGATCCGCCGCGAGGTGGCCGCGCTGCCCGCCGCACTGCGGGTCTGCGGGGCCGCGTTCGACGGGGTCGGCATCCCGGCGTGCGTCGCCGACGGGCAGCGCGCCGCCGACGAGATCCTCGCCACGCCGACCCCGGCGCGGGGCACGCATCCGGACGCGGGAGAATAGCCGTATGAGTGCGCCCGAAAAGACCCCGAACGCAGGCAAGAAGGCCAAGGACCTCAACGAGGTCATCCGGTACACGCTGTGGTCCGTCTTCAAGCTGCGAGATGTGCTGCCCGAGGACCGGTCCGGCTGGGCCGACGAGGTCCAGGAGCTGTTCGACCAGCTCGGCGCCGAGGACGTCACCGTCCGCGGCACCTACGACGTCTCCGGGTTGCGCGCCGACGCCGACGTCATGATCTGGTGGCACGCGGAGACCGCGGACGAGCTCCAGGACGCCTACAACCGCTTCCGGCGCACCAGGCTGGGCCGCGCACTCGCGCCGGTCTGGTCGAACATGGCGCTGCACCGCCCCGCCGAGTTCAACAAGTCGCACATCCCGGCCTTCCTGGCCGACGAGACCCCCCGCGACTACGTCTCGGTCTACCCCTTCGTCCGCTCCTACGACTGGTACCTGCTGCCCGACGAGGACCGCCGCCGCATGCTCGCCGACCACGGCAAGATGGCCCGCGGCTACCCGGACGTGCGCGCCAACACCGTCGCCTCGTTCTCGCTCGGCGACTACGAGTGGATCCTGGCCTTCGAGGCCGACGAGCTGTACCGCATCGTCGACCTGATGCGTCACCTGCGCGCCTCCGAGGCGCGGCTGCACGTCCGCGAGGAGGTGCCGTTCTACACCGGCCGCCGCAAGGACGTCGCCGACCTGGTGGCCGGACTGGCGTAGCCGCCGGCCCCCGATGATGTGGAGGCAGCCCGCAGCCGGCGGGCCCTGCCTCGTCGACCCGGAAGATCAGACGGCGTGCGGCAATCCCGCGCGCGGTCCAGCGACACCGGGTCCGGCCCCGGGTGCGGCGCGCACGACGCGCGCCGCACCGGTGTCCGATCGCGCGGCCTCCGTTCGCGCGGCCTCCGTTCGCGCGACGGGTGGTCCCGAGGCCCCCGGCAGACGCGCTCAGGAGCGGCTTCGGGGCGGCGAGCGGCTCCCGGCCGTTCGCCGGGTCAGCCGACCCGGTGCGCCGGCCGGCCGGCGGCCAGCGCGACGCGCAGCTCCGGGTCGTCGAGCACTCCCACGCCGTGCAGGGCCACCGCCGTCAACCGCGCCCGCTCCGTGCCCTGTCCGCCCGCGGCGGTGTGCTCCGCGAACGCCGACAGCCGGTGGGCGCCCAGCGGCGACGCGAAGCGGGTGTAGGGCCGCACCTCCATCGCCGCCATCGCCAGCGCGCCCAGCGTCATCGCCAGGGGAAGCGTGAACCAGACGGCCACCGGGCCCGGTTCGCGGCCCCCGGGGAGCGTCAGCACCGCGCAGACGGCGAGCGCCGGTATCAGCAGGCTCGTCGCACGGACGGCGCGCAGCGCCGAGACCACGGCCGTGCGCGCCCGGTCCGGGACGGCGAGCCCCGCCCGCACCAGACGGTCCCCGATGGCCCGGACCGCGCCGTCGGCGGCCACCGCCGTGCGCACCGATGCGGTGAGCTCCTGGCCCGCCGGCCCCGCCGCCGCGATGACCGAACGCTCCAGCGCGTCCTCGGCGTCGGGGTCCACCACCGTGGTCCAGCCGGTGTGCGCCAGCAGCAGCCCGCGCCGGCCGTGCATCGCCACCAGGGCCAGATCGGCGACCCGGCCCGGCCCGCCCGCCAGGTACGCGGCCTCGTACAGCGTCAGTCCGGCCTCGCGAGTGCCCTCCCCGTCCGCGTCCCCGGGCCCGTCCCCGAGCTCCGGCACGCCGGACGGCAGCCGGGGGACGTCGGCGGCGGCCAGGCACAGCCGCAGACAGCTGACGGCGGTGGCGGCCCAGGCCGACGCGAGGAGAAGGAGCCAGAGCATGGCCGAGTTCTACGCGAGGCACCCGGCGGCGCGCCACAGGTATTCCACGATGCGGACCGCCGGGAACGGCCCGAGCGGCGGCCCGCACTCCGCGATCCGGAGCTCGACCCGGACCTCAGGATCCGCAGCCCGGCCCGGACTTCAGGATCCGGAGCCCGGCCCGGCCCGGCCCGTGCCTCAGGGTCCGCGGCCCGGCCCGTGCCTCAGGATCCGCAGCTCGACCCGCCGCAGCTCGATCCGCAGCTCGACCCCGAACTCCCGCAGCTCGAACCGGAACCGCCGCAGCTCGACCCCGGACTCCCGCAGCCGGAGCCCGACGAGCCGCCGCAGCCGGAGCCGCCCGTGTCGCCGCCGGCCCCCCATCCGCCACCGGTGCCCGTCACGCCCGCGCACCACACCGGAACGACGGCCGCGGCCGCCGTGGCGGCGACGTACGGGACGGCGGAGCGGGACGCCCCCTGGCGGGCGGCGGCCGCCAGGAACGCCGACAGCTCCCTGTCCGGCACCGCCCGCGTGCCGCGCGACGCGACCAGCTCCGCCACGGTGGGGCTGCCGGTGGACAGGGCGACCCGGAAGGCCACCAGGGCGTCGCGGCCGGCCGGCGTCGTGCGGCGCGCCGCACGGCGGGACTGGGTGATGCCGAGTACGGCGCCGGCCAGCAGCACCGGCCCCACCACCACGACGAACGGCAGCCCCGTCGCCCGGTGTCCGGCCCCCGCGAACTGGACGAACGTCAGCACCAGCGACACCGGCAGACCGATGAGGCACAGGATGCCCTGCACCGACCCCCAGGTCGTCAGGCGCCGGTGACCGGGCGGCACGGTGAGCAGCCCGCGGGCGGCGAGCGAGTCCCCGAGCCCCTGGACGGCCCGGGCGCGCATCACCTCGCCCCGCACGGCGGCGAGCGCCCCGCTGGGCGCGAGGCCGGGCGCGTCGAGCACGGCGCGCTCCACCGGGTCGTGGGCGGTCGTGGCCGCCGCGGCGACCACACCGGGAGCGCCGACGCGGATCCGGCCGTCCGCGTGCAGCGCGGCGAGCGCGGCGTCGGCGACCCTGGCCGGGCCGCCGGCCAGGAACGCCGCCTCCCAGGCGCCGAGCCGTGGCGCGAGATGCCGGGGCGCGCCGCGCCGCGCGGCGGAGACCCGGACGAGGAGCAGCACCGAGGAGACGACCACGGCCGACCAGACGAGCAGGGCGAGTTCGGTCATCGTGCTCACCGCCCCGCGCCGGCGAGGACCCGGCGCACCGCGTGGACCAGCCGCGCGCCCCTGCGCGGCGGTTCGGGCGCGGCGCGCTCCGTCCACCAGAGCGTCAGCCGGCGCCGCGCCTCCTCGTCGTCGGGCCGGCCCTCGGCGAGGAGGTGCTCGGCGAAGTCCAGCGCGTCGCGCCGGTAGCTGTCGCGCAGCGGACGGAACCTGGCGTACGCCACGAACGCCGGCCGGTAGCCGGACCCGAGGATGTCCGGCAGCTCCGGCGCCACCCTGGCGACGACGCCGGCCCGCTTCGCGACGAGCGCCCGGCTCTGCACCCGCAGCCGCGCCACGTCGAACCCGGTGGGCGCCGGGGTCCCGGCGACCAGGGCCGACAGCAGCGACGCCTGCGCGATCCCGACCCGCGCCCGCGCCCCGTCCGCCGCCGCGCCCGGGGGCGTGCCGTGCGGGGGAGCGGCGTCCGCGCCCGGGCCGGCCGCCGCGTCCGTCGCGCCGTCCGCGGGCTGGGCACTCGGTGCGGAGGCCCCGGCGGGCTTCCGCGGCGCGGGCCGGACCGGGGCCGAGGCGCCCGCCGTGCTCAGCGTCTCCCGGATGACGGTCAGTTCGGCCGCCAGCTCCTCGGGCGGCGGGAAGTCGTCGTCACGCTCCAGCAGCACCCCGGGCGGTGCCACGCGTGCGCGCAGACCCGCGAGGATGTCCAGCACGGGCCGGGTGACGGGGTGGGCGTGGGTGTCGTGCCAGACCCCGTCCCGCTCGATCCCGCCGGCGACGTGCACATAGGCGATGGCCTCCACCGGCAGCTCGTCCAGCGCCGTGTACGGGTCCTCGCCCCGGTTCACCCGGTTGGTGTGGAGGTTGGCCACGTCGATGAGCAGCCGGACGCCGGTGCGTTCGACGAGTTCCGCGAGGAACCGGCCCTCGGTCATCTCCTCGCCCGGCCAGGCGACGAGCGCCGCGATGTTCTCCAGGGCCAGCGGCACGGGCAGGGAGTCCTGGGCGATGCGCACGTTCTCGCACAGCACGGCGAGCGCGTCACGGGTCCGGGGGACCGGCAGCAGGTGCCCGGCCTCCAGCGCGGGGGACGCGGTCAGCTCCCCGCCCGCCCGGACGAAGGCGATGTGCTCGGTCACCAGCGGGGAGCCCAGCGCCTCTGCGCGGGCGGCGAGGTCGGCGAGGCGCCGGGGCGAGGGGCGCTCGGCGCCGCCGAGCCCCAGGGACACCCCGTGCGGCACGACGCGGACGCCGCGCTCGCGCAGCCGGGCGAGGGAGTCGGGCAGATGGCCCGGGCAGACGTTCTCCGCGACGACCTCGACCCAGTCGAGGCCGGGCAGCCGTTCCACGGTGTCCGCGATCTCCGGACGCCAGCCGATGCCGATGCCGAGTTCCATGTGTCCCCCTCCTGCGCTCGTCGTGCGGTCCGACGACGCTTGCAGTGGTCTTGGCCCCGGCGGGGCCGGGCGAATCCGCTGCGGGAGACGTTCAGAGCAACATTTGAGGTTCCCGGCCGTGTGCGCGGGCGGGCTTCCGGACGCTGCCCGGAGCCCGCCCGCGGGCACGGTGCGCGCTATCCGCCCGACGGCACTTCGGGCCGGTCCGTGTTGACCGTGCCGGGGGCGCCCGGCGAGGGCCGGGACGTCACCGAGATGTCTCCGGACGGCTGCGCGGGAGCGGGTGACGGCGGCAGGTTGCCGTCCGGGGCCGGCGGGCCGCTCGGGCTGGCCGACGCCCCGTTCGCGGCCTCGTTGGCGATGGCGTCGAAGTCGACCATGCCGGTCGCCTCCAGCATCGTGATGTGGTCGAGCACGGTCTGGTTGGAGTCTGAGGCGAGCTGCCGGATGAGCGTGTTCCTGGTGGTGTGCCGGACCTGGGCGATCGCCGAGAAGACCTTGCCGTGCGCGTTGCGCAGCAGGTTGGCGAACTTCCGCTCGTACTCCTTGCCGCTCGCGGCGGACAGCTCGCGCAGCCACCCCTGCTGCTGCTCGGTGGGCTGGTTGGGCAGCTCGACGCCCAGCTTCGCCGCCACGTCACGGGCGCGCCGGTCGAGGTCGGTGTGTCCGACGATGAGGTGGTCACCGGCGTCCCTGATGGCCTGGCTCGGGGCACGTTCGACCGCCTGCTGGCCGGCCGGCAGCTCCCACAGTCCGGCCAGGCGGACCTTGACCAGCAGATCGCGGTCGGCCGCGGACAGCGGTCCCCATTGCGTCGCCACGGTCGACGCGTTCAGGTTCGCCTGCCCGGTTCCCGAGCGGTCGGCGTACGACCACACGGGGAACGCGAGCGCGCCGACCGTGACGACCAGGGCCGCGATGATGAGAGCTGTCCCGTTGATGCGCCGCAACAATGTGCCTCCAGAGCCGAAACGTGACACGGCAGACCGATGCTGCGCAGTCACCGAAGAGCCCGCGGCCGTGCGGCCGGTCGAACTCAGGCGGTCAAACTACGCGGCAGTACTCAGGAGTACGAGACCAGGTGCGGGAATGTTCAGTCCTGTGGCAGGACGTGCGCTCACGCCCTCCGGGAGGCGGGCAGGGCGGGGTGGTCGGCGACCACCGTGCACGAACCGGGGGCGATCTCGGTGAAGCCCGCGTCCCGTACCACCGG
Organism: Streptomyces zhihengii; assembly: GCF_016919245.1. NCBI lineage: Bacteria > Bacillati > Actinomycetota > Actinomycetes > Kitasatosporales > Streptomycetaceae > Streptomyces > Streptomyces zhihengii. Next base: position 1,802,900 of record NZ_JAFEJA010000001.1, on the reverse strand, counting down.
CAGCCCGCTGCCCGTGAGGTCCGGCCAGCCGGACGGGCCGGCGGTGCGCACCGCCAGCGGGTAGCACGCCGCCCGCCAGGCCGCGCGCTGCTCGCCCGACAGCTCCCACCAGGCGAGTTGGGCGCCGTGGCCCGCCTGCGCCATGGCCTTGCCCGCGGACATCGTCACCTCGGGGCTCATCCACAGCACCGGCTCCCCGGGGGCGGCGGGCTCCGGGGGCTCGGGGTCGTCGAGGTCGGTGCCGGACACCTGGAGCCTGGCGAGCTCCTTCGGCCAGCCGTCGAGCGGTACCGGCGGGAACACCCGCACCTCGGCCGCCTTGCCCGTGACCGTGATGCCGGGCAGCGCGCACGCCTTGCGCCACTCCGCGCCGCGCGCCCGCCGCACGACCTTGCGGATCCGCGCGTCCTGCCAGTCCCGCACGGCGCGGGCCCACTCGCCGTCGCCGGCGGAGCGCTCGTCGCCGAGGATCTCCAGCACGGCACGGGCCGCCGTCTCCAACGCGTCGGTGCGCGCGGGCGGTTCGGCCCGCTCGATGCGGACCACCAGCGGCAGGACGTACTGCGGGGCGCTGTCACGGCTCGCGTTCTCGTGCCGGAACGGGCTGTCGGGGGATCGGCCGGCCGGGGACCCGGTGTCGCGGGTGCCGTCGGCGGGATGTTCGCTGCTCACGCGATCAGTGTGCCAGCCGCCCCGACGGGGGAGGTTGTCCCGGCGCCCCGCCCCGGGCGAGGATGCCGGGCATGAAGAGTGATCTGTTCAGCAGCGAGAACATGGCCCAGCAGGCGACCGTGCCGGGAATGACCCTGCAGAACGCCAAGTCGGTGAAATACGCGGTCAACGGCGAGATGCACGCCCGCCAGGGATCGATGATCGCCTTCCGCGGCAACCTCCGGTTCGAGCGCAAGGGCCAGGGCATCGGCGGCATGCTCAAGCGGGCCGTCACGGGCGAGGGCCTGCCGCTGATGGCCGTCACCGGCCAGGGCGAGGCGTGGTTCGCGCAGGAGGCGGCCAACTGCTTCATCGTGGACATCGAGCAGGGCGACTCGCTCACGATCAACGGGCGCAACGTGCTGTGCTTCGACGCCTCCCTGGCGTACGAGATAAAGACCGTGAAGGGCGCCGGCATGACCGGTGGCGGCCTCTTCAACAGCGTCTTCACCGGGTACGGCAAGCTCGCCGTGATCTGCGAGGGGACGCCCATCGTCATCCCCGTCAGCCACCAGCAGCCGGTGTTCGTGGACACCGACGCGGTCGTCGGCTGGAGCACCCGGCTCGCCACCTCCCTGCACCGCTCGCAGTCCGTCGGGTCGATGATCCGGGGCGGCTCGGGCGAGGCCGTGCAGCTCAAGCTGGAGGGCGAGGGCTTCGTGATCGTCCGCCCGAGCGAGGCGGCCCCGCACCGGCCCGCGCAGAACTGAGGCGGCGCTGAGACTGCGGGGGGTGGGCCGCCGCTACGGCCTCGCCGGGCCGTGGGTGCTGCGCGCCGTGGACCTGGACGTGCCGCGCGGCGCCCTGATCCGGGTCGAGGGCGCCAACGGCTCCGGAAAGTCCACCCTGTTGAGACTGCTCGCCGGGATCGACGCCCCGACCGAGGGGCGCGTCACCGGCCGTCCGCGCACGGCCTACGTCCCCGAGCGGTTCCCGGCCGCGCTGCCGTTCACCGCGGCCGGGTATGTGACGAGGCTCGGCCGGATCCACGGCCTCGGGCGCCGCGCGGCCGAGGCCGCCGCCCTCGGCTGGCTGGAGCGCCTCGGGGCCGCCGGCCATGCCCGCACCCCGCTCGGCGAGTTGTCCAAGGGCACCTGCCAGAAGGTCGCCGTCGCCCAGGCGTTCGTCGCCCGGCCGGAGCTGCTGGTCCTCGACGAGGCGTGGACGGGCCTGGACGCGGCGGCCCGGGCCGAGCTCGATCTGGCCGTCGCCGGCCTGGTGGCCGAGGGGGCGTCGGTCGTCTGCGTCGACCACGACCGCCGCCGCCCCGCGGAGGCGGGCGACACCGTGCTCGTCGTCCGCGAGGGGCGCGTCGTGCGGGCTGCCCCCGGCGCGTCCACGGTGCCCGGGGACACCGGGCGCGACGCCTCCGCCCTGCGTCCGCCCGCCGGTCCGGCAGGGGACACGGCGGTCTCCCGGAGTGCCGTGCGCGGGGGCAGCGGGGTGCCTCCGGCTCCCACGGCAGCGGGGCGTGCCGTGCCTCCGGACGCCGAGGAGGCATCCGGTGCGGCCGTACGCCCCGGCGCGGTGGCGGGCGGGGAGGGAGTGCCTCCGGCCAGGATCGTGGCTGTGGGCCCGCGGGGCGCGGGGGCGCCTGGTGGGCTGCCCGGGGAGCCCGTGGCCGTGGCGGGCGGGGAGGGAGTGCCTCCGGCCAGGATCGTGGCTGTGGGCCCGCCGGGCGCGAGGGTGCCTGGTGGGCTGCCCGGGGAGCCCGTGGCCGTGGCGGGCGAGGACGGTGCCACCGTGTTCACGATCGCGGCCGCGGACTCCGACGCACTGCTCCGGGCGCTGCTCACGGCCCGGCCGCCCTGGCACGTCCGCCAGGTGGAGACGGCGCCGGCCGCGCACGGGGAGGCCCGGCCATGACCGCGCTCCTCGTCTACCAGGAACTGCTGCTGCTGAGGTCGCAGCGATGGCTGCCGCCGGTGCTGCTCTACGCCGCCTTCCTCGCCGTCGGCGTCCAGGCCGGGAGCCCGGTCCTGGACGCCCTCGGCTGGGCCGCCGCGGGCCTGCTGCCCGCGACGGCCTGGCTGGTGCGCGTCTGCGCCACCCAGGAACCCGCCGCCGCCCGTCATGTCACGGCCGCGGCGGCCGGCCCCGCGCGGGCGCATCTGTCCGCGCTGCTCGCCGCCGCCGGGACGGCGGCGGTGCTCGGGTGCGCGGCGACGGCTCTGGTCGTCGCCGTGAGCGACCTGTCCGGCGCGGACCACCGGGCGGCGGTGCCCCCGGGGCAGGCGGTGGCCGCCGGTCTGGCGGCGTGCGCGGTGAGCGTGCTGACCGGCGCGGCGGCCGGGGCCCTGTGCACCCGCCCGCTGCTGCACGCGCGCGGCTGGTCGCTGGTGGCCACCGCACTGGCCGTCCTGTCGGCCCTGGTGACCACCGGCTCCCCGGCGAAGGCCGCGGTGACCGGCCTGGTCACCGGCTCGCGCACCGGCACGGCGCACCTTCCGCTGCTCCCGCTGGCGGCGGCGTCCGCGCTCGCCTGCGCGTCCGCCGCCCTCGCCTGCCACCTGGCGTCCCGGCGCGGCGCGGCCGGCGGCCCGGCGGGGGACTAGGTGTATTGCCCTGTGAGGTTGGGGACGTGGCTGGCGGGTGGGTTGCCTGCGAGTGCGGTGTGTCCGCGGTGGTGATTGTAGAAGTGCAGCCAGTCCGGGAACGCGTCGCGTCGTGCCTGCTCTGACCGGTAGGGGCGGGCGTAGGCCCACTCGTCCAGCAGGGTGCGGTTGAAGCGTTCGACTTTGCCGTTGGTCTGGGGTCGGTAGGGCCGGGTTCGCTTGTGGGTGATCCCGGCCGTCGCGAGTGCGTCGCGCCAGTCACGGGAGCGATAGCAGGAGCCGTTGTCCGTCAGGACACGTTCGACGGTGATCCCTGCACCGGCGAAGAACTTCTCGGCTCGTGTCCAGAAGGCGGTCGCGGTCTCTTTGCGCTCGTCGGGGTGGATCTCGCTGTAGGCGAGGCGGGAGTGGTCGTCGACGGCGGTGTGGAGGTAGCTGTAGCCGGCGTTCTTGCGGGTTCTGCGGCCGGCCTGGCGGCCGAGGACCTTGTGGCCGCCGCCGTCGGGGATGTTGCCGAGCTTCTTGATGTCCACGTGGACGAGTTCGCCGGGCCGTTCGCGTTCGTAGCGGCGTATGACGCGGCCGGTGGCGCGGTCCAGATGAGTCAGCCGGGCCAGCCCGAACCGGGTCAGGACCCGGTGCACGGTCGAGGGCACGAGGTCCAGCAGGTGGGCGATGCGGGCCGGTCCCCAGCGGCGAAGGAGGCGGACTTTGATGATCCGGCGTTCGGTGCGGGTCGGTGTCCGGCGCGGGCTGTGGCGGGGGCGGGACGAACGGTCGGTCATGCCGGCGTCGCCGAGCGTCCGGTAGCGCTCGGCCCACCGCTGGGCGGTGGTCGGTGAGACCTGGAAGCGTTCCGCGGCCCGGCGAAGAGGCCAGCCGTCCTCGACCACGCAGCGGGCCAGGCGAAGGCGTCCGGTCTCGGTCAGGGGTGCATTACGGTGGGGCACGAGGGCCTTTCTGGTCGGTGCAGACGTCGCAATCCACACCGAACCCGGAAGGCCCTCACCCGTTCAACCCGCCTCAGCCGAGACCTGCATCACCCGTCCACAACCTCCCTGGACAGAACAACTAGGGCGTGTTGCGAAAGCCCCTCCTGGCCCGCGATGCCTGGCACGCACTCCCCCAGCTACCGCTGGGAGGTACCCCCATGCCGCGTTGTCGGGAGTCATCCGAGTACGCCCGGTACGAGGATGATCCTCCGCCTTGCGATCGCACGGACCAGACGCCGCAGGCCCCGCCTTTCGGGCGGACGGAGCTACTTTCGCGGCACGCCCTGGCCTCCGGCCCGGGGTGCGTGAGCCCTGCTCATGGCGCCAGGCCCCGGCCCGCCCGCCCCGGGGACTAGCCTGGACGGCATGGACGAGCGTACGAAGGAGCCCGAGGCGTACTGCGAGCCCTCGGCCGCCGGCCCCGTCGCGGCCCCCGCGGAGGAGGGGCCCTTCGCGGAGTGCGTGCTGTGCCGCGAGCCGACCGAGTACCCGGCGTCCGTGAAGGGCGCCCCGCTGTGTCCCGTCTGCGCATGGCGGGAGGCCGAACGCACGGCCTGCTCGGGCTGAGAGCCCGCCCCGGCAGCGCGGCCTTGCGGGCCCGGCGCACCCATGCCCCCGGCCGGGCCGACGGGCCCGGTGCCCATGCCCCGGCCCAGGCGGCCCGGGCTCCGGTGCCGGGCGGCTTGGCCGACGGGCACCTTCGGTTCCGGCTGCCCTTCCGGCTGTGGCCGGGTGCCCCATGCCCCGGCCCGGCGGCCCCGGCCGCACGACCTGGCCGGCCCTCGGCTGGGGGCCCGGCGGTGGTACAGCCGGTGGTCCTGGCTTCGGCGTGGGCGGCCTGGCCGCCTGGCACGTTGGGTTCCGGCTGCCCTTCCGGCCGTGGCCCGGTGCCCCATGCCCCGGCACGTCGGGCTCCGGCTGCCCCTCCGCCGGGCCCGGCGGCCCGCCGCCGAACCGGCCTGACGCCCCGGCCGGTGGCGCCTGGCGACCCCGCCCCCGGCGACCCGCCCCCGGCGGGTTCCCCCGCCGGACGTCACCCGCGCATCAGTTCGGAGACCTTCACGAAGCGGTACCCCCGGTCGCGCAGTGCGGGCACGATGCGGCGGACCGCCTCCTCCGTCACGGGGGCAGCGCTGCGGGTGCAGTGCATGACCACCAGGGATCCGGGCCGCACGCCCGCGAGGACCTGTTCGGCCACGGCCCCGGCGTCCGTGGCGAAGGCGTCGCCGCTCACCACGTCCCACTGCACCGCCGTGACCCCCGCGGGCGCGACGGCGCGCAGCGCGGCGTCGTCGTGACAGCCGCCGGGGAAGCGGAAGTACGGCACGGTGTTGCGCACCCCGGCACGCTCGAACGCGCGCCGTGCGCGTTCCACGTCGGCCAGCATGCGGGTCCTGTCGACGACCGGCAGGCCGTAGCAGTCGGCGGTGAAGGCGTAGTGGCTGTACGAGTGGTTGCCGGTCTCGAACAGCGTGTCCGTGCCGATGGACTTCGCCTGCGCCGGGTACTCCTCCGCCCAGCGCCCGGTCATGAACACGGTCGACGGCACCTTCAGCGCCCGCAGGGCCTCGATCAGACCCGGGTTGTCGAAGCGTTCCCCGCGGGCCGCCCGTGGCCCCTGGTCCGCCGTCATGTCGGCGTCGAAGGTGAGCGCGACGACCTTGGGCGCGGCGGTGCCGGGCCGTGGCACGGCCCGGGAGAAGACGGGCGCCGGCCCGCCGGCGGCGGGGACGCGCCCCTGCTGCTGCGGGTTGCCCGGCCTGGGCGGGACGCGGGCGCCCCCGTCCGGGGAGGCCGCGCCCGCCGAGGGCGTGGACGGCGCGGGGGACGCGGCGCCGCGGCCGGCGGTGCCGGGTGCCCCGCAGCCCGCGAGGCCCGCCCCCAGCGCCCCGAGCGCGAGATAAAAGGCACATCTTCGTACAAGTCTGGTCACTCGCCGAAAATATCCGATCCTCATTCTGAGGGGTGGTCAGAGGCCCCCCGCGTCGCGGCCGTCCACGGGCCCGCGGCGTCCCGGAGACCCTCCCGCACCGTGGGATGATGCCTCCCGTCGAGCCCCCGGGGGCTCGTGGACAGGGAGGGACCAGATGGCTCAGCCGCCCGTCGCCGGTGTGCTCGCCGCCGTCACCGAGCTGCTCGCCGCCGTGCCGGACGACCGGGGCGGGGCCCTGTGGCGGCTGGCCCCGGTGGCCAGGCAGCTGGACGCCAACGTGATCCGGGTCCCGCCCGGCGAGCGGGTCGCCCCCCATGTCGAACCGGACCTGGACGTGCTGCTGTGCGTCCTCGGCGGCGGCGGGGAACTGACCGTGGCCGGCACGACCGACCGGCTCGAACCGGGCCGCGTGGCCTGGCTGCCGCGCGGCACCGAGCGCTCGCTGGTGGCGGGCCCCGACGGGCTGGTGCACCTCACCGCGCACCGCCGCCGGCCCGGACTGGCCATCGGCTCCGTGCCCCCGTCCGCCGCCCGGAGCGCGGGCGTCGCCACGGCCGCGGGCGGCACCGACGACGGCCGGGGAGGCGGCGAGCCCGCCTGTCTGCTCGACCGGATCTGCCCCGCGTGCGACCGGCCCGCCGACGCCTCGGACGCCCGCTTCTGCGCCCGCTGCGGCACCCGGCTGCCCGAGCGGGACGACGGCTGACGCTTCGTCCGCTCCGGTTTTCCGTACCGGAGTTGAGCACATCGCCCGCCTCATCCGTACCAAGGGTCGGACGCGTCCCCCCGGCACCGCACCTCGGTGCCGGATCCCGTATCCCCCGCAGGAGGCAGCGAGTTGACTCACAGGCGAATACCCAAGCGCAAGGCCGTACTGGCCGGAGCCGGGGCGGTGGGCATCGCGGCCGCCGCTGTGCTGCTGCCCCACGCCAACGCCTCGCAGCCGGGCGGGGACGACGCGCCGGCGGCACCCCGCACGATGAGCGCGGCGAGCGCCCAGGACCTCCTCGCCCGGCTCGGCCCGTCGCTCGGCGACGCGTACGGCGGTGCCTACTACGACGCCGGACGGCGGCAGCTCGTCGTCAACGTCGCGGGCGGCGACGACGCGGCGGCCGCCCGGGTCGCCGGGGAGGGCGCCGTCGCCCGCGGCGTCGACAACAGCATGGACGACCTCAGAAGCGCGGCCGGCACCCTCGCCGCCCGGGCCGCCGTCCCCGGGACGGCCTGGGCGGTCGATCCCCGGACCAACCGGCTCGTGGTCACGGCCGACCGCACGGTGCGCGGCGGGAGCTGGGACCGGCTGGAGGCGGCGGTCGGCGCGCTGGACGCGGGCACCGCGGACATCAAGCGGTCGGCGGGCGCGTTCACCCTCTTCCTGGAGGGCGGGGACGCGATCTTCGGCGGGGGAGCGCGCTGCTCGCTCGGCTTCAACGTGACGACGGACGCGGGCGCGCCCGGCTTCCTCACCGCCGGGCACTGCGGGGTCGCGGCGGCCGGGTGGTCCGAGGAGCCGAACGGCGCGGCGGTCGGCACGGTGCAGGCCGCGACCTTCCCCGGCGACGGCGACTTCGCCCTCGTCACCTACGACGATCCGGCCACCGCACCGCCGAGCACCGTCGACCTGGGCAACGGGCAGACCCTGGACATCCTCGGCGCCGGCGAGGCCGCCGTGGGGCTGGAGGTCTTCCGCATGGGCAGCACGACCGGCCTCCGGGACGGCCGGGTCACCGGCCTCGACGCCACCGTGAACTATCCGGAGGGAACGGTCACCGGGCTCGTCCAGACGGATGTGTGCGCCGAACCTGGGGACAGCGGCGGCGCCCTGTTCACCCGCGACGGCACGGCGATCGGCCTGACCTCGGGCGGCAGCGGCGACTGCACCTCGGGCGGCGAGACGTTCTTCCAGCCGGTGACCACGGCGCTGGCCGCGGTCGGCGCCGTCATCGGCGCACCCGGCGCGGACCAGGGTGGCGACGCGGGCGCAGGCGCGGGCCAGGGCGGCGACGCGGGCGCAGGTGCGGGCCAGGACCAGGGCGCGGGCCAGGACCAGGGGGACGGCGCCGTTCAGGGCGCCGGTCAGGACCAGAGCGAGGGCGCCGTTCAGGGCACGGGCGACGGCACCGGCCCGGGGGGCGGCGACCGGCAGGGAGGTGACGCACCAGGCGACCGAGGACGTTCAGGGAACCACGGCTGACCGCACGCCGCGCCCCCCACACGGCCGCGGTCACCGCAGGGGCACCGGGCGCACCCGAGAGGGCGCCCGGTGCCCCGCCGCCGTCTCCCGGCCCCGCGCCACGGGCCGGCCCTCGCCTCCCGCTGCCACCGGCCCCTCGCCGCCGCCACCGGTCGCGCCGCCCGCCCCGCGGCCCCGCCGCCGGCCGCGCCCGGATGCGGGAGCGGAGCGCGCGTCGGAAGGTTGAACGGACCGGACGCCGGGGGGACAGTCGAGAGGGAGACATGGACACCGACGCCCTGACCCCCGCGCTGCTGCGGCAGCTGCGGGCGCAGAAGCCCTACCCCGCCGTCTCCGTGACGATGCCCACCCACCGCCACGGCCAGGACAGCGAGCAGGACGCGGTACGGCTGCGGAACCTGATGGCCGAGGCCGAACGCCGGCTCGGCGACGACGGCGTCGACCGCGAGACCCGCGACGGGGTGCGCGCCCAGCTCGAGCGGGCGGTCGCGGAACTGGATCCGCGGCAGGCGCAGGACGGGCTCGCGATCCTCGCCGACACCCGGGAGTACCAGGTGTGGCGCCTGCCCCGCTCGGTGCCCGAGCGGGTCGTCCTCAGCGACAGCTTCCTGACCCGCAACCTGGTCTCCGCCAAGGCGCAGGCGCGGCCCTACTGGGTGCTCGTCGTCTCCGCCGACCGGACCACGCTGTGGAGCGGGGCGGGCGAGTCGCTGCACGAGCACACCGGGGACGGCTTCCCGCGCGTCAGGCCGCAGGAGCAGTTCGACCCGCAGCGCGAGGAGCGGCAGGGCGACACGGCCAGCACCTTCACGGACGAGTGGACGCGGGCGTATCTGCGCGAGGTCGACGAGGCCGTCGGCGCGGTCCTGGAGACGGACCCCCGCCCGCTGTTCCTCGTCGGGCTCGCGCCCGCCCTGAGCCTGCTGCGGGACGCGGGGACGGCGACGGCGGCCGCGGTGGGCCGCGTCGTCAAGGGCGGGCTGACCGACGGCCCGGCGGCCGCGCTGCTGAAGGAGCTGCACCCGGCGCTGGACGAGTACCGCACCCGGCACGCGGCCGCCGTCGCCGGCCGCCTCGACGCCGCCCGCGGCAAGCGCTCCTTCGCCGCGGGCCTGGACGAGGTCTGGGGCGCGGTACGGGACGAGCGGGCCGGGCTCGTGGTGGTCGAGGAGCACTTCCAGCGCACCGCCCGCGTCACCGGCGGGCACCTCCAGCCGGTCGACCCGGCGGCCGCGCCCGACCCGGAGGTGCGTGAGGACATCGTCGACGAACTCGTCGAGACCGCCCTCGACGGCGGGGCCGAGGTGGTCTTCGTGCCGGACGGCACCCTGTCGGAGCACGGCGGAGTGGCGGCCGAGCTGCGCTACTGAGCGGGCCGCCGTCCCGCCCGACCGGAGCCCGGGGCCCCGCGCCCCGGGCTTACGGCGTGTCCCGGCCGGAGCACTCCCGCCCCGTGGCCGGTTCCGGCTCCCGGCCGGTCAGATGGGCCGTGAGGGCGTCCAGCTCCGCGCGCAGGGCGCGGATCCGCTCCAGTGGAAAACCCGTGGACTCGGCGATCCTGCGGGGCACGCCCAGCGCCCGGGCGCGCAGCTCCCCGCCGGCGGCCGTGGGGCGCACCGTCACCGAGCGCTCGTCCTGCGCGCTGCGCCGCCGCTCGACGTATCCCGCCGTCTCCAGGCGCTTGAGCAGGGGTGAGAGGGTGCCGGATTCGAGGTGGAGGTGGTCGCCGATCTCCTTGACCGGCAGTTCCCCGTGCTCCCACAGCACCAGCATCGCCAGGTACTGCGGATAGGTGAGGCCGAGGTCCTTCAGGACCGTGCGGTAGACGCCGTTGAACGCCCGCGACGCGGTGTGCAGCGAGAAGCAGATCTGGCGGTCGAGGCGGAGGAACTCCTCGTCCGGTACGTCCCCGGGCCGGGGCGGGGGCAGCGTCTCGTTCTCCATGTCCTCCAGCGTAGCAAGGAGTGTGCGATTGAGTTGTGCACAACTTAATCGTGTGCTTTATTTGTGGTCATCGGTTCCCGACCCACGAGGGATGGATTTCCATGGACGCGCTCTACACCGCTGTCGCCACCGCCAACGGCCGCGAGGGCCGCGCCGTCAGCTCCGACGGCCACATCGACCTGCCGCTCGCCTTCCCCGCGGCGCTCGGCGGCGACGGGCGGGGCACCAACCCCGAGCAGCTCTTCGCCGCCGGGTACGCCGCCTGTTTCGCCAGCGCGATGGGCGCGATCGGCCGGCAGGAGAAGATCGACGTCAAGGACGCCTCGGTGACCGCCGAGGTCTCCATCGGCAAGGACGACGACGGCGGCTTCGCGCTCTCCGTGATCATGCGCGTCGAGCTGCCCGACCACCTCCAGGGCGAGCCGGGCCGCGCGCTGCTGGAGAAGACCCACGCGTACTGCCCGTACTCCAAGGCGACCCGCGGCAACCTGCCGGTGGAGCTCGTCGTCGAGTGACCGCCGACGGGGGCCGCCGTGCGGCGGCCCCCGCGGACGCGGAGGCGCCGGGCCGGCCCGTCCGGGGCCGGCCCGGCGCCGGCCTGTCAGTGCCAGGGGCCGGTGACCGCGAAGGTCGTGCCGGGGTTGTAGACGTTCACGTACATCGTGGCGTCGTCCGGCGAGAAGGTGACGCCCGCGAACTCGCCCCAGGTGGGCGAGGTGGGCGTCCCGGTGTTCTGCCGGTTGCGGGCCATCGCGTACACCTCGCCGCGCTTCGTCACGCCGTAGACGTGCTGGGCGCCGTCGCCGTCCTCCGCCACCATCAGGCCCCCGCTGGGCGCCAGGCAGATGTTGTCGGGGGACTCGCCGGGCAGCTGGACGTCCGTGCCCGGCCCGAAGACGATCACCAGCGTCAGCCGCCTGCGGTGCGGCTCGTACCTCCACACCTGGCCGAAGTGGTCGCCCGCGGAGCCCTCGGCGCTGCGGGCGTAGCTGGAGACGAAGTAGACCGAGCGCCCGCCCCAGTAGCAGCCCTCCAGCTTCTGCGCGTGGGTGACGCCCTTGCGGCCGAAGTCCTGGTGGCGGATGGGTGTCGTGGTGGCCTGGCTGTCGGGCACCGGCACCCACTCGATCCGGTCGAACCGCGCGCCGGTCTCCTGGATCCGCGACAGGTCGGGCACGCCCGGCACCCGCATGGCCTGGAGGTGGCCGCCCGCGCGCAGCGAGCCCGTGCCGCCCAGCGGCTTGTCCGGGAGGAACCGGTAGAACAGGCCGAAGGGCTGCTCGAAGGCGTCCTCGGTCTCGTAGACGATGCCGGTCGACGGGTCGACGGCGATGGCCTCGTGCTGGAAGCGGCCCATCGCGGTCAGCGGCACCGCGCCGGTGAGGTGGGGATCGCTCCCGTCGACCTCGAAGATGAATCCGTGGTCCTTGGTGTAGCCGTTCGTCCCGGCCCGGTCCTCGGTCTCCTCGCAGGTCAGCCAGGTGCCCCACGGGGTGGGCCCGCCCGCGCAGTTGACCGCGGTGCCGGCGATGGCGACCCGCTCCGACAGGACGTTGTTGCGGCCGTCGAGTTCGAGCGCGGTACAGCCGCCCTTCGCCATCGGGTCGTAGGTGAGGCCCTCGACGACGGGGACGCCGATTCTGCCGTTGTAGCGGTTCTCGTGGTTGCGGACGAGGACGGTGCCGCGGCCGCCCCGGAACGCGGCCATGCCGTCGAAGTTGCTGGGCACCGGGCCCTCGCCGGAGCGCAGCGGCTGGCCCTGGCGGGAGAGGACCGTGTAGCGGAAACCTTCCGGCAGATCGAGCAGACCCGCCGGGTCGGGCACGAGGGGGCCGTAGCCCCCGTGGCCGCGGGCGGCGGCGGTGCCGGTGAAGAGTTCGGTGAAGGCGCCGCTGAAGGCGATCGATGCGCCCACCGCGCCGGCTCCGGCCAGTGCTTGACGTCGTGTTGCGGTCATGAGGCAACTCCCTGCTGGCGGACAGGAGATGTGACCCGCATGTGTGTATCACGCAACGTGCCGGTTCGTAACCAGGCGTGCCACAGTGGCCGCTGGGGTCTCCGGGGCCGGCCCCGGAGGGAGTACGTCCGGCTGGACGGATCCGGTCGGCCGGGCATCGCTGCCGGGACCGGCCGGATCCGGCCACGCGGGAAGGTCAGACGAGCGACGCGGTCAGCGTGATCGTCGTACCGGTCAGCGCCTGGCTCACCGGGCAGTTCGCCTTGGCGTCCTCGGCGGCCTTGGCGAAGGCGTCCGCGTCGATGCCGGGGACCTCGCCCTGCACGGTCAGGTGGATGCCGGTGATGCCCTCACCCGGCTGGAAGGTGACGTCCGCCTTGGTCTCCAGGCGCGACGGCGGGGTGCCGGCGCCCGCGAGGGCGTGCGAGAGCGCCATCGAGTAGCAGCTGGAGTGGGCGGCCGCGATGAGCTCCTCGGGGCTGGTCTTCCCGTTCGCCGCCTCGGCGCGGGAGGGCCAGGAGACCGGGTACTCGCCGATGCCGGACGAGTCGAGAGTGACCACACCCTTGCCCTCGAGCAGGTTGCCTTCCCAAACGGTGTGCGCCTGGCGCGTGGTAGCCATGATCTTCCCTTCGGTATGGGTGTGACGGCACCCAACCTACTGCGCGATCAAGGCCTTTGCGTCGCGTGCCAGGGCCGTGAGCCGGGAGATCGCCCGGAAATACTTCTTGCGGTAGCCGCCGTTCAGCATCTCGTCACTGAACAGCCGGTCGAACGGGAGGCCCGAGGCGAGCACCGGGACCTCCCGGTCGTACAGCCGGTCCGCGAGGACCACGAGCCGCAGCGCGGTCGACTGGTCGGGCACCGGGCGGACGTCGGTGAGGCACACCGCGCGTATCCCGTCGGTGAGCGCGCCGTAGCGGCTCGGGTGCACCTTGGCCAGATGGTCCAGCAGCATCGGGAAGTCGTCGAGGGAGGCCCCCTCGGTGGCGTACGCGGCCCGGGTGACCTCGTCGTCCGCGTACGGGTCCGGGGCGGCGGGCAGACCGCGGTGACGGTAGTCCTCGCCGTCGATCCGCAGTGGCCGGAAGTGCGCGGACAGACCCTGGATCTCGCGCAGGAAGTCGGCCGCGGCGAAACGTCCCTCCCCGAGCTTGCCCGGCAGGGTGTTGGAGGTGGCGGCCAGGGCCACGCCCTCCTCCACGAGGCGGCCGAGGAGCGAGGAGACGAGGACGGTGTCGCCCGGGTCGTCCAGCTCGAACTCGTCGATGCACAGCAGCCGGTGCCCGCTGAGCGTCCGCACGGTCTGCTGGAAGCCGAGCGCCCCGACCAGGTTGGTCAGCTCGACGAACGTGCCGAACGCCTTGAGCGACGGATCGGCCGGGGTGGCGTGCCACAGCGAGGCGAGCAGATGGGTCTTGCCGACGCCGTAGCCGCCGTCGAGGTAGACCCCGCGCGGGCCGGAGGGGGCGGTCGGCTTCCGCGCGAACCAGCGTCGCCTGCCGCCGCCGCTCGCGTGGGCGCCGCCGAGACCGCCGGCGAACCCGGCGAGGACCTTCACGGCCTCCATCTGGCTGGGCTGCCCCGGGTCGGGCACGTACGTGTCGAAGCGCACCGAGTCGAACCGCGGCGGCGGCACCATCTCGGCGACCAGACGGTCGGCGGGGACGTGCGGCTCGCGCGCGCAGAGCGAGAGGGGGGCGGCTTCGGTCATCGGGCTGGTCGGCACAGTATTCAACTGTAAGGGCCGTGTAAGACTGCTCGGTATGCGACGCCTGTTCCCTGTGACCGACCAGACATCCGCCGCCGGTGACCGCGAGGACCGGGAGTGGTCCCTGGACGAGCTGGCCGAGGCGTACGCGTACCCCGGCGGCGAGGCGGTGTGGCTGCGCGCCAACATGGTCTCCTCGCTCGACGGCGCGGCCCAGCACGACGGCCGCTCGCAGGCCATCTCGTCCGACGCCGACATGCGGATCTTCGGCACCCTGCGGGGCCTCGCCGACGCGGTCGTGGTGGGCGCGCAGACGGTGCGGACCGAGGGCTACCGCCCCGCGCGCGCCCGGGAGGCCTTCGCCGCCCGCCGTGCCGCGGCCGGGCAGGGGCCCGCGCCGGCGATCGCGGTCGTCAGCGCCTCCCTGGACCTGGACTTCTCGCTGCCGCTGTTCACCGGGCCGCTGGTGCCGACGCTGGTGCTGACGGGAGCCGCGGCCCCGCCGGAGCGGGTCGCGGCGGCTCAGCGGGCCGGGGCCGAGGTGGTGGTGGCCGGCGACGGCCCCGGCGTGGACCCGCGGCAGGCCGTGCGGGAGCTCGCCGGACGCGGTCTGGTGCGGCTGCTCACCGAGGGCGGCCCCAGGCTGCTGGGCCAGTTCGCGGCGGCCGGCGTGCTCGACGAGCTCTGTCTGACCGTCTCGCCGGCGATGACCGCGGGGGAGGCCCAGCGGATCGCCTGGGGGCCGGCCCTCGCGGACCCGTCGCGCTTCGCGCTGGCGTCGGTGCTGGAGGACGCGGGCTTCCTGTTCACCCGCTACCGCCGGGCCCCCGGGCCGTCCGCCTGAGCGGCCGGGCCGCTTCCTCCCCCGCACGGGGCCGCACTCGGGCACCTGTGCGGTCACACCTGTGCCACGGCAGGTGACAATCGGCGGAATTAACAGTTCCGCTTAGCTTCCGAGGGGCACACTTGTGTCGCAGAACCCCGTGCGGTCACGGGGAAGGATGGTTTCCGCAGAAGGGCTCCTGAACGTGTTCACAAGCGTACTGATGATCGAGAAGCCCCTTACCGGCGAAGACGTGGAGTTCCTCACCACCCTGCACGGCGACGAGGACGTGTCGTTCGTGGTCCTGATGCAGCCCCGGGGAGACCAGGCGGACGTCCTGCTGCGCGCCATCGACGACCTCGCCCTGGGCGAGCTGAAGGAGGCCGTGCGCGAGGGGGACGAACCGGAGGGCGACGAGGCGAAGGCCCCCGCCGAGCGCGGACTCGCCGTCTCGCTGGCCGCCCTGCACGCCGCGGGCTGCGAGGCCACCGGCCAGGTCGTCGAGGACCACCCGCTCGCCCGGCTGAAGGACATGGTCGCCGAGGCGGACGCCGACGAGGTCATCGTGCTGACCGAGCCGCACTACGTGGAGGAGTTCTTCCACCGCGACTGGGCCTCCCGCGCCCGACACAAGGTCGGCGTCCCGGTGCTCAAGCTCTTCGCCCACAGCGAGTGAGCCCCGGCGGGCGCGCCGGCGGACGGCCGCGGCGCGCCCGGCCGGGCCCCGGGGCGGTGGCGCCGGACCATTAGGCTGGGCCACTGCACCCGCACACCCACCCCGGGAGACTGACACATGGCACCCGCCGTCCCCAGCGCCATGGAGCGCCCGCACTTCATCGGCATCGGCGGCGCCGGAATGTCGGGCATCGCGAAGATCCTCGCCCAGCGCGGGGCCAAGGTGGCGGGCAGCGACGCCAAGGAGTCCGCCACCGCCGAGTCGCTGCGCGCGCTCGGCGCCACCGTCCACATCGGGCACGCCGCCGCGCACCTCGCCGACGACGCGAGCTGCGTCGTCGTCTCCAGCGCCATCCGCGCCGACAACCCGGAGCTGGTGCGCGCCGCCGAGCTGTCCGTGCCGGTCGTCCACCGCTCCGACGCGCTCGCCTCCCTGATGACCGGGCTGCGTTCCATCGCCGTCGCCGGCACCCACGGCAAGACGACGACCACCTCCATGCTCGCCGTCGCCCTGACCCACCTCGGCCTCGACCCGTCGTACGCGATCGGCGGCGACCTGGAGGGCCCCGGCACCAACGCCCGCCACGGCGAGGGCGACATCTTCGTCGCCGAGGCCGACGAGAGCGACCGCAGCTTCCACAAGTACGACCCGGACGTCGCGATCGTCCTCAACGCCGAACTCGACCACCACGCCAACTACGCCTCGATGGACGAGATCTTCGCGTCCTTCGAGACCTTCGTCGGCAAGATCGTCCCCGGCGGCACCCTGGTCGTCTGCGCCGACCAGCAGGGCGCCGTCGAACTGACCCGCCGGGTGCGCGGCCTGCCGTCGCTCCGGGTGGTCACCTACGGCGAGCACGAGGACGCCGACGTCCGCGTCCACAAGATCACTCCGCGGGGCCTGACCAGCGAGGTGACCGTGCTGCTCGACGGCCGGTTCCTGACCTTCACCGTCTCCGTCCCCGGCCGGCACTACGCCCTCAACGCGGTCGCCGCGCTCGCCGCCGGGGTCGCCCTCGGCATCCCGGCGCACAACCTGGCCTCCGCCATCGGCAGCTACACCGGCGTCAAGCGCCGCCTCCAGCTCAAGGGCGAGGCGGCGGGCGTCCAGGTCATCGACTCCTACGCCCACCACCCCACCGAGATGACGGCCGACCTGGAGGCGATGCGCTCCGCGGCCGACGGCTCCCGGCTGCTCGTCGTCTTCCAGCCGCACCTCTTCTCGCGCACCCAGGAACTCGGCAAGGAGATGGGCCAGGCCCTCGCCCTCGCCGACGAGTCCGTGGTCCTCGACATCTACCCGGCCCGTGAGGACCCGATCCCGGGCGTCACCAGCGAGCTGATCATCGACGCGGCGAACGCGGCCGGCGCCCGGGTGCGGGCCGTCCACGACAAGGAGACCGTCCCCGAGGTCGTCGCGGGAATGGCGAAGCCCGGTGATCTCGTTCTGACCATGGGCGCCGGCGATGTCACGGACCTCGGCCCGGCCGTCCTCGCCCGGCTGGCCCAGTGAGCGCGACGGCGCACGGCCGGGCCGCCGAACCGACCCGAGGGAGCCTGTGATGGCGTACGAGATCGAGAAGCCCGACGAGCAGTGGCGGGCCGAGCTGAACCCCGCGGAGTACGCCGTGCTCCGCCAGGCCGGCACCGAGCCCGCCTTCGTCGGCGAGTACACCGACACCAAGACCGCCGGCACCTACTCCTGCCGGGCCTGCGGGGCGGAGCTGTTCCGCTCCGACACCAAGTTCGAGTCGCACTGCGGCTGGCCGTCCTTCTACGACCCGAAGGACACCGACGCGGTCGAACTGGTCGAGGACCGCACCCACGGCATGGTCCGCACCGAGGTCCGGTGCGCCCGCTGCGGGTCGCACCTCGGCCACGTCTTCGCGGGCGAGGGCTACCAGACCCCGACCGACCAGCGGTACTGCATCAACTCGATCTCGCTCACGCTGGACCCGGACCGGGCCTGACCCCGGTCCGGCCCGGGCCCCCGCACAGGGGCGCCCGGGCCGGACGGCGGGTCAGAGGCGGTGCACGGTGTGCAGCGTCCTGGCGTAGGTGCCGGTGCCGTCCAGCAGCGAGGCGCCGCCCAGATCGGCCATGGTGGGCCCGTTGCCCGTCTTGCGGCTGGAGAGGAAGCGGCGGCCGCCGGCCGTGTCCCTGCCCAGGTAGATACCGACATGGTCGACCGTCGCCGATGTGCCGTCGTCACCCGAGTCCGCGTTGAAGAGCACCAGGTCACCGGGCTGGAGCCGGTCCGCGGCCGGGGGCGCCGAGCCGTCGGTGCGGTCGACGCGCACCCCGGGCGCGTACACGGCCATGTCACGCGATTTGCGCGGCAGCCGGGTGCCCGAGGTGTCCTCCCCGGCGGCCAGCGGCACGCCCAGGTGATGGCCGAAGACCATCCGGGTGTAGCCCGAGCAGTCCAGGTTCCCCGTCTGGCGCGTGGACGGCCCGGTCCGGGTGCCGTCGGGGAACGTCCAGCCGATCCCCATGTACTCGTGAAAGTCGGCCCCCTCGTAGCGGTTGCCCCGCGCGTCCAGGTAGCCGTAGCCGGACTCGCCGAGAACCTGCCGCCCCGCCGCCTGCCCGGTGCCGCCGACCACCGCGGGGGCGCCGGCCAGGAACATCGCGGCGAAGGCGAGCACATCGGGGGCGGTCGAGCCGGCCCAGCCCCGCACCGTCTCCTCCAGCGCGGCCGTCCACGTCCCGTCGAAGGGCTCCGGCAGCACCCGCACCCAGCCGCCGTGGGTCACCGAGGGCGGGGCGTCCCAGGTCGCGGCGTCCACCTGGAACCGGCTGACCGCCAGGGTGACCGGCAGCGCGGTGCAGCCGTCGTTGGCCAGCGCGCGCAGCCCGACCCGGCCCCGGAGGAACGTGGGGTCGGTGGTGTCCACGGCCCACGCCGCGGGCTCGGCCCCCGCCGCCCGCCACGCCTTCACCCGGATGCGCTCGCCCTCGCGGCGCACCCGGACCGTCCACGGCGTGCCCGCCGGCACACCCGTCGCGAGCGTCTGCGCGGGCACGAGCTGGGTCACCGTGTCGGCGACCTCCTTCTCGACGCGCAGTTCCACGGCGCCCGAGGTCAGGAACGACAGCCGCGCGCGGTAGCTGTTGCGGGTGTCCTGGTAGCCGAAGGACAGCGCGTACGAACACGCCTGTCCGGTGGGCACCTTGTCGAACGACGCCGTGGACCGGACGTCGACGTCGCCGATCCGGTCGTCGCGCAGGGTGGCGTGCCGGCTGGCGTAGTCGGTGGTCAGCGTGATCAGACCGGTGCCCGGGACCACCGCGTAGTCGCTCGCCGCGGGCCCGAGCGTGGACCAGCTCCCGCCGCCGGGGGAGGAACCCCAGTACTGCCGGTCGGCCTCCGGCAGCGACGGGTCCGGCAGGGTGCGCCCGAAGTCGTCCGCGAAGGGCTTCTTGTTCTCGGTGAACGTCCGCCCGGGGCCGGGCAGCACGACCGTGCGGGCCCCGTGCGTCAGCATCGCGACCCGCCGGCCGCCCGAGGTCACCTCGGTGCGGGCCGGTGTCCCGGGCAGCACCGTGGCGGTCAGGGCCGCGCCCAGCGTCTGACGGGTGAACCAGGAGGCGTCCAGCGGGGCGGTCGTCACCGAGGAACGGGGGGTCGCGAGGCCCCCGGCCGGGGCCGCGGCCGGAGCCGCGCCGGGGGCCGCTGCGGCGGCCCGTGCCGAAGGCGCCGCCAGGGCGCCGAGCGGGAGCGCGGCGGCCGAGGCGGTGAAGGCGGCCAGCAGGCCGCGCCGGGAGGTGGTGGTCATGCCGTCATGATCGGCTCAGCGCACGGGAGGCCCGCCGCCGACCCCGTGGGACGCCCCATTTATGCCGTGCGGGCGGACGTTGGGGGCTTCTTCCGCCTCCGGTCGCGTGTCCTGTGCGGGTGGCCGGCGTCGTGTCGCGGCGGTCGGGCGGTGCCTGGTGGTGGCGGTCGGGCGGTGTCCTGCGGCGGCGGTCGGCCGGTGTCCTGCCGCGGCGGTCAGCCGGTGGCGGACACCAGGCCGGTCTCGTAGGCGATGATCACGAGCTGGACCCGGTCGCGGGCGCCGAGCTTGGAGAGCAGACGGGTGACATACGTCTTGGCGGTGGCGACGCTGATCACGAGGCGCTCGGCGATCTCGGTGTTCGACAGGCCGCTCCCGACCAGTGTCAGCACCTCGCGCTCGCGGTCGGTGATGACCGACAGCTCCCGGCCGGGCCCGGGGGCCGGTCCCGGGCGGCGCGCGAACTCCCTGATCAGACGGCGGGTCACGCCCGGCGCGATCAGCCCCTCGCCCGCCGCGACGAGCCGCACCGCCGCGAGGATGTCGTCCAGGGCCATGTCCTTCACCAGGAAGCCCGCGGCACCCGCCCGCAGCGCGCCGTAGACGACCTCGTCGTCGTCGAACGTGGTCAGCACGATGACATGGGGACCGCCGGGCCGGCCGGTGATCCGGCGCGTCGCCTCGATCCCGTCCAGCACGGGCATCCTGATGTCCATCACGACGACGTCCGGCCGCAGGCTCTCGGCGAGCGCGACGGCCTCCGCGCCGTTGCCCGCCTCCCCGGCCACCTCGATGCCCGGGGCGTCGGTGATCACCATCTGCAGCGCGGCGCGCACCAGCGGCTGGTCGTCGGCGAGCACCACCCGGACCGCCGGAGCGCCCGTGCCGGCGGGCGCGGGCTGCGCGCCCTCGGGGGAGGCGCCGCCGGGCGGTTCGCCGCCTGGCCGGCGGCGCGGTTCCGCGGCCCCGGCGCTCCGGGCGGCGACCGGCTCCGTGCCGCCGGGTGTCGTCATCGGGCGGTCTCCGTGGGACGGGGCGCCGTGACGGCGCGGGCGGGCTCCGTGGGCGGGGCGGGGTCCGTCGCAGGTGCGGTCTCGGGGAGTCGGGCGGCGTCCGTCGCGGGTGCGGGCTCCGGGAGGGGCAGCCGGGCCCGGACGAGGAATCCGCCGCCGGGGCGGGGGCCCGCGGAGAACTCGCCGCGCAGCAGTCCGACCCGCTCCCGCATGCCCAGCAGCCCGTAGCCGGTGTCCGACGGCACCCCGCCCCGCCCCTCGTCGGCGACCTCGATCGACAGGGCGTCCTCCCGCTGCTCCAGCGTCACCCGGCACGCGCCGGTCGAGGCGTGGCGGACCACATTGGTGACCGACTCCTGCACGATGCGGTACGCCGACAGGTCGATCTCCCGCGGCAGCGGCCGCCGTCCGCCCACCCGGCGCACCTCCACCCGCACCCCCGCCGCGGTGGTCGTCGCCGCCAGCCGGTCCACCTCGTCGAGCCCCGGCGTACCGGCGGCCCCCTCCCGCGCCGGGTCCCCGCCGCGGTCGGCCTCGCGGAGCGCGCCGAGCATCCGGCGCAGCCCGGCCAGCGTCTCCCGGCTGGTGGCCTCCACCTCGCCGAGCGCCTCGCGGGCCCGTTCCGGCTGGGTGTCGATGACCCGCCGGGCCGCTCCCGCCTGGAGGGCGACGATCCCGATGCTGTGCGCCACCATGTCGTGCAACTCCCGGGCGATCCGCAGACGTTCGTCGCTGACCGCCTGGGCCGTGCTCCGCGCCCGGAGCTCCTCGGAATGGAGGCGGGACCGGTGCGCCGAGTCGCCCGTCAGCCAGGCGACCACGGCCGTCAGCGCCACCGCGAGCTCGGCCGAGGTGCCGGTGGTCCAGCCGGCCAGCCACCGGAAGGCCAGATAGCCGGCCAGCACCCCGAGTGCCAGGGCGACGGCCACCGCCCCGGTGCGGCGCGGACGCGAGGCCGCGACGGTGTACAGGGCGACGTCGACGGCCAGGAACTGGGCCAGCGGGATCTCCCCGACGCTCAGCGGCATCGTGGCGATGACGGAGGCGCCCAGCAGCAGACCCAATCCGCCCAGCGGCGAGCGGTCCAGCCACCGCGCCCCCGCCACGGTCAGCGCGGTGGCGAGCACCAGTTGGGTGATGCCGTCCCACCGGTAGAACAGCACGCCCGCCAGGACCGGCGGCGCGTCCTCTCCCGGCAGGCGCACCCGGATGAGAAAGGTGAACACCAGCCCCGCGCACCAGGCGAGCACCGTCCACACCCACGGCGGCGCGTTGCGCCACGACCGTCCGGGCGGCGGGTCGTCCTGAGAGGAGGGGGGCTGTGTCGCGGACATGGCGTGATCGTAGACGGGCGCCCTGCGGCGGACATCCGACCCGGGGTGTACGACCACGGTCGACGGCGGCGGGCCGGGAGTGTCCGCCCCGGCCGGATGCCGGGGCGCCCCGCCCGGCGGCACGGTGGACCCATGATCGAGGTCAAGGAACTGACGAAGCGTTACGGCCGCACGACGGCGGTGAAGGACCTGACGTTCACCGTGCGCCCGGGGCGGGTGACGGGATTCCTCGGGCCGAACGGGGCGGGGAAGAGCACCACGCTGCGGATGATGCTGGGACTGCACACCCCCACGAGCGGCACCGTGACCGTCGGGGGCCGGCCGTTCCGGGACAGGCCGCGCGGACTGCGGCACGTCGGGGCCCTGCTCGACGCGGGAGAGGTCCACCGGGGCCGCCGCGCCACGGCCCATCTGGCGGCGCTGGCCCGCTCCAACCGCATCCCGCGCGCCAGGGTCGCCGAGGTGCTCGACCAGGTGGGCCTCACCGGCGCGGCACGCCGCCGGATCGGCGGCTACTCCCTGGGGATGCGCCAGCGGCTGGGCATCGCGGGAGCGCTGCTCGGCGACCCGCCGGTGCTGCTCTTCGACGAGCCGCTCAACGGCCTCGACCCCGAGGGTGTGAAGTGGGTGCGGGGGTTGTTCCGGGGGCTGGCCGAGCAGGGGCGGACCGTGCTGGTCTCCAGTCATCTGATGTCCGAGATGGAGCACACCGCCGACGACCTCGTCGTCATCGGCCGCGGTGAACTGATCGCCGCGGAGAGCCTCTCCGCCTTCGCCGCCCGGGGCGGCGGGGCCGGGAGCGTCATCGTCCGGACGCCGGACGGCGCACGGCTCACCGCCCTGCTCACCGCCGACGGGGCCGCCGTCCGCGCGGACGGCGACCGCCTCACCGTCACGGGCGCCGACGCCGGCCGTGTCGCCGCGCTCGCCCTCGACCACCGGATCCTGCTCAGCGAGATCACCACCCGCACCGCCTCACTGGAGGACGCCTTCATGCGACTGACCGCCGACAGCGTCGAATTCGCCGCGGGGGAGGACCGGTGACCAACCCGACCCCGACCCCGACCCCGACCCCGACCCCGATGCCGACCGCGCCGGCGCCCGCCGCCCTCGTCCCCGCGGGTGAGCCCCGGCCGCGCTTCCTCGACCTGCTGGCCGCCGAGTGGCTCAAGCTGTGGTCCCTGCGCTCGACGGCCTGGAGCCTGGCGGCCGCCGCGCTGGCCGTCCTCGCCTTCAACGCGGGCACCTCCTGGGACACCCGCCGCTACTGGAACACGGAGGACGCCTCCTACGCCGACCGGTTCGTCGCGGAAGGCATGCCGCTGCTGCACGCCTTCACCACCAACGCGGGCACGCTGATGATGCTCTTCGCGGGCGCCTTCGGTGCGCTCGCCGTCACCGGCGAGTACAGCAGCGGGCTGATCCGCACCACCTTCGCCGCCGTCCCCGCGCGCCGGTCCGTCATGGCCGCCAGGACGGCCGTGGTCGCGGCCGTGGCGACGGTCTTCGGCGCGCTGGTGGCCGGGGTGTCGTTCGCCGTGACCCAGGCGATCCTCGGCACCCGGGGCGCGGGGGTACCGCTCGACCACCCGGGCGCGCTGCGGGTGGTGGCCGCCTCCGCGCTGCTGGCTCCGGTGGCCGCGATCGCCGGCGTCGCGATAGGGGCCCTGGTACGCCACGGACCGGGGGCGGTGGTGGGCTGTGTGGTCGTCCTGCTGCTGCTTCCGCTCCTCCTCACCGACGACCGCCATCTCTCGGCCGTCCTCGGGCACGCGCTGCCGTACCGGGCGTGGCTGCGGCTGACGGACATCCCCTACGGCCCGGAGGGGCTGGTCCACCCGTGGTCGGCGGCCGGGGCCTGGACGGTCTACGCCCTGTGGGCCCTCGCCGCCGCGGCGGTGGCCGTCACCGCGGTGCACCGCCGCGACCAGTGAGCCGCGTGCCGGCCGCCGCCCGCGGGCTCACCGGTGCTCCGCCGCGGCCACCGGGCGGAGCCGGCCGCCCTCCGCTCAGAGCACCCCGCCCGCCTCGTCGTGGAACACCTCCGGCCAGTAGCGGTAGTCGTCCTCGTGCTCGGCCGGCAGGCAGGCGACCGGGTCGGCCGAGGCGAGCACCTCGACCATGGCGGCCGCGAGCGGCTCGTAGAAGTCGGAGGTGAAACCGTGCTCCTGGTCGAGCTCCTGCTCCCGGCTGTACATCCAGAGGGTGAAGGCCAGGGTGGAGACGTCGGCGTTGACCGGGGTGGTCGTGGCGCCGCCGTACTCGCGCCAGGACAGCAGGCCGGTGCCGCCGTCGATGACGACCTCCATGTCGTGCACCAGGCTGCCCAGCGTCACCAGCCCGTCGGCGCCGGGCGGTATCGGCCGGTCCTCGTCGCCGTCGCCGTCGTGCCGGGCGGCCTCGCTCTCGGCGAGGGTGCGCAGCACGTCCTCGTCTCCCCAGAGGCCGAACATCAGCTCCGTACGCGGCAGTCCGACCTCGGTGAGGAAGCGCCTGGTCGGTTCGTGGGTCAGTGCGGCAGGCAGCGCGGACGGAGCGAAGCGCCGGATGTCGGCGGCGCCGAACTCCTCGTCGAGCAGGCCCGGCGGGAGCGCGAGCCGCAGCCCGTCGCCCGGGGCGGCGATCAGCCCGAGCGGCCGGACGGTGGCCGCGATCCGCCAGTACGCGGGCAGGGCGTGCTCCCACTCGTCCCGCGCACCGGCCTCGCCCCAGTCCTCGCCGTCCCAGTCGGCGTCGTCGAAGGCGGCCAGCAGCAGGCGCCCGGCCTCCGCCACCGCGTCCGCCCCCGCCCGGCCCGCCAGTGAGGCGAAGCGCCCGCGCCGTGCCGCGAAGTCGTCCGTCTCCGCGAGGAAGCGGGCCAGCGCGCCGAGCGACGGCGCCAGGGGGAGGGCCTCCAGCAACTGGGGCGAGTCCTCGAAGAGATACAGGGTGAACACCCGCCCGGTGGCCCCGTCGAGCACGATCTCCAGAGTGTCCTCGCCGTCCGCCCGGAGGTGCCCGACGAGCAGCAGTCCGGCGACGTGCGGATCCAGCTTCCCCACGTCGGCCCCGGGCGCCAGCAGGGCCGGCACCGGCACACCGCCCGACTCGGCGAGCGGCACGAAACGCATCAGCGCGTGCCGCGCGGGCAGCCCCGCCCCCGTGAGCAGACGCAGCGTCGGCGGATGGACGATCGACGGGTGCAGCTCGTCGGCGGGCACGGTGACGGCCGAAGTGGTCATGATTTCCCCCGTGGTTGTGCGGGGGCCGTGGTCAACCCCCCGCACCCACCACTGTAGGAGCCGCCACTGACAACGCGGCCGGCGGCTGTTCCGGTGGCCCGGCCCGGGTACCGGGACCGCCGCCGGGGGAGCGCCGTCAGCGCGGTTCCAGCAGGTCCCAGCGGTTGCCGTACAGGTCCTCGAAGACCGCCACCGAGCCGTACGCCTCGTGCCGCGGCTCCTCCAGGAAGCGGACGCCGCCCGCGGTCATCCGGGCGTGGTCGCGGGCGAAGTCGTCGGTGTGGAGGAAGAAGCCGACCCGGCCGCCGGTCTGCGATCCGACGCGGGCGGCCTGCTCCCCGTCCTTCGCGCGGGCGAGCAGCAAACCCGTGCCCTCGGGGGCGCCGGGCGGGCGGACGACCACCCAGCGGGTGCCGTCCCCGCGGTCGGTGTCCTCGGCCAGCTCGAAACCGAGCGGGCCCGTGTAGAAGGCGATGGCCTCGTCGTACGAGCGGACGACCAGGGTGACCAGGGCGATGTGGGGCATCCGGTCAGGTTATACGTAACACCCGGGTGGGACAATCACCGGCATGGCCGTCCACTCCGTCCCGCCGCACCTCCTGGACCGCGCCCGGGGTCTCGCCGCCCAGGGCGGACGCCGCATCCTGGGCGTCACCGGCGCCCCGGGCGCGGGGAAGTCCACCTTCGCCGGGCACCTCGTCGCGGCGCTCAACGCCGCGAGCCCCGCGGGCCCGCTCGCCGTGCTCGTGCCCATGGACGGCTTCCACCTCGCCGGCCGCGAGCTGGAACGCCTCGGCCGGGCCGGCCGCAAGGGCGCCCCCGACACCTTCGACGCCGCGGGATACGCGGCCCTGCTCACCCGGCTGCGCGCCCCCGAGGCCGACACCACCGTCTGGGCCCCGGACTTCGACCGCGCCGTCGAGGAGCCCGTCGCCGGAAGCCTGCCCGTCGATCCGGGCGTCCCGCTGGTCGTCACCGAGGGCAACTACCTTCTCCACGACGGCGGCCACTGGGCACGGGTGCGTCCGCTGCTCGACGAGGTCTGGTATCTGGAGGCCGACCCCGCCGTCCGGGTGCGGCGCCTGGTCGACCGGCATGTGCGCTTCGGCAAGGACCGCGGGGACGCCGAGCGCTGGGTGCGGGGCTCCGACGAGCGCAACGCGCGGCTCGTCGCCCGCGACCGCGACCGCGCCGACCTGGTGATCACCGCCGGCTGACACGCACCGGCGGGCCGTGAGTCCGCCCCGCACGCGCGCCGGCCCGGTGGGCCGCCGACCACGGGGCCGCGGGCCGCCGCCCCGCGGTTCACCTCCGGTGGGTAGGCTCGGCAGGAGCAGACGAGGGAGCGGGAAGGGCGGTCGACGTGGGGTTGTTCCGGCGAGGGCCGAAGCGCGACGGACGCGATGCGCCCCGGGATCCGGAGTTCGCCTTCCTCTCGGTCGCGGAGGGCAGCCGCTTCCGCGGCCTGGTCAGGGAGTGCTTCGCCGAACAGGGGCTCGAGGTCAGCGTCTTCGCCGACATGGTGACCGACAGCGACGGCCGCCAGTTCGGACTCGGCAACCTGGCCGCCGTCTGCCACAACGACGAGCGGGGCCCGCGCGTGTGGCCCGACCTCGTCCGGCAGCACGTGGGCATGGTGCTGCGCGCCATGGACGCGCCGTCCGCGCTGGACACGCTGCCCGCCGAGCAGATCCGCGCCCAGCTCTATCCGCGGGTCGTCGGCGCCCAGGGCCTCGACACCTCGAACTTCCAGTACGCCCGCGACGTAGGCCCCGGGCTGCGCGAGATCCTCGCGCTCGACCTCCCGGAGAGCGTCATGATGCTCACCGACGAGGCGCTCCAGCCCCTCGGCGACCTGGCCTACCTGCGCGACCAGGCCCTCTACAACCTGCGCGGGCTCCCGGTCGAGGCCCATGAGACGGTCCGGGACGACGAGGGGATGCGCTTCGAGGTGGTCCTCGGCGACTCCTTCTACACCGCGAGCCGGATCCTCGCCCTGGAGAGCGTCGTCCGTCAGGTGACCGGCGAGGAACTGCCGCCGGACGGCGCGCTGGTGGCGATCCCCTTCCGGCACCAGCTCGCCTTCCACCCCATCCGCGACACCGGCATGATCGCCGCGCTGAACGGCATGGCCGCGTTCGCCGCCACCGGCTTCGAGGACACGCCCGGCGCCATCAGCCCGTACGTCTACTGGTGGCACGACGGGACCCTCACCCAGCTCAGCGACCGGGAGGAGGACGGCGAAGGGCTGCGCATCCTGATCGGCGAGGAGTTCCACGCCCTCCTGGAGCGGCTGGTCGCCGACGAGCAGGGGCGTCCCGACGACGGCGCCTGACGGCCTGGCGTGCCCCGGCGCGGCCACGCGCCCCGGCGGCTGCCGCGCCGGGCGACACCGGGCTCGCGCCGGGCGGCCCGCCCGGGGAGGATGACGGGCAGACGTGTCCACCGCACCGGCCCGGCAGGAGGCACCATGACCAGCACGCCGACGAGCAGCACGCCGGCACCGTTCACCGCCGACGACTACCGCGCCCGGATGACCCGCGCCGCGGAGGCCGCCGCCGAGGCGGGACTCGCCGGTGTGCTGGTCGCCCCGGGTCCCGACCTGGTGCACCTCACCGGCTACCGGCCCGTCGCGACCGAGCGGCTCACCGTCCTGGTGCTCTCCGCCGGCCGGGAGCCGGTCCTCGTGGTCCCCACCCTGGAGGCGCCGGACGCGGCCGGGGCCATCGCGGCGCCCGCGCTGACCGTGCGCGACTGGACCGACGGCAAGGACCCGTACGCCGCCGTCGCACCGCTGCTCGACGCCCGCGGCAGGTTCGCCGTCAGCGACAACACCTGGGCGATGCACCTGCTCGGCCTCCAGCGCGAACTGCCCGCCGCGTCCTACGTGTCGCTCACCGAGGCCCTGCCCATGCTCCGCGCCGTGAAGGACGCCCATGAACTGGCCCGCCTCGAAGCGGCGGGGGCGGCGGCGGACCGGGCGTACGCCGAGATCCTCACGGCACGCTTCGCGGGACGCAGGGAGACCGAGGTCGCGGCCGACCTCGCCGCGCTGCTGATGCGGTTCGGCCACTCCCAGGTCGACTTCACGGTCGTCGGCTCGGGGCCCAACGGCGCCAATCCCCACCACGAGGCGGGGGACCGGACCATCGTCGCGGGCGACATGGTGGTGCTCGACTTCGGCGGCCTGAAGGACGGGTACGGCTCCGACACCACCCGCACCGTGCACGTGGGCGAGCCCAGCCCGGCCGAGCAGCACATCCACGACGTGGTGCGCGAGGCGCAGCGGGCCGGCATCGAGGCGGTCCGGCCCGGAGCCGCCTGCCAGGACGTCGACCGCGCCGCGCGCGAGATCATCGACGAGGCCGGGTACGGGGACCTGTTCATCCACCGCACCGGCCACGGCATCGGCGTCACCACCCATGAGCCGCCCTACATGATCGAGGGCGAGGAGCAGCCGCTCGTCCCCGGGATGTGCTTCTCCGTCGAGCCCGGCATCTACCTCCCGGGCCGCTTCGGGGTGCGCATCGAGGACATCGTGACCGTCACCGACGACGGCGCCCGCCGGTTCAACACCACGCCGCGGGAGATGGCGATCGTCGAGTAGCGCCGCCCCGGCGACCCGGCCTCCCCGGCGACCCGGCCGCCCTGCCTGCCCCGGTGACCCGGCCTCCCCGGTGACCCGGCCGCCGTGCCCGCCCCGGTGACCCGGCCGCCTGCCGGCGCCCGGGCCCCGTGTGTCAGGAACGCGCGAGCAGCACGCAGCTCTCCGGGCCGAGCAGCAGCACGCCGTCGTCGCCGGGCACCTCCGCGTCGCCCCAGGAGGCCACCATCCGGCCGCCCCCGCCGAGCGGGATCGCGGCGGGAGCCGTACCCAGGTTGACGGCCACCCGCAGGTCCCCGCGGCGGCACACCAGCCAGCGCCCCTGCTCGTCGTAGGCGACCTTCACCGCCGCGAGATCGGGATCGGTGAGGTCGGGCAGCGTACGGCGCAGCGCGATCAGCCGGCGGTACCAGGCCAGCAGGCCCGCGTGCGGTTCGCGCTCGCGCTCCGCGCGGTCCAGGCAGGAACGCTCCCGGGTCGCGGGAGCCTGCGGATCGGGGATCTCGTCCGCGTCCCAGCCGTGCTCCGCGAACTCCCGCCGCCGGCCCGTGCGGACGGCCTCGGCGAGCACGGGGTCGGTGTGGTCGGTGAAGTACTGCCAGGGCGTGCCCGCGCCCCACTCCTCGCCCATGAACAGCATCGGCGTGTGCGGGCCCGTCAGGACGAGCGCCGCCGCGCAGGCCAGCAGCCCGGGGGAGAGGCTGGCGGACAGCCGGTCGCCGAGCGCCCGGTTGCCGATCTGGTCGTGGGTCTGCGCGTAGGCCAGGAACCGCTGCGCCGGGGTGCCGGTCACGTCCACGGGACGGCCGTGGGTGCGGCCGCGGAACGTCGAGTACGTGCCGTCGTGGAAGAAGACCCGGGTCAGCGTCTTGGCGAGGGCCGCCATCGGCGCGCCCGCGAAGTCGGCGTAGTAGCCCTGCGCCTCGCCGGTCAGCGCGGTGTGCAGGGCGTGGTGGAAGTCGTCGTTCCACTGGGCGTGGAGGCCGATGCCGCCGGCCGCCCGGGGGGCCGTCGTCCGCGGGTCGCACAGATCCGACTCGGCGATCAGGAACAACGGGCGGCCCAGATCGGCCGAGAGGGCGTCGACGGCCGCCGCCAGCTCCTCCAGGAACGTCAGCGCCCGGGTGTCCGCCAGCGCGTGGACCGCGTCCAGCCGCAGCCCGTCGATCCGGTAGTCACGCAGCCAGGCGAGGGCGCTGCCGAGGAAGTAGGCCCGCACCTCGTCGGACCCGGCGGCGTCCAGATTGACCGCCGAGCCCCACGGGGTGTGATGGGTGTCGGTGAAGTACGGGCCGTACGCGGGCAGATGGTTGCCCGCGGGCCCGAGGTGGTTGTGCACGACGTCGAGGACGACCCCCAGCCCGAGGCCGTGGGCGGTGTCGACAAAGCGCTTCAGTGCCTCGGGGCCGCCGTACGGTTCGTGCACCGCCCAGGGCGCCACCCCGTCGTACCCCCAGCCGTGCGTACCCGGGAACGGGCAGAGCGGCATCAGCTCCACATGCGTGACACCGAGGTCCGCCAGTTCCGCGAGACGCCCGGCCGCCGCGTCCAGGGTGCCCTCGGCGGTGTACGTGCCGATGTGCAGCTCGTACAGGACGGCGCCCTTCAGCCCCAGCCCCGGCCAGTCCCGCTGCCAGACGTGACGGCCGTGGTCGACCACCGCCGCGAGGCCGTCCGGGCCGTCGGGGAGGCGGCGCGCACGCGGGTCGGGCCGGACGGGACCGCCGTCCAGGGCGAATCCGTACCGGTCGCCGTCGGCCGCCGGCGCCTCCGTGAACCACCAGCCCGTCCGGCCCTGCGCCGGCTGCATGGGCAGGTCCTCGCCCTCCAGCCGCAGCGTGACCTTCTCCTCGGCATGCGGTGCCCACACCTCGAACAGCAGCACTGGCGGTCCCCTCGTCGTCGATGCCGTCCCGTCGATTACCGCCGACCCCGTCGGCTCGTCCATCCTGGCAAGAAGGGGGTCTTCAGGCGGCGTGCTTGGGCCATTAAGGTCACGGAGCATGCCGACGCCGTCAGAGCCGATGCCCCTCTTCCCGCCCGGATTCCTGTGGGGAGCCGCCGCCTCCGCCTTCCAGACCGAGGGTGCCGCCGCCACCGACGGCAAGGGCCTCTCGGGCTGGGACGCCTTCGCCGCGGCCGGACGGATCAAGGGCGGCGCGGACGCCGCACGCGGCACGGGCTTCCACGACCGGTACCGGGAGGATGTGGCCCTGCTCGCCGGGCTCGGCGCCGACGTCTTCCGCTTCTCGGTGAGCTGGCCCCGGGTGATCCCGGGCGGCAGCGGCCTGGTGAACGCCCCCGGCCTGGACTTCTACGACCGGCTCGTCGACGAGCTGTGCGCCCGCGGCATCCGGCCCGCGCCGACCCTCTACCACTGGGACACCCCGCTCCCGCTGGACGAGGCGGGCGGCTGGCTGCGCCGGGACACCGCCGAACGCTTCGCCGAGTACGCGGCCGCGGTGGCCGGCCGGCTCGCCGACCGGGTCCCCCTGTGGATGACCCTCAACGAACCGGCCGAGGTCACCCTCCTCGGCTACGCGCTCGGCGAGCACGCACCCGGCCGGCGCCTGCTCTTCGACGCGCTGCCCGCCGCGCACCACCAGCTCCTCGCCCACGGCCTCGCGGCACAGGCGCTGCGCGCCGCCGGCGCCTCCCGGGTCGGCATCGCCGTGTCCCACTCCCCTGTGTGGACGGCGGGCGACGGCGAGGACGACCGCTTCGCCGCGGGGCTGTACGACACGCTCACCAACCACCTCTTCTCCGACCCGCTGCTCACCGGCGCCTATCCGGACGAGGACATCGCCGCGCTGATGCCCGGACCGGTCGCCGAGGACCTGGCCGTGATCGCGCAGCCGCTCGACTTCTACGGCGTGAACTACTACCACCCGATGCTCGTCGGTGCGCCCGCCGGAGAAGCCGGGGGCGCCCTCGACAGCTTCGCCGGCGTCGGCATGCCCGAAGGGCTGCCGTTCGGGCTGCGCGACATCGAGACCGCCGAACACACCGACTTCGGCTGGCCGGTCGTCCCCGACGGGCTGCGCGAAGTACTCACCGGCCTCCGCGACCGCTACGGAAAGCGCCTGCCGCCGGTGATCGTCACGGAGAACGGATGCTCCTACGAGGGGACCGACGACCAGCGGCGCATCGCCTTCCTCGACTCCCACCTCCGCGCGCTGCACCGCGCCGCGGCGGAGGGGGTCGACGTACGGGGCTACTTCACCTGGTCCCTCACCGACAACATCGAGTGGGCCCAGGGCGCGGCGCAGCGCTTCGGCCTGGTGCACATCGACTACGAGACCCTGGCGCGCACGCCGAAGGCGTCGTACGCCTGGTACCGCGACATGATCGCGGCGCAGAAGCGGCGTGAGCCGCGGTAGCGGCGGCGGGCGGAGGTCAGCGGTCCCGGCAGGCGTACGGGGCGGCGGGCCGGGCATCCACGCGGGGCGGAGCGGGGCGACGGGCAGCAGGCCCGGCCGGGGGAAGGCGGGAACGCCGGGACCCGCGACGCCATGACGCGGCACGGGGAACGGGGTGACGCGGGGCGCGCGAACGCGCTGACGCGGGGGCGTCCGGTGCGGCGGACGCCCCCGCTCCGCTCAGCGGCGTTCCGCCAGGACCAGGTTGACGCGCTCCCGGACCACCGGGTGGCCCGCCCGGGCGAAGTTGGCCGCCATGGGGAAGTTGCCCCGGTCCGTGCCGCCGGCGACGAACTCGGCGCCCTGCTCGGCGAGGAAGCGGGTGCACTCGACCAGCAGGTCGTAGGCGTAGCCGCGCCCGCGCTGCTCCGGCAGCACACCGATGAAGCCGACGCACGGCCCGCCCGGGTTGTGCGCCGGGATGTGGATGCCGACCGGCTCGCCCTCGGGCGTGTACGCCACCTGCCACCACTCGCGCGGCGAGGGGCACCAGTGGAAGAAGTCCAGCTCCTCCTGGGCCGCCTGGTCGAGGCCGCCCTCCGCGATGGCCCGCAGGGCGTGCGCGTCGAGCGTGGCGGAGTGGATGCGGCGCAGGGCGTCGAAGAACACGGCGTCGTCCGGCTCCGGCCGGAAGTCGAGCCGGCCCGGCCGCTCGGGCAGCCCGCACTCCGGCGTCCAGCGGTACAGGTACCGCTCGACCAGCACCTCGTAGCCGGCGGCCCGCGCGGCACGGAGCCGGGCCTCGCCCGCCGCCAGGGCCACCGGGTCGTCCCGCCAGCCGGCGGGCAGATTGAGCTCCAGTTCGACCTGGAAGGGTGCGGTGCGCAGCAGTTCGGCGCCCGCCTCCTCCTCGCCCTCGGCGACGTCGAACCAGTTGATGTTCAGTGGGGTGTCGTCGTCGGGGCCGCCCCACCAGGCGCCGCGTGCCACGACCTTGCCGTCGCGCAGGGCGACCCGCTTCCACTCGGGGCGGTGCACCGTCGTGGCGTGGCCGGCGGCGGCGCCGAGAGGGTCGGGCAGGGTGTCGAAGAGAGAGACCTCGCTCGAGTCGAGCGCACGGATGACCAGTTCGGTCATGGGGGATTCCTCCGGGAGAAAGCTGTGGAGCGCTCCCGGTCAGAATGCGAACGCCGGGCGGACGGGGCGGGAGCGCGGGAACGGTGTGGTGTACACGGCACTCGCCTCCTCTCCGTCGTCGCGGGCGTCGTGATCACGGTAGAGGGCGCCCCGCCGCCGCGTCCACTCCTTTTCGGGGTGGGCCCCGGCCGCGCGGACGGGAAGGGGCCTGGGCGTCAGGGCCCGCCAACTGGCCGCGCACCGACGCCCGATGGACCGGAACCGATCCTTCCGTGCAGGTCAGGGCCTTCGTCCCGGACGGCCTCGCATCACCTCTTCTGGACACCTCGGGGCCTCCGGGCCGACAATCTGTCGGGTGACGTCCTCTCCCGAGTTCCACACGTATCCCGCGCGGCTGTCGGACGCGCAGCGCGAGCGTGTCCTCGATGTGCTCAAAGAGGGCGCGGCGCAGGGCAGGCTGTCGCACGACACCTTCGTGCGCCGGATGGAACTCGCGCTGGCGGCGCAGGTGCCCGCCGAACTGGACGCGCTCACCGCCGACCTCACCGAGAAGGGGCGGCTCACCCGTCGGCTGTACCGGGCCGTGAGCCACGCGTCGGCGTTCTCGGTCCGGCTGCGCAGGGCCTGGCAGGCCGAGAAGCTGCCCCCGCTGCTCTTCCCCGAGCCCGGGCCGCACCCGCTGCGGATCGGCCGGGACCCGGCCAACGGGCTGCGCCTGAGCCATGACACCGTCTCGCGGCTGCACGCCGAGCTGAGCTCCCAGGGCCGGCTCTGGGTGCTGCGCGACCTCGGCTCCACCAACGGCACCACCGTCAACGGACGGCGGGTGACCGGCTCGATCGTCGTCCAGGACGGCGACATGGTCGGCTTCGGCAGCATGTCCTTCCGCCTGACCGCGCGCTGAGCCGCCCCCGTTCCCGCCTGCCGGTGCCGGGGGCTCGTCGGCCCGTGATCATGGGCCGCGTCCCCGAATGGCCCACAGGCTCCGCCGTCACCCGTGCGGGTGCACGGGGCGGGCGGCGGCGGCGCGCCGGTGGTCGCCTGGAAGGACCGCGAGCCACGAGGAGCCGCGGCCGTGACAGGGGAGCACCTCAGATGCACGCCGACATGCACCTCACGCCCGACCCGGTACCGCCCGGCCCTTCGGCCGTGCCGCCCACGCCCGTCTCCCACCGGCCCGTCCTGCTGCCGGGGCTGCCGACCGGCAACGAGCACGAGCTCTACGAGGGGTACCGGGTGCTCCGCGAGGAGCACCCGCTCACCTACGACGCCTCCGTCGGGGCATGGCTGCTCAGCCGCTACACCGACGTCGCCACCGCGCTCAACGACCTCCGTTTCACGCACGGCCACCGGCCGGGCGACGACGCCTGCGCCGAGCATCTGGCGCCCGTGCCGCAGCCGATGCGCGAGGTCGTCAAGCGCACCGCCTACGTCCTGGCCCGGCGCATCGCCGGCCGGGAGCAGGCGGACCTGGTGGAGGAGTTCTGCAAATGGCTCCCGTCCGGTGCCGTCGGCGTCCGCGGCAGGACCGCCGGACGGGCGCTGCTCGCGGGGCGGTGCGTCGCGCAGGTGTCGGTGCGCGAGAAGGCGCTCGCGTCGTTCTTCGCCAACGTCATCGACCACCCCGACCGTGTCGCCGCGCTCCGGGCCGAACCGCGCCTGATCGCCCGCGCGTGGACGGAGTCGCTGCGGCGCGACCCTCCGGTGCTGGTGGTGATCCGCCGGACGTCGGCCAGGGTCACCCTGAGCGGCGGCACGCTGCCCGCCGGAGCCACCGTGGCGTGCCTGATCGGCGCGGCGGGCCGGGACCCGGAGCGGTTCCGCGAACCGGACCGCTTCGACATGCTCCGGGGCGACCCCGGGCAGCTCACCTACGGTCTCGGCGGCTGCCCGGCGGTGGCTCTCGCGGCGATGGAGGCCGAGTACGGGCTGCGGGCGCTCACCGAGGCGATGCCCCGGCTGCGCTGGGCCGAAGGATTCCGGCCGGTCTCCAGCGGACTGATCACCCGCTCCCCGAAGTCGCTGCTGATCCGCCCACGCGGCTGAGCAGGACCACCGGGCGGGACGCGAGGAGGCCGGCGAGCGGCACCGGGCCGCCGCCCTCGATCTCCCGCGTCCCGTCGAGCAGGTCGGCCCAGCGCCCCGGCGGCAGCTCCAGGGCGGTGTCCCGCCAGCCGCCCTCGCGGTCGAGCCGCAGGGACAGCCGGGTGACGACCGAGACCACCTCGCCGGACCGGTGGAAGGCGACGCAGTGGTCCGCCGCCGGGCCCATCGCCTCCAGCGGGCCGTAGGAGCCCGCGGCGCCGAACACCTCGGGGCGCTCGCGCCGCAGCCTCAGCGCGGTGGCGGTGAGCGCCAGCTTCTCGGCCCCGACCGCGCTGTCCGGTGCCCCGCTCCCGCCGGCGTCCGCGCCCGCGCCGGCCGGCGCGGAGCCGCCGCCTCCGCGCGGCCCGCCGCGCGCGGGGTGCCGGCCGTGACCGGTGTGTCCGCGTCCGCCGCGCGCGGTGTGCCGGACATGGCCGGTGCGTCCGCGTCCGCCGTGGCCGGGAGCGGATCGGGAAGCGGGTCCGGGAGCGGTGCGCCGAAGCGGGCGGGGGCCCTGTTGTCGGGGTCGACCAGGGCGAGGAACTCCCGCTCCGAGCCCTGGTACACGTCGGGCACCCCCGGCATGGTGAGGTGCAGCAGCGCCGCTCCGAGCACATTGGCCCGCACCCAGGGGGCGAGCTCCGCCACGAAGCGCCGCACCGACTCCCGGGCGGGCCCCGCGGGACCCGAGCCCACGAACGCGGCGACCGCCTTCTCGTAGGCAGGGTCGGCCTCCGTCCAGCTCGTACGGACGCCGGCCTCCCGCACGGCCTTCAGCAGCGCCGCCTCCAGCCGGTCGGCGTCCGGCAGGCCGAGCCCGACCGCCGTCTGCCAGGCCACCCAGGCCAGTTGGGCGTCGGGGGGCGGGGCCGCCTGGGCGGTGATGCCGGCGAGGAACTCCGCCCACCGCTCGGGGCACTCCGAAAGCACGGCGATCCTGGCCCGCACGTCCGCGCTGCGCTTGGTGTCGTGGGTCGTGAGCACCGTGCCGGTGCCGGCCCAGTCCTGGGCGAGACGGGCGCAGAAGCGGTGGAAGGACGCCGGCCCCACCGCGGGGTCGCCCGGGTCGCCGCCCACCTCGTTCGCCGAGATGAGGGGGGCGTAGCGGTAGAAGGCGGTGTCCTCGACCGCCTTGGCGCGCAGCGCCGACGCCGTCTGCGCGAACCGGGCCCGGAAGCGGCCGTGGTCCGGGCCGTCGCCGAGCCGTCCGAGGGCCAGGTCGCGCACCACGTCGACGGCGAGGGCCTCCTCGGCGACGGTGAACGTGTCCCGGGCCGCCGCAGCCGCCTCCTCCGGCAGGGCGGCCTCCGCGTCCACCCGGTACGGGCGGTAGACCGGCACCCTGACCAGCAGCTCCCGCAGCGCGTCCCGCAGGGCCCAGGGGGCCAGATCCCGCAGAGCCGGGTCCGCGGCGCAGATCCGCTCGGCGATCCGCACCAGGGTGGACGTCTCTGCCGCCAGCTCGTGGGTCACCACCGTGTAGGCGGCGCGGCGCACGGTGTCCTCCCAGCGGCCGCCGAGGCTGTCGTCGGCCTCGGTGAAATCCCGGTAGGCACCGCTCAGTTGCCGTATCCCGGCCGGGTCGGTGAACAGGCCGTCGATCCGGTGCAGCGCGTCGTAGCCGGTGGTGCCGGCGACGGGCCAGCCGGCGGGCAGCCGCTCGCCGCCGGTGAGGATCTTCTCCACCACGATCCAGCAGGCCTCGCCCGCCGCGTCCTGGAGCCTGCGCAGATAGCCCTCCGGATCGGCGACGCCGTCGGGGTGGTCGACCCGCAGCCCCTCGACCACCCCGTCGTGCACCAGCTCCAGGATCTTGGCGTGGGTCGCGTCGAAGACCTCCGTGTCCTCCACCCGGACACCGATGAGGTCGGACACGGTGAAGAAGCGCCGGTAGTTGAGCTCGGTACGGGCCAGGCGCCACCAGCCGAGCCGGTACCACTGGTGGTCGAGCAGCTCGGGCAGCGGCAGGTGCGCCGTCGCCGCGCGCAGCGGGAAACGCTGCTCCCCGTGGTGCAGGACGTCACCCTCTACCCGCATCCTGGCGAGCTCGTCGCCGACGCGCCCCGGGAGCACCGGCAGCAGCACCTTGCCGTCCCCCGCGTCCCAGTCGATGTCGAACCAGCGGGCGTACGGCGAGCCGGGGCCCTCCCGCAGCACCTCCCACAGCGCGTGGTTGTACGCGGGCGCGGCGGCCATGTGGTTCGGCACGATGTCCAGCACGAGGCCCAGGCCGTGCTCGCGGGCGGTGCGCGAGAGGGCGCGCAGCCCCTGTTCGCCGCCCAGCTCCTCGCGGACCCGGCCGTGGTCGACGACGTCGTACCCGTGGGTGGACCCCGGCACCGCCTCCAGCACCGGGGACAGGTGGAGATGGGACACGCCGAGCGCGGCGATGTAGGGGACCGCCGCCTCGGCGGCAGCGAACGGGAAGTCCGGCTGGAGCTGGAGCCGGTAGGTGGCGGTGGGTGTCATGCGAACATACGTACCCGCCGTGCACGCTTCTGTGCCGCGCGGCACCGCTGTTCGGTCGATCGAGTGATCGTCCGGCGGAACGGGAACTTCCCGCGCATGTGCGTGCGCGGGACGCGAACCGGAGAGGCCTGCGCGGGACGCGAACCCGGGACGCCCGCGCGGGACGCGAACCCGGGGCGCCCGTGCGGGACACGGACCGGAAACGCCTGCGCGCGGCGCGGACCCGGGAAGGCCCGCGCGGGGCGCGGAGACCAGGGGCGCCTAGGCGGGACGCCGCAGCACCGTCAGGCTGCGCCCCACCAGGGGCACCACTTCCCCGGCCGTCACCGTGGGCCCCTTCCCGGGCGGGACGCCTTCGCTGCGCGCGGTGTCCACGACCACCTGCCACGCCTCCCCGTGGTTCACCGGAACGACGAAGTCCAGATCCTCCGCGCCGGCGTTGAACATCAGCAGGAAGGAGTCGTCGGAGATGCGCTCCCCGCGCGGGCCGGGCTCCGAGATGGCGTGGCCGTTCAGGAACACCGACAGGGCCTTGGCGTGGGCGGCCTGCCAGTCGCGCTGCACCATCTCCTCACCCTTGGGGGTGAACCAGGCGATGTCGGTGAGCTCGTCGTGGGTGCCCTCCACCGGACGGCCGTGGAAGAAGCGCCGCCGCCGGAAGACGGGGTGGTCGCGGCGCAGCCAGACCATGGTCTTGGTGAAGGCGAGCAGCGAGCCCTCCTCGTCGTCCCCCGGATCCGGCCAGCGCACCCACGCGATCTCGTTGTCCTGGCAGTAGGCGTTGTTGTTGCCGCCCTGGGTGCGGGCGAACTCGTCGCCGTGGCTGAGCATCGGCACGCCCTGCGACAGCATCAGGGTCGCGATGAAGTTGCGCATCTGCCGCTCGCGCAGCTCCAGCACCCCGGCGTCCTCGGTCCCGCCCTCGGCCCCGCAGTTCCACGAGCGGTTGTGGCTCTCGCCGTCGCGGTTGTTCTCGCCGTTGGCCTCGTTGTGCTTGCCGTTGTAGGAGACGAGGTCGTGCAGGGTGAAGCCGTCGTGGCAGGTGGTGAAGTTGATCGAGGCCAGCGGCCGGCGGCCGTCGTCCTGGTAGAGGTCGGACGAGCCGGTGAGCCGGGAGGCGAACTCGGCCAGGGTGCGCGGCTCGCCGCGCCACATGTCCCGCACGCAGTCGCGGTACTTGCCGTTCCACTCCGTCCACAGCGGGGGGAAGTTGCCGACCTGGTAGCCGCCCTCGCCGACGTCCCAGGGCTCGGCGATCAGCTTGACCTGGCTGACCACCGGGTCCTGCTGCACCAGGTCGAAGAACGAGGAGAGCCGGTCCACCTCGTGGAACTGGCGGGCGAGGGTGGCGGCCAGGTCGAAGCGGAAGCCGTCGACGTGCATCTCGGTCACCCAGTAGCGCAGCGAGTCCATGATCATCTGGAGCACGTGCGGGCTGCGCATCAGCAGCGAGTTCCCGGTGCCGGTGGTGTCCATGTAGTACCGGCGGTCGTCGGTCAGACGGTAGTACGACTCGTTGTCCAGGCCGCGGAAGGAGAGCGTCGGGCCGAGGTGGTTCCCCTCCGCCGTGTGGTTGTAGACGACGTCCAGGATGACCTCGATGCCCGCCTGGTGGAGCGCCTTCACCGCCTGCTTGAACTCGAGCACCTGCTCGCCCCGGTCGCCCCACGAGGCGTAGGCGTTGTGCGGGGCGAAGAAGCCGATGGTGTTGTAGCCCCAGTAGTTGTTCAGCCCCGCGTCCACCAGCCGGTGGTCGTTGACGAACTGGTGGACCGGCATCAACTCCAGAGCCGTGACCCCCAGTTCCGTCAGATGCGAGATCACGGCGGGATGGGCGAGCCCCGCGTAGGTGCCGCGCAGCTCGGGGGGCAGCTCCGGGTGCAGCTGGGTCAGGCCCTTCACATGGGCCTCGTAGATCACCGTGCGGTGGTAGTCGGTGCGCGGCCGGCGGTCGTCGCCCCAGTCGAAGTACGGGTTGACCACCACCGACGTCATCGTGTGCGGCGCCGAGTCGAGGTCGTTGCGCGAGTCCGGTCTGCCGAAGTGGTAGCCGTAGACCGACTCGTTCCAGTCGATCGCGCCGCTGACCGCACGCGCGTACGGGTCGAGCAGCAGCTTGGCCGAATTGCAGCGCTGCCCGCGCTCCGGCGCGTACGGACCGTGGACCCGGAAGCCGTAGCGCTGGCCGGGCATCACCCCCGGCAGATACGCGTGGCGCACGAAGGCGTCGGTCTCGCGCAGCTCGACCGCGGTCTCCGAGCCGTCCTCGTGCAGCAGACACAGCTCGATGCGGTGCGCCGCCTCGGAGTGCACCGCGAAGTTGGTCCCGGCGCCGTCGTACGTGGCACCGAGGGGGTACGCCTGTCCCGGCCAGACCTGCATAGATATGACTCTTCCATTCCGATCCGGGTACGGGGGAACCACTCGGCCAAGATCCTCCCCCGAACCGGGGCAAGCTCCTAGGACTTCGCGCCGTCCTACCGGGTGACCGGCCGGAAACCTGCCCGACCGCCTCCCGGTGTCCTCGATCACCGTGCCGCGGACATGATCCCGGACAAAGAGTGTCGAGGGGGAGAATTTCGTCAATCCGGTCGTCCGGGTCAACATCGGGTTACATGTCGTCGCTCGCGCCGGGCGGCCGCCGCGCGCGGCGCGGCCGGACCGGGCGTACGCCGGCGTACGCCCGGCGCCGGACGGCTGACGTCTATGAATCCGCTCACTCCGTCTGATGCACCTGTGCGGAACAGTCTTCACAAACAGGGGAGTTGGGAAACAACCACGGCCATCCTGCTGCACCGGCTCCCGATGGCGGAGTAGGCTCCTTGATCGTCGAAGACGGGGCGGTCCAGGAGCAGAAGGCGGTGCGCGGGTGAGCTCGGGAGGGCTGGAGCTACCCCCAGGTGACGCGGGTCACGAGGGGGGAGACTCCGCCGAGATCCCGCCAGGAGCGGTCTCGCTCGCGCGGCCGATCGAGATCGGGGCGGAGCTCGACTGGGGGGCGGAAGCCTGGAGCGAGGTGCGCACGCGCGCCCAGCGGGCCGGCCGGGCGTACATCTGGCTGAATCTGGTGGAACAGCGGCTGCGCGCCGTGGTCGCCGCGGTGCTGCGGCCCATCTACGACCCCGTCCACGGAGAGGACTGGGTCGTCGCCGCGGCCGGACCGGCGGGCCAGGAGTGGGTGCAGCGCGCCGTCGCCGTACGCGAGGTGTCCCGCCGCAAGGGCTATCTGCTCGACCCGGCCGACGACAACGTGCTGTCCTTCCTCACCCTCCCGCAACTGCGCGAACTGATGGTCCAGCACTGGCCCTGCTTCGAGCCGTACTTCGACGACCGGCGCGACGTCGAGCTCGCCCTCGACGAGCTGGAGGTCGCCCGCAACGTCGTGTCGCGCAACCGCGCCCTGAACGAGGCCGTCCTCGCCCAGGCGGAGCGCGCCTCCGCGCGCCTGCTGGAGATACTCGGCAGCGGCGCCG
This sequence comes from Streptomyces zhihengii, assembly GCF_016919245.1. NCBI lineage: Bacteria > Bacillati > Actinomycetota > Actinomycetes > Kitasatosporales > Streptomycetaceae > Streptomyces > Streptomyces zhihengii. Next base: position 1,761,931 of record NZ_JAFEJA010000001.1, on the reverse strand, counting down.
GCGTCCCGTCCGCCGACCGGCTGCCGGTCGACGCGGTCGAGGACCTCGTCGGCGACCGGTACGCCGACGTCGTCTCCGTCCACCCCGACCGGGTCAGACTCCAGCGCCAGCTTCCCGCCGAGGACCTCTTCGGCGGCGCGCGGCGCGTCGACGCGATCGGCATAGGCCTGAATCTGCTGGTGCAGAACTTCTCCGGCCGCCGGCTCATCCGGCTGGCCGAGTCCGGCTGCCGGGTCCGGCTGCTCTTCCTCAACCCCGCGAGCAGCGCCGTGAAGCGGCGCGAGCGGGAACTCGGCCTCAAGAAGGGCGAACTGAGCCGCACGGTCGAGATGAACATCCTCCATGTGCGCCGTGTGCGGTCCCGGCTCAGGGACCCCGGCGCCTTCCAGATCCAGGTCTTCGACGAGACCCCGCGCTTCACCGCCTATCTGGTCGACGGCGACGGCCCCGACGGTGTGGCCGTCGTCCAGTCCTATCTGCGCAGGGCCCGGGGCATGGAGGCGCCGGTGCTGGTGCTGCGCGGCGGCGGCAGGTCCGTCGTCCGGTCCGGCCAGGACAGCGAGACCGGTCTGTTCCAGACCTACCGCGAGGAGTTCGAGTCGGTGTGGACCGACTCCCGCCCCGTCTCCTGACCCCGCGCGGACCCGGCCCCTTCGGCGCGGGCACGGGCGGCGGGCCGGGAGGCGCCGGGCCCGTTGTCAGTGCCCCGTGCGAAGGTGAACATCCATCGGGGGAGCGCACCATCGCACCATGGAGGAGGGGGCACATGTCCTGGCACGGGGGCACACTGGTCGGATTCGATCTGGAGACGACCGGCACCGATCCGCTCGACGCCCGCATCGTGACGGCCGCGGTCGTCGAACTGCGCGCCGGGGAGCCGGTACGGGGGCACGGCTGGCTGGCCGACCCCGGGATAGCGATCCCGGCACAGGCGTCGGCCATCCACGGCATCAGCAACGAGCGCGCCGCGGCGGAGGGGCGTCCCGCCGGGGAGGTCGCCGAGGAGATCGCGCAGGTGCTCACCCGCCACTGGGAGCAGGGCGTCCCGGTCGTCGCCTACAACGCGGCCTTCGACCTGACCCTGCTCTCCGCGGAACTGCGGCGCCACGGGCTCGCCTCGCTCGGCGAGCGGCTGGGCGGCCGGCCGATAGGCCCGGTCGTCGACCCGTACACCATCGACCGGGCCGTCGACCGCTACCGCAAGGGCAAGCGCACGCTGGAGGCGGTCTGCGCCGAGTACGGCGTCACCCTGGACCGGGCCCACCGCGCGGACGCGGACGCGCTCGCCGCGGTGCTCGTCGCCCGCGCGATAGCCGAGCGGCACCCCTCGGTGGCGGCGCTCGCGCCGGAGACGCTGCACGAGCGCCAGGTGCGGTGGTACGCCCAGTGGGCCGTCTCCTTCCAGGACTTCCTGCGCCGCAAGGGCGACCCGGAGGCCGTGGTCGACACCCACTGGCCGCTGCGCGAGCCGGCACCGGTCACCGGGGTCTGACCGCCGCCCCCTGCCGGCCACCGCCGGGCATCGTCGCCCCTTGCGGGCGACCGCCCGGGCCGAGGCGGGGCCACCCGCCGGGCCGCGTCGGGGACCACCGCCGCCCTTGAGGGCCGCCCGCCGGGCCGCGTCCGGGAGGGCCACCCGCCAGAGGACGGCCACCCGTCAGAAGGGGTGCCAGCGGGTCCCGGGGTCCTCGTCCCGCAGCGACGCCACCCGCCGGCGGAACTCCGCCAGCGCCTTGGGGTTGGCGGGAGCGTGCTGCGCCACCCAGGCACAGCTCGCCGTCTCACGCGCCCCGCGCAGCACGGCGCAGCCGTCCCAGCCGCGCACGTCCCAGCCGTACGTCGCGGTGAAGGCGTCGTACGCCCCGGGCGCGAGACCGTAGCGGTCCCGGGAGAGCGCCATGACCACCAGATCGTGCTCGCGCAGGTCCGACGAGACGGTCTCCAGATCCACCAGCACCGGCCCGTCGGGGCCCACATGCACATTGCGGGGGAGCGCGTCGCCGTGGATGGGCCCCGGCGGCAGATGGGGGACGAGCGCGGCCGCGGCCTTGGCGAAGCCGTCGCGACGCCCCCGCAGGTACTCGGCGTCCGCCGGATCGATGGCGTCGCCGGCCAGCCGCAGCCACCGCTCCACCCCGCCCAGCAGTTCACGCCGGGGCAGTTCGAAGGAAGGAGAGGGAAGCTCATGCACCAGTCGCAGCAGCCGGGCGAGATCCTCGGGCCCGGCCGGACGCACGGACTCGGGCAGTCGGTGCCACACGGTCACCGGATGGCCTTCGACGAGCCGCGGCCTGGGCTCGGCTGCCCGCACCGCGGGCACCCCCGCGTCGGCCAGCCAGCCGGCCACGGCGAGCTCCCGCTCCGCCCGGGGCAGCAGCTCCGCGTCCCTGCCGACCTTCACCACCAGGTCGCCCACCGCGAAGACGGCGTTCTCGCCGAGCGCCAGCAGTTCCGCCCCCGGGGTGCGCCCGGCGAAGCCCGCCGCCGCCAGTACGTCCCGTGCCCGTGTCTCGTCCATGTCCTTCTCTCCGCGTGCCGCCCCCGGCCGGGTCGCCGGCCGATCCGGCCAAGTCTCGCATCCGTGCAGGCAGCCTTGACGAACCGACGGCCCGTCAGCACGATGACGGGGGCCGCCCGGCAGGCCGGACTTCCGCGAGGGGTATCCATCGGCCCAAGGAGTCGCGTCCGTGACATCGTCGACCGCACCGGTGAAGTCCAGGGGGCGCAGCGACCGGGGCGCGTGGTTCCTCGTGCTGCCCGCGCTGCTGCCGATCCTCCTGCTGAGCGTCGGCCCGCTGCTGTACGGGGTGGTCCTGGCCTTCACCGACGCCCAGGCGGGACGCACCGAGCCGACCCAGTGGGTAGGGACCCTCAACTTCCAGGACCTCCTCCACGACAGCCTGTTCTGGGACTCCTTCCGCATCGGCCTGCTCTGGGCGGTCGGGGTGACCGTGCCGCAGTTCCTCCTCGCGCTCGGCCTGGCCCTGCTGCTGGACCAGCGGCTGCGGCTGCGCTGGCTGGCCCGCGCGCTGGCGATCATCCCGTGGGCGATGCCCGAGGTCGTGGTCGGCATCATGTGGCGCCTGGTCTACAACCCGGACGCGGGCATCCTCAACGAGACCATCCGCGACCTGGGGCTGGGCGACGGGCGGGACTGGCTGACCGGCCTGGCCACCGCGCTGCCCGCCGTGATCCTGGTGGGCGTCTGGGCGGGCATGCCGCAGACCACCGTCGCCCTCCTCGCCGGCCTCCAGAACACGCCGGGCGAGCTGCACGAGGCGGCGGCGCTCGACGGAGCGGGCGCCTGGCGCCGGTTCCGCACCGTCACCTGGCCCGCCATCAGACCCGTGGCCCTCGCGATCACGGCACTGAACTTCATCTGGAACTTCAATTCCTTCGCCCTGGTGTACGTGCTCACCAGCGGCGGCCCCGGCGGACGGACACGGCTGCCCATGCTCTTCGCCTACGAGGAGGCCTTCCGCTACGGCCAGTTCGGCTACGCGGCGGCCATGGGCTGCGTCATGGTCGCCGTCGTGTCGGTGATGCTCGCCTTCTACCTGGTGGGACGGCTCCGAGGAGGCGACGACGCATGACGGCACTGCGCACCGGCAGGGCCGGCCGGGCGGCCCAGTACGCGGCTCTCCTCTGCTACCTGGTCTTCCTCGCCTTTCCGTTCCTCTGGCTCGTCTCCATCGCCTTCAAGCCGGCCGCCGAACTCGGCTCCCTGCACCCCACCTGGATCCCTGAGGACCCGACCCTCGACAACTTCCGGCAGGCGTTCGACGAACAGCCGCTGCTCCGGGCGGCGGGCAACAGCCTGATCGCCGCGCTCGCGGCCGCGCTGATCGCCGTCACCGTCGCGACGCCCATGGCGTACGTGATGGCCCGCCGGCGTTCCGCCCTGACCACCGCGGCGACCGGCTGGGTGATCGTGAGCCAGGCGTTCCCGTTCGTCCTGGTGATCATCCCGCTCTTCCTGGTGCTGAAGAACCTGCATCTGATCAACACCCTGGCCGGGCTGGTGGCGGTCTATGTGACCTGGTCGCTGCCGTTCGCGCTGTGGATGCTGGTCGGCTATGTGCGGGCGGTGCCGAGGGAGCTGGAGGAGGCGGCCGCGGTGGACGGCGCGGGACGGCTGCGGGTCCTGGTCTCCGTCACGGCGCCGCTGCTCGCCCCGGGGCTGGTGGCGACGGGCCTGTTCGCCTTCATCACCGCGTGGAACGAGTTCTTCTTCGCCCTGGTGCTGCTCAAGTCCGCGGAGAAGCAGACCCTGCCGGTCGTCCTCACCCACTTCCTCGGCGCGGAGGGGGTGGCCGACCTCGGGCCGCTGGCCGCGGCCGCGTTCCTCGCGACCATCCCCTCGCTCCTGGTCTTCGCCGTGATCCAGAAACGGATCACCGGCGGCATGCTGGCGGGGGCGGTGAAGAGCTGATGCGCGCACGCCTGCTGACCGCCGCTGCCGCCGCGCTCGCCCTGCTGCTGTCCGGCTGCGGCGGCGACGGGGGACCCGACGACGGGACGATCCGGCTCCGCTTCCAGTCGCTCGCCTGGCAGAAGGAGTCCGTGGACGCCAACAAGGAACTGGTCGCCGAGTGGAACGCCGCCAACCCCGGCGTGCAGGTCGAGTACGTCCAGGGCAGTTGGGACAGTGTGCACGACCAGCTGCTCACCTCGTTCGAGGGCGGCGAGGCGCCGGACATCATCCACGACGCCTCCGACGACCTCGCCGACTTCGCCTACGGCGGCTACCTCGCCGACCTCACCGGTCTGCTGCCCGACCGGCTCCGGGCGGACATCCCCGAGCAGAGCTGGCGTACGACCGCCTTCGGCGACGGCATATACGGCGTGCCGTTCCTCCAGGAGCCGCGGGTGCTCATCGCCAACCGGAGGATCCTCGATGCGTCGGGCGTCCGGGTGCCCACCGCGGACCGGCCCTGGAGCTGGGAGGAGTTCCGCCGGGTGGCACGGCGGATGACGGACCACATGGGCGAGGGGAAGTACGCCGTCGCCTGGCCGCTGAAGGAGCCGGTGTCCGCCACGCTGAACCTGGGCCTGTCGGCGGGCGGCCGGCTCTTCCACCGCGGCGGCGACGGCAAGGTCACCATCCGGTTCACCGGCTCCGACGCCGTCGTCCCCGGGACCGTCCGCGGCCAGGTGGACGACGGCAGCGCCTCGCGGAGCACCCTCGGCATGGGCGGTTCGGACACGCTGCCGGGTCTGTTCGGCGGCAAGTACGCGATGGTGCCGCTCGGGTTCTCCTACCGGCAGCAGATCGTGCAGCAGGCGCCCGCGGGCTTCGAGTGGACGGTGCTGCCCGCCCCCGCGGGCAGCGAGGGGCCGGAACAGGGCGTCAGCCCGCAGACCTTGTCCATCGCCGAGGACAGCCGCCACAAGCGGGAGGCGGCGCGCTTCATCGACTTCATGCTGCGGCCCGCGAACATGGTGCGCCTCGCCCTCGGCGACTGGATGCTGCCGACGGGCACCGAGGCGCTCAAGGATCCGGCGCTGCACACACCGGAGGCCGGCTGGGCCACCGGAGCGGCCCTCGCGCGCGAGCTGAGACCGGCGCCCGCGCAGTCGGTGCGCGGCTATCCGGAGTGGAAGGACAAGGTGGCGACCCCGGCGTACCAGGAGTACTACAGCGGGGCGATCGGGGCGGCGGAGCTGAGAAGGCGTCTGGTGGAGGACGGGAACCGGGTCCTGGCCCGCTATCAGCGCTGAGGGCCGCGGGGAGGGACCGGAGGAGAGGAGCGGGATCGCGCGGCCGGACCGGAGGAGAGGAGCGGGATCGCACGGCCGGACGGAATGAGGTTGCACGAGACGTATCGTCTCGCTTACGGTAGGGGCATGACCACCGCAGCCCCCGCTCACGTCGCCATGTTCTCGATCGCCGCCCCCGGCCACGTCAACCCGAGTCTCGAAGTGATCCGGGAGCTCGTCGCCCGCGGCCACCGCGTCAGCTACGCCATCCCCGCGTCCTACGCGGAGAAGGTCGCGGCCACCGGCGCCCGGCCCGTCGTCTACACCTCCACGCTCCCCACGGAGGACGAGCCGGAGCGGTGGGGCACCGAACTGATCGACAACATCGAGCCGTTCCTCGACGACGCGATCCAGGCGCTCCCGCAGCTCGCCGAGGCCTTCGCGGGGGACGAGCCGGACCTCGTCCTCCACGACATCACCTCCTATCCCGCGATCGTCCTCGCCCACCGCTGGGGCGTCCCGGCCGTCTCCCTGTCGCCCAACCTGGTCGCCTGGAAGGGCTACGAGGAGGAGGTCGCCGAGCCGATGTTCGCGCCGATGCGTGCGACCGAGCGGGGCAAGGCGTACTACGCCCGCTTCACGGCCTGGCTCACGGAGAACGGAATCACCCTGCATCCCGACCCGTTCGTGGGGCGGCCGCCGCGCAGCATCGTGCTCATCCCCCGGGCCCTCCAGCCGCAGGCAGACCGGGTCGACGAGAACGTGTACTCCTTCGTCGGCGCCTGCCAGGGCGACCGCGCGGACCAGGGGGAGTGGCGGCTGCCCGAAGGGGCGCGCAAGGTGCTGCTGGTGTCGCTCGGTTCGGCGTTCACCAAGCACCCCGCCTTCTACCGCGAGTGCGTGAAGGCGTTCGGCGGGCTGCCGGACTGGCACATGGTGCTCCAGATCGGCCGCCACGTGGACCTGGCCGACCTCGGCGAGGTGCCCGCCAACGTGGAGGTGCACCGGTGGGTGCCGCAGCTCTCCGTGCTGCGGCAGGCCGACGCGTTCATCACCCACGCCGGCGCCGGTGGCAGTCAGGAGGGGCTCGCCACCGGCACCCCGATGGTCGCGGTCCCTCAGGCGGTCGACCAGTTCGGCAACGCGGACATGCTCGTGGACCTCGGCGTGGCCCGCCGGCTGTCGAGCGACGAGGCGACGGCGCACGACCTGCGGGAGGCGGTGCTGTCGCTCGTCGCGGACCCGGAGGTCGCCCGGCGGCTGGCGGAGATCCGGGCCGGGATGGAGGACGAGGGGGGCACGCGGCGCGCGGCGGACCTGATCGAGGCCGAACTGCCCGTGTGAAGGTCCGGTGCCCCCGGGTGAAGGTCGCCGGAGGCCCGCGTCCGGTGGCGGCGCCCACCCAGGTCTCCTGGGTGGGCGCCGTGTCGTGTGCAAAGAGCAAAGGCGCTCTTGTACCCGGGAGTTGGGGGTTGAGACCAACGCGGGGAGGTGCTGGCGGGATTCTGTTAAGAAACCTTGTTGAACAAGTCAGGAGGCCATGAAGGTCTTGATCTGCGCGCGTCAATCGGCCAGGGTTTCGAGTCAGCCCCCGGAGATCTTCCGTCCGAAGGGCAATCCCCCCACAAATGCTGACGAGGAGACCTCTCTTCATGGCAACTCACAAGCGCTCCCACCGGATCAAGCTCACCGCGGTCGCCACGGCGGTCGTGGCGGCGGCCGGAGCCACCCTGCTCAACGCCCCCTTCGCCGGTGCCGCGGCACCCGCCGAGGGCACCGTCTACGGCGCGAACGCGGAAGGCGCCGTCGCGGGCAGCTACATCGTGCTGCTCGACGAGAAGGCGGACAAGAAGGACCTCGCCGAGGAGTACGGCGGCACGCTGAAGCGCAGCTACAGCTCCGCCGTCAACGGCTTCGCCGCCAGCGGCCTCACCGAGACCGAGGCCAAGCGCCTGGCGGCCGACCCGGCCGTCTCCAAGGTGGTGCAGAACAAGAAGTTCACCATCGACGCCACCCAGGAGAACCCGCCCTCGTGGGGCCTGGACCGGGTCGACCAGACCGACACCGCGGCGGACAGCAAGTACACCTACCCCGACGCCGCCGGTGAGGGCGTGACGGCCTACGTCATCGACACCGGAGTCCGCATCTCGCACTCGGACTTCGAGGGCCGGGCCACGCACGGCTTCGACGCCGTCGACAACGACGACTCCGCCGACGACGGCAACGGCCACGGCACCCACGTCGCCGGGACCATCGCCGGCGCCGCGCACGGCGTCGCCAAGAAGGCGAAGATCGTCGCGGTGCGCGTCCTCGACGACAACGGCTCGGGCACCACGGAGCAGGTCGTCGCGGGCATCGACTGGGTCACCCAGAACCACCAGGGCCCCTCCGTCGCCAACATGAGCCTCGGCGGCGGCGCCGACGAGGCCCTCGACGAGGCCGTCCGCAAGGCGATCGCCGCCGGTGTCACCTTCGGTGTCGCCGCGGGCAACGAGTCCAGCGACGCGAGCCAGGGCTCCCCGGCCCGCGTCCAGGAGGCCATCACCGTCGCCTCGTCGACGAAGGACGACGCCCAGTCGGACTTCTCCAACTTCGGCGAGATCGTCGACATCTACGCGCCGGGCTCCGACATCACGTCCGCCTGGAACGACAGCGACGAGGGCACCAAGACCATATCCGGCACCTCGATGGCGACCCCGCACGTCGTCGGCGCCGCCGCGGTCTACCTCGCCGGCCACCAGGACGCCACCCCGGCGGACGTCGCCACGGCGCTCACCGGGGGTGCCACGCCCGACAAGATCACCAACCCGTCCGCGGGCACGCCCAACAAGCTGCTGAAGGTCGTCGAGTAGACGGTCCCCGGCACCCTGCCGCCGGGCGCCGCACACCGGCGCCCGGCACGCCGGGCCGCTGATACGGCGGTCGCCGTGCCCTCCCCCACGGGGCACGGCGACCGCCTTATCGTGTGCCCATGACAGCCAGATACGCGGTCCTGCTGCGCGGAATCAACGTCGGCGGCGCCAGGAAGGTACCCATGGCCCGGCTCCGCGAGGTCCTCGCCGACCTGGGGTACGACGACGTCGTCACATATCTGCAGAGCGGCAACGCCGTGCTGAGCGCGCCCACGGACGCCGGCGGCGAGGAGGCGGTCGCCGCCCGGATCGAGGCGGGGATCGAGAAGGCCTTCGGCTTCCGTGTCGAGACCCTGGTGCGCGACGGCGCCCATCTGCGGGCCGTCGCCGACGCGTGCCCCTTCCCGGCCGCCGAACTCCAGGGCAAACAGCTCCATGTCACCTTCCTGTCCGGCGCGCCGGACGCCGAGCGGCTGGCCGCCGTCGACACGGCCGCGCTGCTGCCCGAGGAGTTCAGGACCGGCGACCGCGTGCTGTACCTCTACACACCCGACGGGCTCGGCCGCTCCCGGCTCGCCCAGGTGCTGGCGAGGCCCTCCCTCTTTCAGGGGCTGGTGGCCACCACCCGCAACTGGAACACCGTCGCCAAGCTGGTGGAGATGACCCGTGAGCGATGACCCGGACGGCGCCGTGAGTGCGGCGATGGAGGCGGAGTTCCGGCTGCTCGACCCCGCGGTGCGCTCCTCGCCCGACCTCCTGGCGGACCTGCTGCACCCGGAGTACGAGGAGTACGGCACCTCCGGACTGCTGTGGAACCGGGAGAGCATCATGGCCGCCCTCAACGCGCGGGACGCCCCGTCGCCCCGGCCGATCACCACGTCCCGGATGCGGGGCGTCCAGCTCGCCCCCGGGATCGTGCACCTCACCTTCGACACCGAGTCGGGCCCCCATCGCGCCCACCGCAGCTCCATCTGGCGGCTGACCGGCGGCACCTGGCTGCTCTACTTCCACCAGGGGACCCGGTTCGACCTGCTCGCCGAGGGCTGACCCGGGCTCAGGTGGCCCACCGGGACAGTGCCGAAGTGGACCGCTCGCCTGTGCCACTCGATGGCTAGGGTCGGCCGTATGGACACCACGGACCGCCCCCGGACCACGGCCGCCGTCACCGGCGGAACCGACCGCCCCGCCGTCGACTTCTACTTCGACCCCGTCTGCCCGTTCGCCTGGATCACCTCGCGCTGGATCCTGGAGGTGGCCCGCGAACGCCCGCTCGACCTGCGCTTCCATGTGATGAGCCTCTACCTCCACAACGAGGGCGCCGAACTCCCCGCCTGGTACCGCGGCCTGGTCGACCGCTCCCTCGGCGTGGTGCGCGTGGTCGCCGCCGCCGCGGAGCGGCACGGCGACGGTGTGCAGGGCGGCCTCTACACCGCGCTGGGCACCCGGATCCACCGCGAGCGGAACGAGGACTTCGACGACGTCGTCGCCACGTCGCTCGCGGAGCTCGGCCTGCCCGCCTCACTCGCGGCGGCCGCCGGCGACCCCGTCTGGGACGAGGCCCTGCGCGCCCGCCACGACCGGGGCAAGGACCCCGCGGCCGACGCGTACGTCGGCACCCCCACGCTCCACGTCGACGGCACGGTGTGGTTCGGTCCGGTCCTGAACTCGGTGCCCCGGGGCGAGGAGGCGGTACGGCTCTTCGACAGCTTCCGGGTCCTCGCCGGCCACCCCGGGCTGTTCGAGCTGAAGCGGACCCGCACGGGCAGCCTCGTCCTCGACTGACCACCGGAGCCGGTGCGGGACGCGGACCCGCACCGGCAGCCTCGTCCTCGACCGAGGGCCGGGGCCGGGGCGGGAGCGGGACGCGGTCGCGGCCTCGGCCCGCAGCCGAGCCCGGGCCCGCAGCCTCGTCCCCGACTGGAGGAAGGGGCCGGCCGTCAGGCCGTCGCCGCCATGTCGGCCGTCGCCGCGGCCTCGTCGCAGCGGCGGAGCATCAGTTCCGCCAGCTCCCGCGACGGGCCGAGGACGGCGGCGAGCACGTCCGCGTCCCGGGCGCCCTCGGCGATCCGGTCGGGCAGCCGGCCCGGCGCGATCACGTAGGGGGCGACCGCGACCCGTTCGCAGCCCTCCGCCCGCAGGGCGCGGACCGCGTCCTCGGTGCGGGGGAAGCCGCCGGGTGAGACAGCGGAGGCGAACGCAGGCCGCACGGCGCACCAACCGGTGTGCCGCAGCTCCCGCGCTGTTTCGGCGATCACTGCGATCGCCTCCGGGTCGGTGGAGCCCGCCGACGCCAGCACCAGGCCGGTCGAGCTCATGTCGGCCGGGCCCAGCCCGGCCTCGGACAGCCGCCGCCGCACCGCGGACAGCAGCAGGGGCGACGGGCCGAGGACCCCGGCCTGGCGGACGCGGAGCGCCGCCGGGGCCGCGCGCAGCACCGCCGGGATGTCGGCCTTGGCGTGGAAGGCGCGGGTCAGCAGCAGCGGCAGCGCCACCACCTCGCGTGCCCCGTCGGCCGCCAGCCGCTCCAGGACCCGCGGCACCGAGGGGGCGTTGAAGTCCAGGAAGCCGACCTCCACGCGCAGCCCGGGCCGCAGCGACCGCACCCGCCGTACCAGGGCGTGCACGGTCGCCGCGTGCCGCGGGTCGCGGCTGCCGTGGGCGACGACGAGGAGGACGGGACGGTGCATCGCGATCAGCTCTTCACCAGCAGACCGCGGCTGCGCAGCACCCACCGCTCCAGCGGACTGAAGATCAGCAGGTCGATCGCGATGCCGACGATCAGGATGAGGATGATCGCGAGGAACACCCCGGGCATGTCCGCGTTGTTGCGGCCGTTCTCCAGCAACTGGCCGAGGCCGAGCCCGAGATCGGGGGAGGAGGCGATGATCTCCGCCGCCATCAGCGAACGCCAGGAGAACGCCCAGCCCTGCTTGAGGCCCGCGACGTAGCCGGGCAGCGCGGCCGGCAGCACGATGTGCCAGGTGCCCTTGAGACCCGTCGCGCCGAGGGTGCGGCCGGCCCGCAGGAACAGCGGCGGGACCTGGTCCACGCCCGACACCAGGCCGTTGGCGATCGACGGCACGGCGCCCAGCAGGATCACCGCGAACATCATCTGGTCGTTGAGGCCGAGCCAGATGACGGCCGGCGGCACCCAGGCGACCGAGGGCAGCGACTGGAGCCCGCTCAGGATCGGGCCGATGGCCGCCCTGACGAACTTCACCCGTGCCACCAGCAGACCCAGCGGCGTACCGATGGCCAGGGCCAGCAGGAAGCCCAGCAGACCGCGCGACACGCTGGTCCACACGACCTCCAGCAGCGTCCCCTGGAGCCACATGTCCGAGACGCTGGTCCACACCGCCGACGGCGCGGGCAGCTTGTAGTCCTCGGTGACCTCGGCCCAGACGAGCACCTGCCAGGCGACGATCACCAGGGCCACGGCGACCAGCGGCGGCAGGACCTTCTTCAGCAGCACCTCGCGCACCGGGGTGCGGTCGACCCGCACCGCGTCCAGCGCGTCGAGCCCCGCCTCCAGACCGGCGAGGTCGTCGTTCCTGCCCGTGGCCTTCGCGGGCGTCTCAGTGCTGGCCATGTCGGCGGATCTCCCCACGCAGTTCTTCGGTGATCTCGACGGACAGTTCCGCCACGGCGGTGTCCTCGATGCGCCGCGGCTGCTCGATGTCCACGGTCCACTCCCGGGCGATCCGGCCGGGACGCGAGGACAGCAGCACCACCCGCTGCGCGAGCCGGACGGCCTCGCGCACGTTGTGGGTCACGAAGAGCACGGAGACGTTCGTCTCCCGCCAGATCCGCGTCAGCTCGTCGTGCAGCACGTCGCGGGTGATGGCGTCGAGGGCCGCGAACGGCTCGTCCATCAGCAGCAGCCGGCTGTCCTGCGCGAGCGCACGGGCCATCGCCACGCGCTGGCGCATACCGCCCGACAGCTCGTGCACCCGCTTGCCGTACGCGCCGCCGAGGCGCACCAGCTCCAGCAGGCGTTCGGCCTCGGTGCGCCGCTCGGACTTGGCGACCCCCCGCAGACGCAGCGCGAGTTCGATGTTCTTGCCCGCGGTCAGCCACGGGAACAGCGCGTGCTCCTGGAACATCAGGGCCGGCCGGCCGCCGGGGGTCTCGATGGACCCCGCGGTCGGCCGGTCGAGCCCCGCGACCAGATTGAGCAGCGTCGACTTGCCGCAGCCCGAGGCACCCAGAAGGGTGACGAACTCACCCGGCGCGACATCGAGGGTGATGTCGTCCAGCACCAGCTGGGACCCCGTGGGGCCGGAGAAGGACTTGGAGACATGCCCGATACGGGCCGCGTGGTCGTGTTCCACGCTCACGCGGTCGTCGGCCTTGGCGAGGGCAGTGGCCATGGTCGTCACCTCCTGGGTTCTCGGCTGCTGTCGGGGTTACTTGACGCCGAGCCCGGCATCGGCGACCGCGGGCTTGCCCTCGGCCTCGAGCACCTTGTTCAGCGGCTTCAGGTCGTAGATGCCAGCCAGGTCGGGCTTCTGGAGGAAGCCGGCGTTCACCGCGTGGTCGGCCTGCGCCTGGAGCGTCGCCGCCAGCGGGTCGTCGATGAACTGGATCGACGGCCACGCCGGGTCGATGACCTCGGCCGGAAGCGCCTTGCCCGTCAGGTCCTTGAGCTTGGCGTTCGCCGACTCCTTGGCCTTGTCCGGGTTGGCGTTGATCCACGCGTTGGTCTTCACCGTGCCGCGCAGCACGGCCTCGACCACGGACGGGTGCTCGTTCAGGAACTTCTGCGACACGATGATGTTCGTGATGACGAACTTCTTGTCGGGCCACAGCGTGGACTCGTCGAGCAGGACCTTCGCGCCGTCGCTGACCAGCTTGGAGGCGGTCGGCTCGGGCACCCAGGCGCCGTCGATCGAGCCGGAGAGGTAGGCGTTCGGGGTGACCTTGTTCTCCGTGCGGACCACGGAGACGTCGCCCTTGCCGCTCTCGGCGTCGACCTTCCAGCCCTTCTCGTTGATCCAGTGCAGGAACGCCACGTCCTGGGTGTTGCCGAGCTGCGGGGTGGCGATCTTCTTGCCCTTGAGGTCGTCGAGGGTCTTGATCTTCTCCGGGTTCACCACGAGCTTGACGCCGCCCGAAGCGGATCCGCCGATGATCCGCAGGTTCTTGCCCTGGGACTTCACGTAGCCGTTGATCGACGGGGAGGGGCCGATGAAGCCGATGTCGATGGAGCCGGCGTTCAGCGCCTCGATCTCCGAGGGGCCGGCGTTGAACGTGGTGGCCGAGAGCTTGGTGCCGCCGAGTTCCTTCTGGAGGATGCCCTCCTGGTGGCCGACCAGGGCGGTGGCGTGCGTGAGGTTCGGGAAGTAGCCGATCTTCACGGTGTCGAGACCGTCGATCTTGTCACCCTTGGCGGCGGGAGCGACCTTGTCGTCCGTCGACTCGGATCCGTAGCCGCAGGCGGTGAGCGCCACGGCCAGCAGGGGCAGGGCGGCCACGGCGACGAGGCTGCGGCGAACGGTGGTACGGGTGGCGTGCACGGGAGGCGTTTCCTCTCGTCGGCCCGGTTCTCACGTCATCTCGGACGCGGCCGGGTCGTCGGCATGTGAACGGGTCTTCGGCGGTGCGGGTGGGGGGTGTGGGCGCGCAGGCAGTGCGCGTACGTCATCGCGCACATCGCGCCACCCCTCCCGTGCCCGCGCCGAGGGCGCCGCTGCCGACGCGGCCGCCCTCCTTGGCGAAGGTCGAATAGATGTCGGTCATGTCAGAAGTCCCAGCCCTCGTCGTCGGCCGCGGGCGCCTCGGCGACGGCGGCGAAGGAGTCGCCCGCCATGCCGGCCGCGAGCGTGGTGCCGTCCGCGGGGTCGATCAGCAGGAAGGAGCCGGTGCGCCGGGAGTCGGCGTACGAGTCGAGCGCCAGCGGCTCGGCGGTGCGCACCGTGACGCGGCCGATGTCGTTGGCGACGAGCCGGCCGGGCTCCGGGTGCTGCGAGAGGTCGTCGAGGGTGAGCCGCGAGGGGATCGCCTTGACGATGGCCTTCACCGTGCGGGTGGTGTGCTTGAGCAGCACCCGCTGCCCCACGGTGAGCGGCTCGTCCGCCACGTGGCAGACGGTGGCCTCGACGTCCTGGGTGGTGGCGGGCGCGTCGCCGCTCGGCACGACGATGTCGCCGCGCGAGACGTCGATGTCGTCCGCGAGCAGCAGGGTGACCGACTGGGGCGTCCAGGCCACGTCCACCGGTTCGCCCAGCAGGTCGATCCCGGCGACGGTCGAGGTGCGGCCCGAGGGCAGCACGGTGACCGGCTCGCCGACCCGGAAGGTGCCGGCCGCGATCTGGCCCGCGTAGCCGCGGTAGTCGGGGTGCTCGGCGGTCTGCGGACGGATCACGTACTGCACGGGGAAGCGGGCGTGGCAGCCGGTCAGGTCGTGGCTGGCGGGCACGGTCTCCAGGTGCTCCAGCACCGTCGGACCGCCGTACCAGTCCATCCGCGCCGAGGGCTCCACCACGTTGTCGCCGGCGAGCGCGGAGATCGGGATGGCGGTGACCTCGGGGACGCCGAGCTCGGTGGCGTACGCCGTGAACTCCTCGGCGATGGCCGCGAAGACGGGCTCCGCGTAGTCGACCAGGTCCATCTTGTTGACCGCGAGCACCACGTGCGGCACGCGCAGCAGCGCGGCGATCGCCGCGTGCCGGCGGGTCTGCTCGACGACCCCGTTGCGGGCGTCGACCAGCACGACGGTCAGTTCGGCGGTGGACGCGCCGGTCACCATGTTCCGGGTGTACTGCACGTGCCCCGGGGTGTCGGCGAGGATGAACCGCCTGCGCGGGGTGGCGAAGTAGCGGTACGCCACGTCGATGGTGATGCCCTGCTCCCGCTCGGCGCGCAGGCCGTCGGTGAGCAGCGCCAGGTCGGGCGTCTCCTGGCCGCGGCCGCGGGACGCCGCCTCGACGGCCTCCAGCTGGTCGGCGAGCACCGACTTGGAGTCGTGCAGCAGCCGTCCGACGAGCGTGGACTTGCCGTCGTCGACGGAACCGGCGGTGGCGAAGCGCAGCAGGGTGGTCGCCGACAGCTGGGCGGCGAGCTGCTCGGTGGTGCTGGTCATCTCTAGAAGTACCCTTCGCGCTTGCGGTCTTCCATCGCGGCCTCGGACATCTTGTCGTCGGCGCGGGTGGCGCCCCGCTCGGTGAGCCGGGAGGCGGCGATCTCGGCGATCACCGCGTCCAGCGTGGTGGCGTCGGAGTCGACGGCGCCGGTGCAGGACATGTCACCGACGGTGCGGTAGCGGACGAGCCGCTTCTCGGTCTCCTCGGTCGCCTTCGGGCCGCCCCACTCGCCCGCGGTCAGCCACATGCCGGAGCGCTGGAACACCTCGCGCTCGTGGGCGAAGTAGATCTCGGGCAGTTCGATGCGCTCCCGCTGGATGTACTGCCAGACGTCGAGCTCGGTCCAGTTCGACAGCGGGAAGACCCGCACGTGCTCGCCGGGGGCGTGGCGGCCGTTGTAGAGCTGCCACAGCTCCGGGCGCTGGCGGCGGGGGTCCCACTGGGAGAACTCGTCGCGCAGCGAGAAGACCCGCTCCTTGGCGCGTGCCTTCTCCTCGTCGCGCCGGCCGCCGCCGAACACGGCGTCGAAGCGGTGCTGCTGGATCGCCTCGGTCAGCGGCACGGTCTGCAGCGGGTTGCGGGTGCCGTCGGGGCGCTCCTTGAGCGCACCGCGGTCGATGTACTCCTGCACGGACGCGACGTGCAGGCGCAGCCCGTGCCGGGCCACCGCCCGGTCGCGGTACTCCAGGACCTCCGGGAAGTTGTGCCCGGTGTCCACGTGCAGCAGCGAGAAGGGGACCGCTGCGGGGGCGAACGCCTTCAGCGCCAGGTGCAGCATGACGATGGAGTCCTTGCCGCCGGAGAAGAGGATCACCGGCCGCTCGAACTCGCCCGCGACCTCGCGGAAGATGTGCACCGCCTCGGACTCCAGGGCGTCCAGGTGGGACAGGGCGTACGGGCTGTCGGTGCCGCTCACGACGTCGACGCTGGTCGTCACAGCAGACCCCTTTCGGCGAGCAGTGCGTGGACGGTGCCGGCGGATTCCCGCACGGTCTGGTTCTGGGACTCGATCCGCAGGTCGGGCGACGCGGGCTCCTCGTAGGGGTCGTCGACCCCGGTGAGCCCGCTGATCTCGCCCGCGGCCTGCTTGGCGTACAGCCCCTTCACATCACGTACCGAGCACACCTCGACGGGGGTGGCCACGTGGACCTCGACGTAGGCGGTGCCCTCCTGCTGGTGCCGCTTGCGGACGGCGTCGCGGCTGTCCGCGTAGGGGGCGATGACCGGTACGAGCACCAGCACCCCGTTGGAGGCGAGGAGTTCGGCGACGAAGCCGATGCGCTGCACGTTGACGTGCCGGTCCTCGCGGCTGAAGCCGAGGCCCGCGGAGAGGAACTCGCGGATCTCGTCGCCGTCGAGCAGCTCGACCCGCTTGCCCTCGGCGCGCAGCAGGGCCGCCAGTTCGTGGGCGATGGTGGTCTTGCCGGCGCTCGGCAGGCCGGTGAGCCAGACGGTGGCTCCGGTCACGTCGTTCTCCCGGGAGGTGTGTTCGTGTGTCATCAGCCGTGCAGCCCGCATTCGGTCTTGCCGCGGCCGGCCCAGCGGCCGGCGCGGGCGTCCTCGCCCTCCAGCACGCGGCGGGTGCAGGGCGCGCAGCCGACGGAGGCGTAGCCGTCCATGAGCAGGGGGTTGGTGAGCACGCCGTGCTCGGCGACGTAGGCGTCCACGTCGTCCTGCGTCCAGCGGGCGATCGGCGAGACCTTGACCTTGCGGCGCTTCTCGTCCCAGCCGACGACCGGGGTGTTCGCGCGGGTCGGCGACTCGTCGCGGCGCAGGCCGGTGGCCCAGGCCCGGTAGGCGGTGAGGCCCTCCTGGAGCGGGGCGACCTTGCGCAGCGCGCAGCACAGGTCCGGGTCGCGGTCGTGCAGCTTGGGGCCGTGCTCGGCGTCCTGCTCGGCGACGGTCTGCCGGGGGGTGAGCGTGATGACGTTGACGTCCATCACCGCGTCCACCGCGTCGCGGGTGCCGATCGTCTCCTCGAAGTGGTAGCCGGTGTCGAGGAAGACGACGTCCACGCCGGGCATGGCGCGTGAGGCGAGGTGAGCGACGACCGCGTCCTCCATGGAGGAGGTGACGCAGAACTCCTTGCCGAAGACGCCGGCCGCCCAGGTGAGGATCTCGAGTGCCGAGGCATCCTCCAGGTCGCGGCCGGCCTGCTCGGCCAGTGACTTGAGGTCGTGGTCGGTCCGGATCGCGGTCATATCGCTTCCCCTCCACCGTCGTTGCGCCGAAGTCCGCGGGCGAGGAGCCCGAGGAACTTCAACTGGAAGGCCCGGTTGCACGCCGCGCATTCCCAGGCGCCGTGCCCCTGCTCGTTGGGACGCAGGTCCTCGTCGCCGCAGTACGGGCAGAAGAACGGTGCCGCGCGCTCGCTCACGACAGGGCCTCCTCGGAGGCGCGGGCGGCCCAGGTGGCGAAGCGCTCGCCGTCCTCGCGCTCCGCCTGGAAGCGCGTGAGCACCCGCTCGACGTAGTCCGGCAGTTCGGCCGAGGTGACCTTCAGACCGCGGACCTTGCGGCCGAACGCCGGGTCCAGGCCCAGGGCGCCGCCCAGGTGGACCTGGTAGCCCTCGACCTGGTTGCCCTCGTCGTCGAGCACGAGCTGGCCCTTGAGACCGATGTCCGCGACCTGGATACGGGCGCAGGCGTTGGGGCAGCCGTTGATGTTGATGGTGAGCGGCTCGTCGAACTCGGGCAGCCGCCGCTCCAGCTCGTCGATGAGCGCGGAGCCGCGGGCCTTGGTCTCGACGATGGCCAGCTTGCAGAACTCGATGCCGGTGCAGGCCATGGTGCCCCGGCGGAACGGCGAGGGCTTGACCTGGAGGTCGAGCGCCTCCAGCCCGGAGACGAGCGAGTCGACCTGGTCCTCGGTGACGTCGAGCACGATCATCTTCTGCTCGACGGTCGTCCGCAGCCGGCCGGAGCCGTGCGCGGCCGCCAGTTCGGAGATCTTGGTCAGGGTGGCGCCGTCCACGCGGCCCACCCGGGGCGCGAAGCCGACGTAGAAGCGGCCGTCGTTCTGGCGGTGCACGCCGACGTGGTCGCGCCAGTGCTCCACGGGCTGCTCCGGGGCGGGGCCGTCCACCAGCTTGCGCTTCAGGTACTCGTCCTCCAGCACCTGGCGGAACTTCTCGGGGCCCCAGTCGGCGACCAGGAACTTCAGACGGGCGCGGTTGCGCAGCCGGCGGTAGCCGTAGTCGCGGAAGATCGAGATGACGCCTTCCCAGGCGTCCGGCACCTCGTCGAGCGGGACCCAGGCGCCGAGGCGGACGCCCAGCTTGGGGTTGGTGGACAGGCCGCCGCCGACCCAGAGGTCGAAACCGGGGCCGTGCTCGGGGTGGTTCACGCCCACGAAGGCGATGTCGTTGATCTCGTGCGCCACGTCGAGGAGCGGCGAGCCGGAGATCGCGGTCTTGAACTTGCGCGGCAGGTTGGAGAATTCCTTGTTGCCGATGAAGCGGCGGTGGATCTCGTCGACGGCGGGGCTGCCGTCCACGATCTCGTCCTCGGCGATGCCGGCGACGGGGGAGCCGAGGATCGTCCTCGGGGTGTCGCCGCACGCCTCGGTCGTCGACAGGCCGACGGCCTCCAGGCGGCGCCAGATCTTGGGCACGTCCTCGATGCGGATCCAGTGGTACTGGACGTTCTGCCGGTCGGTGAGGTCGGCGGTGCCGCGTGCGAACTCCTGGGAGATCTCGCCGATCACCCGGAGCTGCTCGGTGGTCAGGCGTCCGCCGTCGATGCGCACCCGGAGCATGAAGAACTCGTCGTCCAGCTCCTCCGGCTCCAGGATCGCGGTCTTGCCGCCGTCGATCCCGGGCTTGCGCTGGGTGTAGAGGCCCCACCAGCGCATCCGGCCGCGCAGGTCGGCGCCGTCGATGGAGTCGAAGCCTCGATGGGCGTAGATCGTCTCAATGCGTGTCCGCACATTGAGACCGTCGTCGTCCTTCTTGGTCTGCTCGTTCCCGTTCAGCGGGGTGTGGTGGCCCATGGCCCACTGACCCTCGCCACGGTGGCGTCCGGCCTTGCGGCGGGACGCGGCGGAGACGGGCTTTTCCGGGGTGGCGGCCATGGTGATGTGTCCTTCGAGACTGCAGGAGGGCGGCTCTGAGCTGCACACTCGCGAGAGGGCGCGACGGTGCGCAGGGCGGGGTGGAGAAAAGGGGAAGCTGCGGCTGTGCTGAGCTGTCAGCCGGCCGGACAGATGGCGCTGGACATGCGGCCGAGGTCGACGTGCCGCCGACTCACCAAGGCAATTCCAGTGCTGGACATGGCGGAAGCGTGTCATGGGACTTTGGACCCAGTCCACCTTCATCCACGATGTGGACAACACTGTCCCGCATCGCGAGACAGTGTGTCATGGGTCACCGCAGAGCGTACGGAATGCCGGGCGACCGTTCGGATAGCGGCGTCAGACGCCGGCTCCCGGCCACGGGCCGGGGGTGGCGGTGTCGGGTTCCTCCGCCGTCTTCGTGTCGAACAGCCGGAAGCCCCGGCGGAGGTAGTTGTCCATCGCGTGCGGGCCGTCCTTGGAGCAGGTGTGCAGCCACACCCGCCCGGTGGGCCCGAGCTCCGGCCTGCGCTCGCCCAGGTCCCAGGCGCGGGCGACGCCGTACGACAGCAGATGCCCGCCGATGCGGCGGCCGCGGAAGGCGGGGATCAGCCCGAAGTAGACGATCTCGACGCTGCCGCCGTCCTGGGCCTCCAGCTCGACGTAGCCCGCCGGGGTGCCCCGGTCGTACGCCACCCAGGTCTCCACGCCCGGCCGCGCGAGCCACTTCTCCCACTCGGCGTACGTCATGCCGAGGCGGTCGGTCCACAGGATGTCGCCGCCGACCGCGGTGTAGAGGAAGCGGCTGAACTCGGGGGAGGGCACCTCGGCCCGCTCGATGCGTATCTCCCCCTCGGGCGCGGACGCCGGGCGCTGGTCGGCGGGCGACGTCTGTTCGAGGGACCAGGTGGTCACGGTGATGCTCATGGAGGCCAGGGAATCACGGCGCCACGATCCGGCCAAACGTCCGAATCCGGACCCGGCGCGCGCGGGTGCGGCGCCTCAGGCGGCGCGGGCACGGCGGACCGCCGGAGCCGTGGAGTGGGGCAGCAGCGCGGCCGGGTCCTCGGGCACCAGCAGCTCCACCTCGACCTCCTCGGCGAACCGGTAGGGCCGGTGGGCGAGCACCTGGGCGAAGTGGCGCCGCAGCCGGGACATCTCCGCCCGCACCGTCACCGTCCTCGTCCGGTCCGCGAAGATGTCCTCCGCGAGCTGCGCCGCGCTGCGCCCGTCGCGGTGCCGGGCCAGCAGGTACAGCAGTTCCGCGTGGCGCGGGCTCAGCTCGTGGGACCAGCTGCCCGCACCGCCGGATATCCGCACCGACGGCCGGTGCGCCCGGCTGAGGTCGAGGACCACCCGGCCGGTGCCCGCCTGCGCCGGGTCCCCGTCGTCCACCCGCACCAGCCAGCCGCCCGGCAGCGGTTCGAGGGTGCAGGTGCCGAGCGACGGCAGCCACTGCCGCCCGGCGCGGACCGACTTCGGCAGCGCCAGCCGCCCCGGGGGCGGCATCCCGGACACCGCGGCCGTCCACCCCCGCTCGTCCACCGCGAGCGCCCGCCCGCCGAGCCTGCTCAGCAGCGGGGAGGCCACACTGCGCAGCCGGTCCAGCGCGTCGCGGTGGCGGTCGCGCAGCTCGGCCTCGGCCAGCCGCGTCACGGAGGTGACCAGGGCGAGCGTCGCCGGATGCATCGTGGACAGCGGCCCGCTGATGTCGACCACCCCGATCAGCCGGCCGTCCCGCGGATCGGTGACCGGCGCGCCGGCGCAGGTCCAGGTGTGGTGGGTGGAGACGAAGTGCTCGGCGGAGTGCACCTGCACCGGGCGGCGGCTGATCAGCGGCGTGCCCACCCCGTTGGTGCCGACGAGCGCCTCGCTCCAGTCCGCCCCCGGCACGAAGCCGAAGGCGTCGCCCTTGCGCAGCACCGGCGCGCTGCCCTCGCGCCACAGCAGCCGGCCGTCGGTGTCCGCGATCACCATGATGTGCTGCGCGGCCTCCGCGATCGACACCAGGCCGTCGCGCAGCACGGGCAGCACCTCCAGCAGCGGGGAAGCCAGCCGGCGCCGCTCGATCTCCTCCAGCGGCAGCACACCCGCCCGGCGGTCCCGGTCCGGGTGCACCCCGCCGCGCAGCGCCCGCTGCCAGGACTCGTCGATGTCCGCCCGGGGACCGACGGGCGGCCTGCGCCCGGCCAGGGCCGCGTCCCGGACCCCCTTCAGCAGACGCGTCGCCGCCGCCGCGTCCATGGTGGACAGGCGGGTGAGATCGACGGTGGAGTTCTCCACTGCGCCCTCCTTGGCGACGCGGGCGTCCGCGTGGATGGGGTTGGCTCAATCCTGCCCTGCCGGGGTGGCCGGGCGCCGCGATACGCCTCACAACGATGCAACCCTTTGCAACCGTCGCGAACACGCGTGCGCCTGTACGAAGGTGACAGAACACCGGTCCGCCGGTGGGGTGGTGCCGTGTCGGCGCAGCACCACCCGACACACGTCACGGGCGTGGGCCGACTGCACCTGGTCCACGCCCGTGCACCCTTTTTCTTGGGGCTCGGTTCGCCTCCGGGGCGCTCAAGACGGCGCCGACGGTCGACCGTGCTCGATCCCTCGTTCCTCGGGACCTCCGCGCGCTCTCCCTTTCGGCACCGCCCGCGCCCCTTCGGCTCACTCGCCACACGGGGGCCGCGCGCTCTCCCTTTCGGCACCGCCCGCGCCCCTTCGGTTCACTCGCCACATGGGGGCCGCGCGCTCTCCCTTTCGGCGCCGCCCGCGCCCCTTCGGTTCACTCGCCGCACGGGGCCGCGCGCTCTTCCTTTCGGCGCCGCCCGCGCCCCTTCGGTTCACTCGCCACACGTGCCACCGCACTCGCCCCGCCGGCCCACCTGACCTCAGACGGCGGGCCGCGCCCGTTCCACCACCGCGGCCAGGTCCAGGGTGTACGGCAGCGTCCCGAAGGACGACCCCCACTCGCCCCCGAGCCGCGACGCGCAGAAGGCGTCGGCCACCTCGGGCGGCGCCCAGCGCACCAGCAGCGAACCCTGGAGCACCAGCGCCATCCGCTCCACCACCCGCCGGGCCCTCGCCTCGATCCCGGCCAGGTCCGCCAGCTCCGTGAGCAGCTCCCGGATCGCCGCGTCCAGCCGGTGGTCGGCCCCGCGCGCGGCGCCCACCTCCTGGAGGAAGGCGTTCACCGACGCCGGCTCCCGCTGCAGGGCGCGCAGCGCGTCCAGCGCCTGGATGTTCCCCG
The DNA here is from genome assembly GCF_016919245.1 of Streptomyces zhihengii. Lineage (NCBI taxonomy): Bacteria > Bacillati > Actinomycetota > Actinomycetes > Kitasatosporales > Streptomycetaceae > Streptomyces > Streptomyces zhihengii. The sequence continues at coordinate 1,739,006 of NZ_JAFEJA010000001.1, read as the reverse complement.
AGCCCTCCCAGACCGAGTTCAGCGGGGACTCCCGCAGCAGCCGGGGCATCCCGGACTCCTCCACGTACCCGTTGCCGCCCAGGCACTCCAGCGCCTCGGCGACCAGCGGGGTGCACCGTTTGGTCACCCAGTACTTCGCCGCGGGCACCGCGATCCGCAGCAGCGCCCGCTCGGACTCGGTGTCCGCGTCGTACGCCGCCGCCAGCCGCATGCCGAGGACCGTCGCCGCCTCCGACTCCAGCGCCAGGTCCGCCAGCACGTTGCGCATCAGCGGCTTGTCGACGAGCAGCCCGCCGAAGGCGCTCCGGTGGGAGCAGTGGTGGACCGCCTGCGCCACGGCCTGGCGCATCAGGCCCGCCGAGCCGAGCACGCAGTCCAGCCTGGTCGCGGCCACCATCCCGGTGAGAGTGCGCACCCCGGCGCCCTCCTCGCCGACCAGCCGCGCCCAGGTGCCGTCGAACTCGACCTCGGCCGAGGCGTTGGAGCGGTTGCCCAGCTTGTCCTTGAGGCGCTGGAGCCGGAAGACGTTGCGCGTCCCGTCGTCGAGCACCCGGGGCACCAGGAAACAGCTCAGGCCGCCGGGCGCCTGCGCCAGGACGAGGAAGACGTCGTTCATCGGCGCCGAGCAGAACCACTTGTGGCCGGTGAGCGCGTACTCCCCGCCGGCGGCGAGCGGCTCGGCCCGGGTGGTGTTCGCGCGGACGTCGCTGCCGCCCTGCTTCTCCGTCATGCCCATGCCCGCGAGCGCGCCCGCCTTGAGCGCCGCCGGCCGCAGCCCCTGCTCGTACACCGGCGAGCGCAGCCGCCCCTCCCACACGGCGGCCAGCACCGGGTCGGTGCGCAGCGCGGGGACCGCGGCGTGGGTCATGGAGACGGGGCAGAGATGGCCCGCCTCCGCCTGCGTCCACACCAGGAAGCCCGCGGCCCGGCGCACATGGCCGTGCTCCCGGCCCCAGGCGTCGGTCAGCCCCGAGGAGACGGCCTTGCCCAGCAGCCGGTGCCAGGCGGGGGAGAAGTCCACCTCGTCGACGCGGTTGCCGTAGCGGTCGTGGGTCCGCAGCCGCGGCGGATCGCCGTCGGCCCGCTCCGCCCACTCCCGCGCCTGGGCGGAGCCCGCCGAGCGCCCGAGGAGTTCGAGCTCGTCCCGCGCCGTGCCGAGGACGTCCTGGGCGACATGTCGCCCGACCGCCTCGGTGAGCGCGCGGTCGGCGGTGAAGACGTCGTACCCCACCAGGGGCGGAGCCTGGTTGGTCACTGTGTGGGTGCCCGGTGCCATGCCGATACGGTAAGGAGGTGCAGGCAGCAAACGAAACACCCGAGCGGCCGCCGGGCCGGCTCCACCGGGCCCGAGTCCTCTACCGCAACGTCTCGAAGCGGAGGATGACCTGGCTGCTGCTGAAGGACACCGTCAATTCGTGCATCGAGTACCGCATCCTCGGTCTCGCGGCGGAGGCGGCGTTCTTCACCCTGCTGTCGGTGCCGCCGCTGATGCTCGGTCTGCTCGGTCTGCTCGGTTACATCGACGACTGGACCAGCACCACCACCGTCGCCTCCATCGAGCAGAACATCCTCTCCGCCGTCGGCACCGTGCTCTCCGACCGCGGGGTCAACGACATCGCCAAACCGCTGCTGGAGGACGTCACCCAGGGCGGCCGGCCCGATCTGATCTCGATCGGTTTCGCCATCGCCCTGTGGTCCGGGTCCCGGGCGGTGAACGTCTTCATCGACACCATCACCGTCATGTACGGCCTGGACGGCCAGCGCGGCATCGTCGCCACCCGGCTGCTGGCCTTCCTGCTCTACCTGATCGCCCTGCTGATCGGCGCGGTCGTGCTGCCGCTCGCCGTCGTCGGTCCCGACCGGGTCGTGGAACTGATGCCCTGGGGCACGGAAGTGGTGCGGATCCTCTACTGGCCCGTGGTCATCCTGCTGTCCGTGGCCTTCCTGACCACGCTCTACCACGTGTCCGTGCCGGTGCGTTCGCCCTGGGTGGAGGACATCCCGGGCGCGCTGGTGGCGCTCGCCATGTGGGTGCTGGGGAGCTTCCTGCTGCGCATCTACCTGACCAGCCAGGTGGAGGGCCCGACGATCTACGGTTCGCTCGCCGCGCCGATCGCCTTCCTGTTGTGGATAGGCATCTCCGCCTTCGCGGTGCTGGTGGGCGCGGCCGTCAACGCGGCCATCGACCGGGTGTGGCCCTCGGTGGCCACGGCCGCCGCCCGCGCCGCGAACGAGCGGGCCCGCGCGGCGGACGCCGCGGAACTGCTCGCCCGCGCCAGGGCGGCCCAGCTCTACGGCGACGAGGACGACGACGACGGCGAGGACGGCGGCGACATGCCGTCCGAGTTCCCCGAGCGCTGGTCCCGGTTCCTGCCGCCGGACGACGTGAAGTCCCGGCTGCACGCCGGTCTGCACACCAGCCGCGACAGCGGCAAGGACACCGGTAAGGACAGCGGTAACGACACCGGCAGGGACGGCGCGAAGGACGGCGCGAAGGACGCCGGCCGGGACGCGGCCCGCGACCCGGGCCGGGACCCGGGCACGGACCGCACCCAGGGCCGCGCGGGCGACAACGGCCGCGACAACCGCTAGCCCCGGCGCGGACTCCTCCCGGAGCCACGGAGCCACGGAGCCACGGAGCCACGGGACCCGGATCCCGGCGCCCGCGCCCGTCACCGGGACGGCCTAGCCTGGAGGCATGTACAGGGAACGGCCCGCCCTGCTGCCGGGCGCCGTGGTGTGGACGCGGACCGCCGAGGAACACGACGGAGCGGTGCACCCGGTGCTGCCCGACGGCTGCATGGATCTGCTGTGGAACGACGGCAGGCTGCTCGTCGCCGGTCCCGACACCCGGGCCCACACGCCGTCGGGCGCGGCGGGCCTCCGCTGGGCGGGGCTGCGGTTCGCCCCCGGCGCCGCGCCCGCCTTCCTCGGCGTCCCGGCGCACGAACTGCGCGATCTGCGCGCCGACCTCGCGGACCTGTGGGGCGAGGCGGCCGCCCGTGCTGCCGCGGCCGAGGTCGGTGAGGCGGACCCCGGCTCCGGTCTGGAGGCCGTCGCCCTCGCGAGGGCGGCCCGCAGCGGCCCGCCCGACCCGCTGACGGCACAGGTCGTCCGGCATCTGGAGGCAGGCGGCACGGTCGCCGCGGCCGCGGAGGCCGCCGGGCTCGGCGCCCGGCAACTGCACCGGCGCTCCCTGGACGCCTTCGGCTACGGGCCCAAGACCCTCGCCCGCATCCTGCGGCTCCAGCGCGCCCTGGCCCTGGTGCGCCGCGGCGTCCCGTACGGCGAGGCCGCGCTGCTGGCCGGCTGCGCCGACCAGGCCCACCTCGCCCGCGAGATGCGGGCGCTCGGGGGGACCACCCTGCGGGCCTACGAGGCGTCGGCGAAGAGGGAGACGCCCATGCCGTCCGGGTCGAGCACCACGGCGTAGCGCTGGCCCCACACCGCGTCCCAGGGCTTCATGTGCCCCTGGTGCCCGGCCGCGAGCAGGTCGGCGTAGAGGCTGTCGACCTCGGCCGCGTCGTCGCAGCGGAAGGCGAGGCCGAGTCGTTCGCCGGCCTCGGGGCGGGTCCAGCCGGGGTCGAAGGAACGGACCGTCTCCTCGGTGTCCCACAGCACCCGGGTGCCGTTCGGCAGCACGGCCTCCGCGTGCGGGGCGCCGTCGGCGTCCGCGGGGAGCTCCAGGCCGAGGCGGCGGTAGAAGGCGAGCGAGGCGGCCATGTCGGAGACGATCAGGCCGATGGCGTCGAGTCGTGGAGTCATGGGTCCACCGTAGGCAGGCGCCCGCCTGCCGGTCTTGAACGTTTCGGACACCGCGCCCCGCGCCCCGCCCCGGACGCTCCGCACCCCGCACCCCGCACCCCGCGCGCCGCCCCGGACGCCCCGCGCCGTCCCGTACGCCCCCGCGCGGGTGGGCGCGCGTACGGCGGGCCCGCCGTGGGCAGGGACCGGACGACCCGTGCGGCGCCCGCCCCGGAGGGACGGCGCCGCACGCCGCCGCTACCCGAGTGGAGGCCGCATGGCGCACGAGAACGGATGGACGTTCCTGGACGACCGGGGCCGCCCGGCCACCGCACCCCGTACGCCCGGGCGGCCCGTCGCCTACATACAGGCCGGGGCCGCGCTGTACGACCTCGGCATACGCCCCGTGGGGGTGTTCGGCTCCGCGCACGACGGCGCCGCGGCCGACCCGGTGAAGGCCGGCGCGCTGCCGCTGGACGGCACCGCCTATCTGGGACCGGGGCCCGCGGTGGACGCCGAGACGGTGCTGGCCGCCGGCCCCGATCTGGTGGTGGCCGTCGCCTACGGCGCCGGGGGCCCGGTCTACGGGCTCGACCCGGACACCGCCAAGCGGATCGAGGAGCGGCTGCCCGTCGTCGTCCTCGACGTCGGGCAGGAGCGCTCGCTCGACGAGACGCGCGCCCGCTTCGCCGAACTCGCCCGCTCCCTCGGCGCCCCGCCCCCGCCCGCGCACTCCGACGCGGCCCGCGCGGCGCGCACCGCGGCGGCCGCGGCGGCCGCCGGGACGCGGGTCCTCGCCCTGTCGCCCGCCGGACCGGACAGCGTGCACCTCGCCCGCCCCGGCGCCTGGCCGGACCTGCGGGCGCTGACGGACTGCGGGGTGACCGTGGCCGCGCCCGCGCCGGGCCCGGGGATCAACTGGTCGACCACCGACTGGAACCGGGCCGCGCTGCTGGAACCGGACGTCGTGCTCCTCGACGTCCGCGCCAACGCGGCGCCGCCCGAGCGGCTCGCGCGCACGGCGGGCTGGCGCGAGATCGAGGCACGGGCCCGGATCGTGCCCTGGAACCCCGAACTCCCGTGCAGCGCCCGCGCCCATGACGCGTTCTTCCGTACCGTCGCCCGGGCCCTGACGGCCCGGCAGGGCTGAGCCGCACCCGGTAACGCCCCCGCCACAGGCACGTTTTGGAACACCGGCCGATCCTCAATACGATCCGCTGATGATCATAAGAAAACGGCTTGCGGCCGGGGCGTGCGCCCTGCTCGCGGCCCTGGCCGCCGGGCTGCTCCCGGCGGGGACGGCCGCCGCCGACGAGCCGGCGGCGAAGGAACCCCCCAAGGTCGAGCTCGTGCTCGACGTCAGCGGCTCCATGCGCGCCCGCGACATCGACGGCAAGAGCCGGATGGCCGCCGCCAAGCAGGCGTTCAACGAGGTGCTGGACGCCGTGCCGGACGAGGTGCAGCTCGGCATCCGCACCCTCGGCGCCGACTACCCGGGCGAGGACCGCGAGCGCGGCTGCAAGGACACCCGGCAGCTCTACCCGGTCGGTCCGCTCGACCGGGTGGAGGCCAAGGCCGCCGTCGCGACCCTCGCCCCCACCGGCTGGACGCCCATCGGCCCGGCCCTGCTGGGCGCGGCGAAGGACCTGGAGGGCGGTGACGCCACCCGCCGGATCGTGCTCATCACCGACGGCGAGGACACCTGCGCGCCGCTCGACCCCTGCGAGGTGGCGCGGGAGATCGCGGCCAAGGGCATCCACCTCGTCATCGACACGCTCGGACTGGTCCCGGACGCCAAGACCCGCGCCCAGCTCCGCTGCATCGCGGACGCCACCGGCGGCACCTACACCTCCGTGCAGCACACCGACGAACTCTCCGGCAGGGTGAGCCAGTTGGTGGAGCGCGCCGCCGACCCCGTCGTCACGCCCGTGGCGACCGAGGGCGCCGCGCGCTGCGCCGACGCGCCCACGCTGACGCCCGGTCTGTGGACCGACCGCGAGAAGTTCGGCGAGCACCGCTTCTACCGGGTCGACGTGCTGCCCGGCCAGGAGCTGCGGGCCTCGGTCAGCGTCGCAGCCGACCGTGCGGTGGCCCGTGACTACGGGGTGCTGCTGCGGGCCGTCACCGTCCACGGCCGGGAGATCGTGCGCGGCTCGGAGGCCGGCGACGGCCGGACGGACCTGATCTCGACCGGTCTGCGGTACCCGAAGCCCGAGGCCGAGGACGAGGACGACGTCGACCTCAAGCCGGCCGCCGAGGTCGTCTGCCTCCAGGTCAGCAACTCCTTCGCGGCGGCCCCGGGCGTCAAGACCGAGCCCGGTCTGCCCGTCGAGCTCACCGTGGACGTCGTCGACGCCCCGGACGCCGCGTCCGACGTGGCCTCCTTCGGGCTCGGCCGCGGCTGGTGGCTGCTCGGACTTCTCGTGCTCACCGGTTTCGTGGCGGGCCTCGTGTGGGGCTGGATCTCGCGCTGGCGCATCGCCGTCTGGAGGACCCACTGATGCGAGTCGCACGGATGCTGACGGCCGGTGCGCTGGCCGCCGTGGCACTGCTCGGCACGGCCGCCCCGGCCGCCCTCGCCGACACCCCCTCGCCCTCGCCGGGCACGGACGGCTCCGCGCCCACCGAGGCGGGCACCTCCTTCCGCACCGCGACCCCGGTCGAGCAGGGGCAGAAGGCGACCGCCGACGGGTCGAGCAGTGACTACCTGTACTGGGTGTTCCCGGCCGACGCCGGCGACCGCCCCACGGTGCGGGCCTCGGTCACGCTGCCCGAGCCGACCGCGCGGCACGGCGCGGCGGACTGGCGGATCGACGTGTACGACGGGCTGCGCCGCCGCCAGCCCTGCATGTACGGCATGCAGAGCCGGACGGCCGCCGCGGACGCGGCGAAGGTCGAGCTGTCGTGCACCCTGCGGCCGGTGCGGGCGCTCGCCGACGCGTGGTCCGACGACCCGCTGCCCGGCAGCTACTACATCCGGCTGACCGCCACCGCCCAGCCCGAGCAGGACCAGGGTCTGCCGGTGCGCGCCGAGGTGGAGGCCGTCGCGAAGGCGGTCGGCGGCGCCTGGGCCGTCGACGGCACGCTGGCCGAGCCGCTGGTGCCGGGTGTCTCGGCCGACGAGCGGCGCAAGGAGGAGGAGACGGTGCTCGACTGGTCCTCCGGCTGGTGGTCGGACCGGTGGATCTGGACCGGCGCCGGCGGCCTGCTCGCGGCACTGGCCGCCATCGGCGGGTACGTCCTGACCCGGGGGTCCGGCCGTCCGGCGGGGGCGCCGCCGGGCGTCTGAGCACGGACGGGGAAGCGGCCGCGGCGTCGTCACGCCGCGGCCGCTTCGCGCGTTCCGCCGCCGGGCCGGGCCGGGTCTCAGAAGTCGAAGACGACGCCCGTCGAGGCGCCCTGGAGGCACGTGTTGCCGAACACGTGCGTGTAGGAGACCCGCTTGCCGTCGAACACCCCGTCCGCGGTGACCGTGACCGGGTCCCACTGGCGGGTGCAGCTCACGCCCGGCGCCGTCGTGGTGCCCGCGTCGAACCGCCCCTGCTCGGCGCGGAGTTCGGCGCAGGCGGCGCGGGGGGCCGGGTGGGTGCCGCTCGCCGAGGGGGCGCAGCCGAGGGTCACCGCGCGCAGGACCGTGCCGCTCAGGGCGTCGTCGCCGGCGGTGACGGTGAGCACGAGCGCGGAGGGCGCGTACAGGCTCCGGGCCTCCTGGGGCGCCGCTCCGGCGCTGCCCGTCCCGGGTGCCACGGCGAGGCCGAGCGAGATGCCGGCGAGCGCGAGTCCTCTGGCGATGTACCGCATTGCGAACACTCCTTGGGGTCGTTGTTTCGGAAATCGGACGGAGTCTTGCTCACCGCCGCGTGCCGCGCGCGCCCTCACCGCGCTATCCGGTCACCCCATGTGACACCTCCTGGGCGGATTGTGACGGTGTTTGCCATGCTGAATCACCGTTCAGTAGTCTGCGAAACGGCCGAAGAAAGCCCATGGCGTCGTTGAGCCTGCAATCAGTAGGCCAATCAATCCTTGAAGCATTGATTGAAAGGTCTCTTCGCGTTAAGGCTCCGGTCGTTCATCCGTTGGACTGATCCGGCGCGCCGGGGTTCACTGGCTTCAGGACCCCGGAGGTGCCGATGGACCCCGTCGAAGCACTGGAGCGCGTCGCGTTCCTGCTGGAACGCTCCCTCGCCGAGACCTACCGTGTGCGCGCCTTCAGGACGGCCGCCACCGTGCTGGCCGGACTGGGCCCCGAGGAGACCGCCCGCCGCTCCGCCGCCGGAACCCTGGTGCGGATCAAGGGCGTCGGGCCGAAGACCGCGAAGGTCGCCGAGGAGGCGCTCGACGGACGGACCCCCGCCTATCTGGGCCGGCTGGAGGACGAGGCGGACGCCGCACCGCTGGCCGAGGGCGGCGCCACCCTGCGGGCCGCCCTGCGCGGCGACTGCCATCTGCACTCCGACTGGTCCGACGGCGGCAGCCCCGTCGAGGACATGGGGCGCACGGCGGCGCTCCTCGGCCACGCATGGGCCGTGCTGACCGACCACTCGCCCCACCTGACCGTGGCCAACGGGCTGAGCGCCGCACGGCTGCGCGAGCAACTGGACCTGATCGAGCGGCTCAACGCCACCTGGGCGCCGTTCCGCCTGCTCACCGGGATCGAGTGCGACATCCTCCCGGACGGCACCCTCGACCAGGACCCCGAACTGCTCGACCGGCTCGACGTCGTGGTGGCGTCGGTCCACTCCAAACTGCGCATGGACGCGCCCGCGATGACCAGGCGGATGGTCGCCGCCGTCACCAACCCCCTGACCGACGTCCTCGGCCACTGCACCGGCCGCCTGGTCACCGGCGGCCGGGGCACCCGGCCGGAATCCGACTTCGACGCCGACGAGGTCTTCGCCGCCTGCGCCGAGCACGGCACCGCCGTCGAGATCAACTCCCGCCCCGAGCGCCGCGATCCGCCGCTGCGCCTGCTGCGCCGCGCCGTCGCCGCCGGCACCCTCTTCGCCGTCGACACCGACGCCCACGCCCCGGGCCAGCTCGACTGGCAGATCATCGGCTGCGACCGCGCCGAGCGCTGCGAGGTCCCCGCGGAACGGGTGGTCAACACCTGGACGGCCGACGGGCTGACCGAATGGACCCGCACCCGCCGCCCGCCCGCCGCCGCGTGAGCACCCGTGCCGGGCATCCGTCCGCAGCCGTGTGACCCGCACCCGCGCCGCCCGTCCGCAGCCGCGTGAGCACCCGCACCCGCCGCCCGTCCGGCACGGCGGAAAAACCGGTGGCACCGGCCGGCGGCCAGGGTCTACCGTGTGCACCGTTGTGAGGGGACGGCCCGGTGGGCCGCCCGCTGAGTCGACCGAGACCAGGAGGTGTGACCGATGGCTGTCATGGCGACGGGCGCTGCCCGCATCCGAGAGACCGTCAATCCCACCTCCGTGGCCACCGGCTGACATCCACCACACCGCGCCGTCAGGGCGCCGCCGGGGCCACCCTGTGAAGGGCTCCCCTTGAACCTCCCTGCTTCCGCAGATCTCCACACCCACCCGCTCACCGCCTACGGCTGGGACGACGCCTGGGCGGACGCCTTCGCCCCGTACGCCGACCGGGGGCTGCTGCCCGGCCGGGTCGTGCGCGTCGACCGCGGCCGCTGCGACGTCGTCACCCCGGTGGGCACCGTCCACGCCGACACCGAGTTCGTCACCCCGCACGACCCGCTGCGCGTCGTGTGCACGGGCGACTGGGTCGCCGTGGACGCCGCCGGCGACCCGCAGTACGCCCGGGCCGTGCTGCCGCGCCGCACCGCGTTCGCGCGCTCCACCTCCTCCAAGCGCTCCGAGGGCCAGATCCTCGCGGCCAACGTCGACCACGCGGTGGTCTGCGTCTCGCTCGCCGTCGAACTCGACCTCGGCCGCATCGAGCGCTTCCTCGCCCTGGCGTGGGAGAGCGGCGCCGAACCGCTCGTCGTGCTCACCAAGGCGGATCTCGTCCCCGACGTCACCGGTCTGTCGTACCTGGTCCAGGACGTCGAGACCACCGCCCCCGGGGTCCAGGTGCTCCCCGTGAGCTCCGCCACGGGTGAGGGCGTCGAGGTGCTCGCCGCGATCCTCTCGGGCGGCACCAGCGTGCTGCTGGGCGTCTCCGGCGCCGGCAAGTCGACCCTGGCCAACCTGCTGCTCGGCGAGGACGTCATGGACGTCCAGGCCACCCGGGACACCGACGGCAAGGGCCGGCACACCACGACCACCCGCAACCTGCTGGTCCTGCCCGGCGGGGGAGTCCTCATCGACACCCCCGGCGTGCGGGGCGTCGGCCTGTGGGACGCGGCGGCCGGTGTCGGCCAGGTCTTCTCCGAGGTCGAGGAGCTCGCGGCCCGGTGCCGCTTCCACGACTGCGCCCATGTGGCCGAACCGGGCTGCGCCGTGCTCGCCGCCGTCGAGGACGGCACGCTGCCGGAGCGGCGGCTGGAGAGCTACCGCAAGCTCCTCCGGGAGAACCGGCGGATCGTCGCCAAGACGGACGCCCGGATGCGGGCCGAGATGCGCCGCGACTGGAAGCTCCGGGGCGCCGAGGGCAGGGCCGCGATGGAGGCCAAGCGCGGTCGCGTCCGCTGACCCGGGCCGCGGTGCCCGGCTCCGCACGGGCCGGGCACCGCTCCGGGGCGGCCGTCAGCCCCGCAGGGTGACCGCCACCCAGGCCCCCACGACCAGCAGGCAGCCGAACAGCTCCACCAGGACGCTGGTGCCGGCCGCCCGCATCATCGCGCGGGTCGAGGCCCACGCCTGGCCGTGGCCGCCGAGACGGCGGCGCTCGCAGAGGTAGATCCCGCCGACGAAGCCGGGCACCGCCCCCACCACCGGCAGCAGCACGAAGCCGGCCAGCGCTCCCGCGCCCGCGCAGACGGCCGTCCGGCGGGTGATCCCCACCCCGCGCAGCCTGCGGGGCGGCAGCAGCCACACCACGACCTGGTTGATCAGCAGCACGGCCGTGGCGCCCACCAGCAGGGCCCACGCCGTGCCCGTCAGCTCGTGCATGGCCCACCAGAGCACGGCGGCCCACACCAGCCACGGCCCGGGCACGCCCGGCACCAGCACCCCCAGCAGACCCAGCAGCATCACCCCGCCGACCATCAGCAGCTGCCACACGCCCATCTGCCCAGCGTGCAGGATCAGTCGCGTCCCCGCAGGTCGCGGGCGACCCAGCCGCGTGCGTAGGCGTGCCAGCCGAGCTGCAGCCGGGTCGTGACGCCGGTCAGCTCCATCAGGCCCTTCACCCTGCGCTGCACCGTGCGCAGCCCCAGGTCGAGCTGCTTGGCCACGCTCGCGTCCGTCATGCCCGCGAGGAGCAGCGACAGGATCTGGAGGTCCGTGGCGTCCGGGACCGCGCCCGCGTCCTCGGCGACCGAGTCGCCGCCGGCAGACAGCCGCAGCGGCAGCGCCTCCCGCCACACCGCCTCGAACAGGCCCATCAGGGACTCCAGCAGACCGCTGGCGTGGACCACCAGCGCCGCGGGCTCCGCCCCGCGCCCGGTCAGCGGCACCATGGCGAGCGAGCCGTCCGCGACGACGAGCTTGGTCGGTACCCGGTCGGCCACCCTGACCTGCTCGTCGCGGCCGAGCGCCGCCGTCAGCTCGGTGATCCCGTCCGGCATGGTGAGCACCTCGCGCTCGACCACCACCCGGTAGGTGACGCCCCGACCCGCCGCCTTCTCCTCCGCCTCGTTGTCCATGCCGCTGACCGCGATCGGCTTCCCCGTGACCAGGGCGCAGACCTCGTCCACGGCGCCGAGCTGCAACTGCACGAAACGGTGGGTGACCGCGCTCGCCCCGGTCACCACCTCCACCAGGTCGTGCACCGCCGGCTCGGCCGACTCCGCCCGGTACTCCTCCGCCAGCAGCGCCGCGGCCAGCTCGGCCCGCTCCAGCTCGTGCCGCTGCTGCGTCAGCAGCGCCCCGAGCGCCACGCCCGGCGGCGCCGCCACCCAGCGTCCGGTCCGCGCCGACGACTGCGCCGCCAGCCCCTGCTGCTCCAGCCGGCGCAGCGCCCGCTCGGTCTCCGGCTCCGGCAGCGCCAGCCGGTGCGCGAGATCGGCGATCTCCGCCGCGCCCAGCGCGACCAGCGCGCGGTAGGCGATCTCCTGCCGTTCGTCGAGACCTATCGCTCCCAGCACAGTGCCCCTCCCCGGACGTGCCCCTGTGGCCGCCGTGGCGGAAATCGGCCACGGCGCAAACCCGCCGCGCAACATCATCCCTGCATCACCCGCTCCTCTGCCAATGTGGCGCCACCGCAGCACCAACAGCCTCCGGCAGTCGGGCCTTTGTACCCGTTTCCTGCCGGTTTCGGAATGGGAGAGCGATGCGTCCGATATCGCGTACGGCACTGGGAGCGGCCACCGCCGCCGTCCTCGCCGTCAGCGCCCTCGCACCGGTTGCCGCCGCAGACCCGCCGCACGACACGGCCGGCCGCCCCCCGCTGACGGGCAGCGAGGCCGCGGCCCGCCAGGACGGCCGGACGGCCACCGTCACGCTGGTCACCGGCGACCGCGTGCTGGTGACCCACGACGCCGCCGGCCGCCCCGCGGCCGCCGCGCTGCCGCGCCCCGACGGCACCACCCCCGTCGTGCAGACCCGCACCTCGGGCGACGACCTGTACGTCTACCCCGAGACCGCCGTCCCGGCGCTCGCCGCCGGCCGGGTCGACGAACAGCTCTTCAACGTCACCGGACTCATCCGCCAGGGCTACGACGACACCGGATCCGAGACCCTGCCGCTCATCGCCACCTACCGCGACGGCGTCGCCCGCACCGCACCCGCCGTCCCGCGCGGCGCCGAACGCGGCCCCGTGCTGGACGCCGTCGACGGCGTCGCCCTCACGGCCGACAAGGACAGGGCCGCCGACTTCTGGGCCGACGTCACCGGCACCCGCTCCCGCGCCGCGGCCGGACTGCGCAAGCTGTGGCTCGACCGCAAGGTCGAGGCCGCCCTGGACCGTTCGACCCGCCAGGTCGGCGCGGACCTCGCCTGGGCGGCCGGATACGACGGCAAGGGCACCAAGGTCGCCGTCCTCGACACCGGCGTGGACGCCGAACACCCCGACCTGAAGGGCCGGGTGAGCGCCGCCGAGGACTTCACCGGCTCCGCGGGCCCGGACGACCGGCGGGGCCACGGCACCCATGTGATCTCCACCGTCGGCGGATCCGGCGCCGCGAGCGGCGGCCGGAACAAGGGTGTCGCCCCCGGCGCGGACCTGATCAGCGGCAAGGTGCTCGACGACTCGGGATCCGGCGCCACCTCCTGGATCATCGCCGGCATGCAGTGGGCCGTCGACCAGAAGGCCGACGTCGTCTCCATGAGCCTCGGCAGCATCGAACCGACCGACTGCACCGACCCCATGAGCGTCGCCGCCCAGGAACTCGCCAAGGCCCACGAGAACACCCTCTTCGTGGTCGCGGCCGGCAACACCGGACCCGGCTCCGGCACCGTCTCCTCACCCGGCTGCGCCCCCGGCGTCCTCACCGTCGGAGCCGTCGACCGCGACGACAGCACCGCGCCGTTCTCCAGCCGCGGCCCCGCGATCGTCACCCACACCCTCAAGCCGGAGATCGCCGCGCCCGGCGTCGCGATCTCCGCCGCCGCGGCCGGCGGCCGCGGCGTGCACGCCTACCGCGCCATGTCCGGCACCTCCATGGCCACCCCGCACGTCGCGGGCGCCGCCGCCCTCGTCAGGCAGCGCCACCCCGAGTGGAACGCGGCACGGATCAAGGCCGCCCTCGTCTCCTCCGCCCGCTCGTCCGTCCCCGGCGACGTGCGCGAGACCGGCGGCGGACGGCTGGACGTCAAGGCCGCCGTCGACACCACCGTCACCGGCGCGCCCGCCGTCCAGGGCGGATCCTTCGCCTGGCCGCAGCACGGCAGCGACCGCACCACCGTCGGCGTCCCCTACACCAACCACGGCGACCGCCCGGTCACCCTCGACCTCGCCGTGCGCGCCCTCACCGGCAACGACGGCTCCGCCGTCCGCGGGCCGCTCGCCCGGCTCGGCGCCCGCAAGGTCACCGTCCCGGCCGGCGCCACCGTCTCCGTGCCGCTGACCCTCGACCCCTCGGCACGCCTCGACCGCGCCCAGTACGGCGACGTCACCGGCCGGGTCGTCGCCACCGCACGGGGCACCGCCGTCTCCACCCCGTTCGCGCTGTACGTCGAACCGGAGACCGTCACCCTGCGCGTGAAGCTCCTCGACCGGGCCGGCCGGCCCGCCGGCGGCGTCTCCTCGCTCGACGTGATCGGAACCGACACCGCCACCGGCGAGCGCCGCTTCAACGACGGCGCCGCCGACCAGGTCTACCGCCTGCGCCCCGGCTCCTACTTCCTCTCCTCCTACGTGGAGACCGCCGACGGCACCCTGTCCTACCTCGGCCGTCCCCAGACCGAGATCACCGGGGACACCACCGTCGTCCTCGACGCCCGCCGGGCCCACCGGCTGCGTGTCGACACCGACCGCCCCACCGAGACCCGCACCACCACCCTCGCCTTCTCCCGCACCTGGGACGACACCTGGCTGCACGCCGGCACCCTCACCGGCAACCGGCTCGCCCGCGGCGTCTACGCCGACGTCCAGGGGCGCGCGAGGGACGGCGGATTCGAGTTCGCCAGCTACTGGCGCGCCTACGCCCCCCTCGTGGAGAGCCTGAAGGCGGTCGGCGGCCCGGAACTGCACCCCGTCGCCGGCAGCGTCGGCTCCGTCAACCTCGACGGAACCGGCGAGGCACGGCTCGCCGACGCGGGCACCGGCACCCCCGAGGAGCTGCAAGCGGCCGGTGTCCAGGGCAAGTTCGCCCTGATCCGCCTGCCGGACGGCAGCGCGAGCGCCGTCACCGCGGCCCGCAACGCCAAGGCCGCGGGCGCCGTCGCGGCCCTCGTCCACCGCCCGGCCCCCGGCGCGTGGCTGCCGTCCACCGGCTTCGGCACCGCGCCCCACCCCGTCCTCGGGATCGAGGCCGCGCAGGCGGCCGCGCTGCTCACGGCCCTGGAGACCGGCCCGGTGACGCTGCGCTGGAAGGCGACGGCCCGCAGCCCCTACGTCTACAACCTGGTGCAGCCGGAGGACGGCCCCGTCACCTCCCCGCGCACCTACCGGGTCCGGGACGCGAAGCTCGCCAGGACCGAGGCCACCTACCACGCGATGGGGGTCGGCGCCGACTTCAGCGACAGCGTCCTGGTGCAGCGGCCCGGCGGCGCGATCGCGAACATGTCCGGCTTCGACCTGGTCGGCGTGCCGGGCACGCGCACCGAGTTCCACTCGCCGGGCGGCACCCGCTACCAGCACCACGTCGCCTCCAGCTTCCCCTGGGGCGAGCTCATGACGGACACCGCGCGCAGCTACCGCTCCGGCTCGGTCCGCGACGAGTCCTGGTACGGCGGCGTCGTCCGGCCGGCCGCCCCGCGGGACGCCGACGGTGCTCCCGCGCTCGCCGGCGAACGGCAGGGGAACCTGATCGGCGTGGCTCCCGCGATGTGGGCGGACAGTGAACACAGCGCGCAGCAGGGGTCGTTCGGCGACATCGGAAACATGCGACTGGTGCGCAACGGCGAGCAGATAGGGCAGACTGGATATCCGTTCGGGGTCTTCGAGGTCCCGGCGGAGGACGGCTCGTACGAACTCACCCTCACCCAGATGAAGATCGGACAGCCGGCCGCGGTCTGGAAGCGCTCGACACAGGCGCAGACGACCTGGAAGTTCACGTCCCGTCTCGACGAGAACGTGTACTCACAAGGGATCCCCCTGCTGTTCCCGGGATACGGTCTCCCGGAGGACGGCCTCAAGACCGTCGCCGCGCGCGACGGACAGCGGATCACCCTCGGCGTCACCGGCCACGCGGGCTACGAACCCGGCGCCCTGACCGCCGCGAAGCTGTCGTACTCCTACGACGGCGGTGAGAGCTGGACCGAGGCGGTCACCGAGCGGCGCGGCGGCACCTGGAGCGCAGGCGTGGACCACGCGGGCGCGTCGGGCGAGCAGGTCACGCTGAAGACCGAACTGACGGATGCCAGGGGCAACTCCGTCACCCAGCTCGTGGTCGGCGCATACGCCGTGCGCTGATCACGAACGGTCCGCCGGGCGTCCTTCCCGTGGGGGGTTGGGCCGTCCGGCGGACCCTTTCCCTACGCCGTTTGTCGCATTGCCATTTTTCGCCGGGGACCGTTTTCCGCGGGGCCCGGCGGTGGACAATAAGGGCATGAGCGATCAGGGGGAGCGGCGGCCGTCCGGGCCGAGCGCCGAGGACGACTGGTGGGCGAAGCTCTACGACGACGCGGCCCCGGACACGGGCCCGCCGCCCGCACCGACGGACGACACCCTCGACGAGCGCCTCGCCTCGGCCCCGGCGGCCCGCCCCCGCGCCTGGTGGGACCCGCCTCCGGAGCCGTCTCCCGCCCCCGCGGACGCGCCGGACACGCCCGCTCCGGGCGCGAGTTCGCCTCCCGGTGCGCCGGACGCGGCTGCCTCAGACCCGAGTTCGCCCCCCGGCCCGGGCGACGGGGCGTCGCGGGCGGCGGGTTCGGCTCCGCCTCCGTCTCCGAGGGAGGTACCGCTGCCCGGCCGGGCTTCGCCGCCGGGCGCGGCGCCCGCTGCGGGAGACGGGTTCTCGCCGCGGGCGGGTTCGCCTCCGGCGGAGCGGCCGCAAGGCGGTGCGGCCTCGCCGGGCGGCGCCGATGCGAAGACGCCTCCGCGGTTGACCGATGGCCCCTGGACCGGCACGAGTTCGCCTCCGCCCCGGGGAGGGGGCCCGCTGCCCGGCCAGGCTTCGCCGCCGGGCGCGGCGGGTGCTTCGTCCGGCGCGGGGGACGGGATCTCGTCGGAAGCGGGTTCTCCTCCGCCCGCGGCGGAGGGCTGGTCGCGCGAGGCGGGTTCGGTTCCGGTGCCGGGCGGAGGCCCGTTGCCCGGCGCGGCTGCGCCGGACGGTGAGGTGGACAGCCCGGCGCCGGCCGCCGCGGCCGAACCGCCGACCTACGCCGCCGGGGCGGCGCAGCCGCCCCCGCCGTCCCCCGCGGGCGGGCGGGCGGGGTGGGAGCCGGTGCGGCCGCCGTGGCTGCCGCCGGAGGCGCCTGCCGATCCGCGGAGCGACGTGTCGCGGCGGCCCGAGGGCGCGGGGCCCTGGTCCGCCGTGCCGCCGGCCCGCCCCGCGCGGGACCCCTGGGCGGAGGACACCGAGCGGCGTGCGCCGGAGCCCGAGCGGCCGGCCCCGGACGAGGGCACCGAGCGGCGTGTGCCGGAGCCCGGGCGGTCGGCGGCGGGCGAGGGCACCGAGCGGCGTGTGCCGGAGCCCGGGCGGTCGGCGGCGGACGGGGGCGGCGCGGCCCCGGCCGAGGAGCGGGCCGGGGCGGACGAGCCGGTGTCGCTCGGCGGCCGGTCCGGTGTCGGGCATGTCGGGGGCGGGCCGCCGACGTACGAGCCCGAGCCCACCGCGCTGCCCGCGGCCGACGCGCTGGAGCTGGACCGGCTGGTGGCCGACACCGTGATCGACGGGGCCCGGTACGGGACGTACACGCTGCGGGCCGCGTCCGTGCGGGGCGACTCGGCGCGCTTCCGGGGCGAACCGCGCAGCGACGCCCTGCTCACCGCACGGTTCGGCACCGGCCCCGACGCGCTCGTGCTGGTGGCCGTCGCGGGCGGCAGCCGGCACACCGAGTACGCGCACCTCGCCGCGGGCGACGCCTGCCGCTGGATCGGGACGGCCGTCGGCCGCAGCCACGCCCGCCTCGCCGACGACATAAGGGCGGGCCGCCGGGGCGACCTGCGCTCGGGGCTCCACCGGCTCACCGACCGCAGCCTCGGGCGGCTCCGTGCCCGCGCGGCCGAACTCGGCGTCGCCCCGGAGGAGTACACCGCCGGGCTGCGCTGTCTGCTGCTGTCCGCCGACCCCGAGTGCCGCACCCGGGTCTTCTTCGGGGTCGGCCCTGGCGGGCTGTTCCGGCTGCGGGACGGCGCCTGGCAGGACCTCGAACCGCTGGTGCCCGAGCGGGCACCCGGCGAGCCGGTCGTCGGCTACGGCTCCGCCCCGCCCGAGGCCGGCCCGGACGGCGACCGGCTCACCATGGACCTCAGCATCGCCACCCGGCCCCCCGTGATCGAGGAGCCCGTCCCGCCCCCCGCCGACCCGTTCCGCTTCCGCGCCTCGGTGGCCCGTCCGGGTGACACGCTCCTGCTGTGCGGCACCGGCCTCGCCGAGCCGCTGCGCGGTGAGCCGGCGCTCGCCGGTGAGCTGGCCGCCCGCTGGCACGGACAGGACCCGCCGGGCATGACCGCTTTCCTCGCCGACGTCCAGGTGCGTGTGAAGGGGTACGCCGACGACCGTACGGCGGTGGGCGTCTGGGAGGCGTAACGCGCGGCCCCATGGGTTGATGGACCGGGGGCCGGCAAGAAAGGGCGCGCAACCCATGGCGAAGCAGAAGGTGGCCGAGCAGTTCGTCGACATCCTCGTGCGGGCGGGGGTGCAGCGGCTGTACGGAGTCGTCGGCGACAGCCTCAACCCGGTCGTCGACGCCGTCCGCCGCACCTCCGGCATCGAGTGGATCCAGGTCCGGCACGAGGAGACCGCCGCCTTCGCCGCGGGCGCCGAGGCCCAGCTCACCGGCAGGCTCGCCGCCTGCGCCGGCTCCTGCGGCCCCGGCAATCTGCACCTCATCAACGGTCTGTACGACGCGCACCGCTCCATGGCCCCGGTGCTCGCGCTCGCCTCCCACATCCCCTCGTCGGAGATCGGCCTCGGCTACTTCCAGGAGACCCATCCGGAACTGCTCTTCCGCGAGTGCAGCCACTACTGCGAGATGATCTCCAGCCCCCAGCAGATGCCCCGCCTCCTCCAGACGGCGGTGCAGCACGCGGTGGGCCGCAGCGGGGTGAGCGTGGTGACGCTCCCCGGCGACGTCGCGGACCGGCCGGCGCCCGAGCGGACGATCGAGCACGCGCTGGTCACCAGCCGCCCCACGGTCCGGCCGGGCGACACCGAGATCGACAAGCTGGTCGCCATGATCGACGAGGCCGATCGCGTCACCCTGTTCTGCGGCAGCGGCACCGCGGGCGCGCATGCCGAGGTCATGCAGTTCGCGGAGCGCATCAAGTCGCCCGTCGGACATGCGCTCCGCGGCAAGGAGTGGATCCAGTACGACAATCCCTACGACGTCGGTATGAGCGGACTGCTCGGCTACGGCGCCGCCTACGAGGCCACCCACGCCTGCGATCTGCTGATCCTGCTCGGCACGGACTTCCCGTACAACGCCTTCCTGCCGGACGACGTGAAGATCGCGCAGGTCGACGTGCGGCCCGAGCATCTCGGGCGGCGTTCCAAGCTGGACCTCGCCGTGTGGGGCGATGTGCGCGAGACGCTGCGGTGCCTGATCCCGCGGGTGCGTCCGAAGACCGACCGCCGCTTCCTCGACAGGATGCTGAAGAAGCACGCGGAGGCGCTGGAGGGCGTGGTCAAGGCGTACACCCGCAAGGTGGAGAAGCGCACGCCCATCCACCCCGAGTACGTCGCCTCCGTGCTGGACGAGGTCGCCGACGACGACGCCGTGTTCACCGTCGACACCGGTATGTGCAACGTCTGGGCCGCGCGCTACATCTCGCCCAACGGCCGCCGCCGGATCATCGGTTCGTTCACCCACGGGTCGATGGCGAACGCGCTGCCGCAGGCGATCGGCGCACAGTTCACCGACCGGGGCCGGCAGGTGGTGTCGATGTCCGGGGACGGCGGATTCACCATGCTGATGGGGGACTTCCTCACCCTCGTCCAGTACGACCTGCCGGTGAAGATCGTGCTGTTCAACAACTCCTCGCTGTCCATGGTCGAGTTGGAGATGATGGTCGGCGGGCTGCCGTCCTTCGGCACGTCCAACCACAACCCCGACTTCGCCGCCGTGGCCCGCGCGGCCGGCGCCTACGGCGTCCGGGTGGAGAAGCCGAAGCACCTGGCCGGCGCGCTCCGGGACGCCTTCCGGCACAAGGGGCCCGCGCTCGTCGACGTGGTCACCGACCCGAACGCCCTGTCCATCCCGCCGAAGATCAGCGCCGAGATGGTCACCGGCTTCGCGCTCTCCGCGAGCAAGGTGGTGCTGGACGGCGGAGTCGGCAGGATGCTCCAGATGGCCCGGTCCAACCTGCGCAACGTGCCGCGCCCCTGACCGGAGGCGGACGGCCGGCCGGGGCGGCCCGGCCGATCCGCCGCGTCATGAGTGGTGCCGCCGCTGTGGGGCATGCATCCCGTGAACGTTTGCGGACCATCGACGGACACGGGCCGGGGGCCGGTGCCGAGTGGGGGGATGATGACTGGACGTCACGGGGGCGCCGGAGTGCGGGGACGGCTCCACCGCAGACTCGGCAGCGGCGACCTCACCGCGGTGCCCGAGGTGCGCCACGCGTTACGCGACCTCCTCGACAAGTGGCCCGAGCCGGGCCTCCGGGCGCCGGACGACGACGGCGGCGACGCCGCGGGGGTGGCCGAACTGCTCGCGAGCGAACTGGTGACGAACGCGCTGATCCACACCGACCACGGGGCGGTGGTCACCGCCACCGTCGAGGACTCGCGCCTGCACGTGGAGGTCCGGGACTTCGTGGCGGGACTCCCCGTGCCCGACGTACCGAACGCCGACCTCGGTACGTCGGGCAGGGGGCTGGTCCTCGTCGAGAGCCTCGCGGACGCCTGGGGTGTGCGCACCGCGCAGGGTGTGGGGAAGGTGGTCTGGTTCGAACTGCACGCGGAGGCGGCCTGACCGGGGCCGGCCGCCCCCGCGTGGGGTCGACTCAGCCGAACTGCTGCTCCAGGTCCTTGAGCTTCTGTTCGAGGGAGTCGAGACGCGGCAGCGTCTGGGTGTCGTCCTCGGCCGTCAGGTCGACCGTCACGGGCTCATGACCGCCTTTCGGCCGGACGGCCTGCAAGGGGGGCCGGGAGCGCCCGGGGAGCTGACCCGGCTCGGCTATGGCGGGCTCCACGACGGAGCCCGCCGTCTCCACCGAAGTTGCCGGTGACGGCACCTGCCCCTGGGCGGGGGCCGCCGGTCCGAGCGCGGGGAGCTGGGCCGGCCGGTTCGCCCGGCCGATCCCCCAGGCCCGGTGCTGCCGGTTGTACGCCTTGAGCCGGGCGCGCTCCAGCTTCTCGTGGTCGCGGCGGCGCAGCCGGTTCTGCTCCTTCTCCCGGCGGTCCTCGCGCACCTCGTCGACGGCCTCGTCCAGGGTGCGCACGCCCTCCAGCAGCATCAGCGACCAGGCGGCGAACGTCTCCCGGGGCGCCCTGAGCCAGCGCACGATCCGGATCTGCGGCAGCGGACGGGGCACCAGGCCCTGTTCCCGCAGGGCGGCGCGGCGGGTCTGCTTCAGCGCGCGGTCGAAGAGCACCGCCGCCGACAGGGACATCCCCGCGAAGAACTGCGGGGCGCCCGCGTGGCCGAGGCCGCGCGGCGCGTGCACCCAGTTGAACCAGGCTGCCGCGCCGGCGAACGTCCACACCAGCAGCCGCGACCCGAGGGCCGCGTCGCCGTGGCTGGCCTCCCGCACGGCGAGGACGGAGCAGAACATCGCGGCGCCGTCGAGGCCGAAGGGGACCAGGTACTCCCAGCCGCCGGAGAGATTGAGGTTCTGCCGTCCGAAGCCCACCAGGCCGTGGAAGGAGAGCGCGGCGGCGACCGCGGCGCAGCAGAACAGCAGCACGTAGGAGGCGGTTCCGTAGACGGCTTCCTTGCGTCTGCGGCGTTCCTCGCTGCGTTCCCAGGAGTCGTCGGCCGCGGCCTTCGCCCCGGCGCGCTTGCCGCGCGCGAGGACCGCAACCGCCGCCAGCACTCCCAGGAGCAGCACGCAGCCGGGAAGCAGCCAGTCCAGCGATATGTCGGTCAGTCTCATGCGGTGTCCCTTGCATCGCGGTCGGCGGTTCGGCGGCCATAGTGTCCGACCGGGTGAGGGGCCCACGGGGGTTTCGGGGCAAGAGAACGCCAACGGGGTCGTTCGGGGCACGAATAGGTACGATTCGGCCGAACGCCCATGCGATGGGCGGGAGTTGTGTTCGGGGCCGATTCGCCCGAAAGGGTGGCGTGGATCGGCGGAGGGCGGGGCGCCGCGCGGCGGCGTGCGCGGGCGGTGGGGCTCCGGTGCGGCCGGACCCGGGGTGCCGGGAGGTGTCAGGCGTCGCGGCGCAGGCGCTCGACCCGGTCCGCGTCGCAGGTGCGCGGGCAGGTGGCGCAGGTGTCCTCGGGGCGCAGCGTGTAGAACATGCAGCAGCTCGCGCGGTCGCGGGTCGGCAGCGGGTCGCCGTCCGGGACGGCGATCTCGCGGAAGCCGGCCGTGCCGACGTACGGGGCCGTCGTGCCGGGGAACAGCAGCTCCAGCTCGGTGACGGCCCGCCGCTCCTCGCCCAGCAGGTGGGCGACGTACCACAGGCCCTCGACGACCTCGTCGGTCGCCATGCCCCACAGCGCGCGGCCCCGCCGCCGCATCCGCGGGCCGAAGGCCGCGAGGACGGGGCCGAGGTGCTCGGCCACCGCCGCGCGGACCTCGGCGCGCAGCGACTCCTCGCCGTCCACGACCCGGGCGCCGGGCAGGCCCGCCGCCGGGTCGTCCGGCAGGCAGGCGAAGCCGTCCACCCGGACCGCCATCCGGCCCCGCTCGCGCTGGAAGGAGACCGAGCCGGCCGGCAGGCGGGGGACGCGGCGGGTCAGGAACCAGGGGACGGTGACGAGCAGGCAGGCGGACCAGGCGTAGCGGTGGAGGCCGAAGCTGGCGATCACGTCCGGACGGCCGGGGCGGCCGTAGTCGCGCCGCACCTGCGCGTCGTCCCAGGCGAGGAACGCGTCGAGGGCGGGGCCGCCGGCGGCGAGATCGCCCGCGAGGACCCAGCCGTCGCCCGAGGGGGCCGGATCGCCGGCACCGAGCTCCGTGACGCTCAGCCCGGCGAAGACCTCGGCCAGGCGTGCGTAGGCCGTGCCGACGGGGGAGCCGAGGCCGGGGAGCAGAGCGGGAACGGTCATGCCGGGGACCACCGAATCGCGATCGTTAGCAGGTTAGCCTTACCTTACCCGATCATCACGGTGTTTGAACTGCGGCCCCGCCCGCCTATCGTGCACGGGGGACCCGGTGCACGCCATCCGGGTCCGTACCGGCCACAGGGGCACCGAGCCGGTCCGTACCGGCCTCGGGAGGCACCTGGTGGAGCAGGCAGGCGCGCGTGACGCCGCCGTGCGGCAGCCGCACGCCTCCGTACGCGTCCCGTACCAGGGCGGGTACCGCCCCGACGGCCGCGACGGCACGGACGACGGGTGCGACGAGGGGCCCGGTCCCGTGCGGCGGCACTCGGTGCGCGTCCAGGTGCTCGACGCCCTGCGCGCCGCGCTCGTCGACGGCGACATGATCCCCGGCCGGGTCTACTCCGCCCCGGCGCTCGGCGAGCGCTTCGGCGTCTCGGCGACCCCCGTCCGCGAGGCCATGCAGCAGCTCGCCGTCGAGGGCGCGGTCGAGGTCGTGCCCAACCGGGGCTTCCGGGTCTGTGTGCGCACGGCCCGCGAGCTGGCCGAGCTCGCCGAGGTGCGGGCGCTGATCGAGGTGCCGGTGATGCTGCGGCTCGCCCGTACCGTGCCCGCCGACCGGTGGGCCGCCCTGCGGCCGCAGGCCGACGCGACGGTCCGTGCGGCCGCGACCGGCGACCGGGCCGCCTACGCCGACGCGGACCGGGCCTTCCACCACGCCGTCCTCGCGCTCGCCGGCAACCGGCAGCTCCTCACCGTCGCCGACGACCTCCACCGCCGCTCGCAGTGGCCCATGACCCGCGCCGCGGGGGCGAGGACGCCGGGCCAGGTGTCCGACCGGGCCGTGCTCGTCGCGGACGCGGCCGAGCACACCGCGCTGCTGGAGGCGCTGATCGCCCAGGACCTGCCGGTGGTCCAGTCGCTCGTCCGCGAGCACTTCGCCGGCGCCGAGGTCTGACGGAGGGCCGGCGGGCGGGCCGATGGGGCGACAGGACGACGGAGCGGGCGGGACCGGCGGGGGCGGACCGGCGCGGGCCGGGACAGGACACGGGGGCGGGATGCGGGGCACGGTCTGGGCGGCGGCCAACCAGCTCGGCGTGGTGGCCGGCACACCCGCGGAACTGCGGTCGGCGCTGCTGAGCGGCGCGCCGCCGCGCCGCGCGCGGCTGGTGCTGCCGGGCGCCGACCCGGCCGCGGTGGCGGAACTCGCCGCCGTGCTGGGCGAGTTCGGCCGGAGTCCGGTGCGCATCGACACGGCACCGGACGCCGGGGAGGCCGGCGCCGTCGACCCGGCGGACGCCGCGTCCGTCTGCGCGGGCGACCCGCAACGGGTCACCGCCGCCTACGAGAGCGGCGACGACGACCACGGAGGACTGCGGACCGCGTGGCTGCGCGCTGGCCAGGCGCTGGTCCGCGAGCAGGCGCCCGGCGCGCGCGCCCTCGTGCTGCTCGCCGCCCTGCCGCCCGGCACGCACCCGGGGACCCGCGCCGCGCTCGCCCGGCTGGCGGAGGCGGAGCCCTGGACGGTGGACGCCGTGCGCGAGGACGTGGCACCGGTGGTGGCGGCGACCGTCCACGCGGGGCGGCTGCTCGTCGCCGACCGCGGCGGCACCGTGCACGGCCTCGACGCCGCCCGCCCGGTGACCGTGGCGACCGGCGCCCGGATCAGGGCCGTCGCCGCCATGCCCGACACCACCCTGCTGCTGCTCGACGAACGCGGCCGGCTGCGCGCCCACGGCCCCGGTTCCGCGCTCACCGAGGCGGTGGCCTCGACGCTGGCCGCCCACCCCGGCACCGCGCTCGCCGCCGCCGCGGGGGCGGTGGCCGTCGGTGACCGGGCCGGGTCGGTGCATCTCTTCGGCCCCGCCGGACTGCACCAGGAGGCGTCGCACCGCGGCCGGGTCACCGCCCTGGCGGCGGCCGGGCGCGAGGAGCCGCCGCTGGTGGTGAGCGGCGGGGCGGACGGGGCCGTGCGCCGCTGGCGGCCCGGACGCCGGAGGGGCCCCCGCACGGTGGCCGAGCGGCCGCACCCGGTGGTGGCGGTGCACACGGCCGACACCCCCGGCGGCCCCGCCGTCGCCATGGCCTGGGCGGACGGTCTCGTCCGGCTCCACCGCCCGGGCCGGGGCCGTCCGCCGCTGTCCTTCCGGCCCGGCCCGGCCGTCCGCGCCGTGGCGCTCACCCCGGACGGCGCGCTCGCCGTGGGCACGGACGAGACGCTGGTGGTCCTGCGCCCCCGGTGAGGCCCGCCGTCCGGTCCGGCGAGCCGGGCCGGACGGCGGGGCGTCACTCCCCGGCGCCCCATGGCCAGAGGTCGACTACCCTGTCCGAGCTGTTCGGCAAGCGTGCGACACCAGGGGGAAGTTGATGAGCGGAGAGCTGCCCGGCGGACCGCAGCGGCCCATATCCGACGAGGAGTGGGCCAGGTTCCAGATCGACAGCGAGGGGCCGGCCCGGCTGCACGCCCCCAAGGAGCCCTCCGCCCGGGCGCGCATGGTGACCGAACGGCTGAGGCGGGCCGACGAGGAGGAGGCGCGCCGGCAGGGCCGGGTGCGCAGGCTCGTCCGGCGCGGCAGGCCCGTCCGGGCCAGGCCCGCCGCCTGGCGGAGCTGGACGGCGGCACCGGCCCGCCGTCGCGGCGGGGGGCTGCGGGCGTTCCTGTGGATCCTGGCCGTTGTCGCGGCGGTGCTCCTGCTGCTCGCGCCCGGACGGATCCTCGGCCTGTTCGGCTGAGCGGACGCGGGGCTCCGCGCCGCCGGGGCGGGGTCAGGGCGGCGGTTCGAGCCCGGACAGCAGGGACGCCACGTCCAGGCCCGTCAACAGGTACTGCTCGAAGGCCGCGTTGTGCAGGGCCCAGGGCGAACGCCGCTGCCGCACGCGGTCGATGGCGCCGTCGCCGTCGTGGCCGAGTTCGATCAGGGTCTGGGCGGCCAGCAGGCCCGAGCGGTTGTAGCCCGAGTAGCACCGCACCAGTACCTTGCGGCCCGCGCGCACGGCGTCGGCCGCCACCACCGCGAGGCGGCGCACGCTGTCGATCTCGCCCGCGGTGAGCCAGTCGTCCGGGATGGGCGCCACATGGTGCTCCACCCCGGTGCCCGGGCCGTGGCCCGACCGCGTCCAGAGGCTGATCACCACGTCGAACTCGCGGTCCACCACCACGTCCTGGTGCCGCTGCCGCCCGTCCGACCAGACATGGCCGCCCATCCACAGGCCGGTGGTGATCTCGTCCCACCGCGAGCGCGGCTCCGGGACGTCGCCCTCCCTGCGGCGGGTCCTCACTGCGCGGCGGGCTCGGGCCGTACCGGCGGCGACTGGGCGGGCACGGCCGGGGCGAGCTGGGCGCCCAGCCACACCGGCACGCCGCCGAGCAGCCGGAACAGCCGGTGTGCCTCCGCGCGGAGCCGCCCGGCCTCCGGTTCCGACTCGCAGTCGGCGAGCCCGGCGAGCGCCGGCGCGGTCCCGATCAGATAGCCCAGCTCCTCGCGGATGCGCAGGCATTCGGCGAAGCCCTGCCGGGCGATGGCCAACTCGCCCTCGCGCAGGGCGAGTCCGGCGAGCTGCTGCGAGGTGAAGGACAGCAGCAGCGGGTCCGCGTGCGCGCCGGCTCCGGCGTGCGCCCGCTCGTACGCGGCGCGCGCGGCCTGCGGGGCGTCGGCGATGTGCTCGGCGAGCAGCCCGCGGCGGAAGTCCAGCAGGGGCCGGCGCGGGGAGGTGGGGGAGAGCAGCGCGGCCGCGCGGCCGAGCGCCGAGCGGGCCTCGTCGGCGCGGTCCCGCACACCGAGGCGGGTCGCCGCGTAGGCGAGGCGCCCGCGTTCGCTGGCGGCGCCGCCGCGTTCCTCGTCGTCGCGTGCCACCGCCTCGGCGGTGCGCAGCGCGTCCTCGGCCTCGGGCCAGCCCTCGCAGGTGAACAGGCAGCGCTCGACCAGCAGTCCGGCCCGTTCCAGGGCCGCCGCGGGCTCCGCGCCGCGGGGCGCGAGCAGGGCCGCCGCGTCGGTCCAACAGCCGCGCGAACGCAGCCGCCATACCGCGGTCTGGAGTGGATCGTCACCTGCTGTGGTTCCCGAACCAGACATGGCGGTATGCGCCACTTGCCCTCCCCTAGCACGCCATTGAGCTGTCGAGTCAGAACGGAATCTCAGCATGGATGGGCGCGCCGGGCCAAGGGGTCGAGTGAATCAGTTCACAATCTTTCGGCGGTGGACCGGGTCGCCGCCGATGTCGTCGCCGGGGGGCGGTGGAGCCGGATGTCCCCCTTCGTTCCGCGGTGCCCGCACGCTCGGGGGTGCCCGCGCGGGGCGCGGTCGCGGGGGTGGCCGGGCGTCAACCGGACGGATTCCACCGTCACCCGCACGGGTGAGGGCGGCGGGGGCCGCCGGTCGCACGGGGGCGCCTTCGCGGCGCGCGCGGCGGGGCGCGTCCACACGGGGAGTACGGCCATATGCGCAGGGTGGGCGGTGAGAGCGTCGGGGTGGGGGTGGACGCGGGGGCAACTCGGCCCGTCCGGCGCTCGAGGACACGGCCGGAGGCCGTGCCGTGCCACCGGCGGGGCGGTGCGGGGCGGCGGCAGTCTGCGGGGCGGTGGTCGCAGGACCGCGCTGCGCGCGGTGTCCTCGAGCGCCGGACGGGCTGGGATGGGGTGGGGCGGCGCCGTGCGGCCCTGCGGGGCGGTGGTCGCAGGACCGCGCTGCGCGCGGTGTCCTCAAGCGCCGGACGGGCTGGGACACCCGGACGGCCCGGATGCCCGGACGGGGTGGAAGGGCGGGGGTCAGCTCATGCGGAGGGCGAGGAAGAAGTCGAGCTTGTCCTCCAGGCGGGACAGGTCGCGGCCGGTGAGCTGTTCGATGCGGCCGACGCGGTAGCGGAGGGTGTTCACGTGGAGGTGGAGCCGGGAGGCGCACCGCGTCCAGGAGCCGTCGGAGTCGAGGAAGGCCTCCAGGGTGGGGATCAGCTCCGCGCGGTGGCGGCGGTCGTAGTCGCGCAGCGGGTCCAGCAGGCGGGCCGTGAAGGCGCGGCGGACGTCGTCGGGGACGAAGGGCAGCAGCAGGACGTGCGAGGCGAGCTCGTGGTGGCCCGCCGCGCAGACCCGGCCGGGGCGCGCCGCCGCGACCCGGCGGGCGTGGCGGGCCTCCTCCAGCGCCCCGCGCAGCCCCTCCGCCGAGTGCACCGCGGCGCTGACGCCGAGGGTCAGGCGCCCGTCGTCGGCGAGGCCCGCCGACAGCGGGAGGCGGACGGACTCCAGCAGGGCGTCGGCGTGCAGCCCCTCGTCCAGGGGAGCCGCCTCCTCGTCCTCGTCGCCCAGCGGGCCGAGCGCGGGCAGCGGCACCAGGGCGATGGCCTCGTCGCCGCTGTGGGCGACGGCGATCCGGTCGGCCGACTCCGGGCCGGTCGCCGCCGGGTCGACGAGGATCTCCTCCAGCAGCGACTGGGCCACCGGGCCGGACTCGACCTCGGTGTCCGCGCCCCACTCGACGCGGGCGACCACCACCTGCCAGTGGGGTGCGGTGCCCAGGCCGGGGAGCAGCACGGGGGCGGCGACCCGCAGCCGGGCGGCGATCTCCGCGGGCGCCGCGCCCGTCTGGACGAGCTCCAGGACCTCCTGGGCGAGCCGGCGGCGCACCGTGCGCGCCGCCTCCCGGCGGTCGCGTTCGACGGCGATGAGCTGGGTGACGCCCTGGAGGAGGTCGAGCCGGGCGGCCGGCCAGTCCCCGGCGTCCGCCTCGACGGCGAGCAGCCAGTCCGACAGCACGCTCTCGCGCACGTCGCGGGAGGCCGGGACCGCGCCCCGTCCGGTGTTCCGGATCGGGAAGAGGGAGTAGGTGGCGCCGTCGGCCACCACCCGGTGCGGGGCCCGCCGGCCCGTGCGCACGGCGGCCAGGTGCTCGCCCGCGAGGAGCGCGCCGGTCGTCGCGGGCAGCCCGCCGGGCGCGCCGCCGGCGCCGGCGATCCGGCGGCCGGTGGGGGAGAGCACCCAGGCCCGCAGGTCGAGGTCGGAGCCGAGGAGGTCCAGGACCGCGTCCGGTCCGCCGCCCGCCGGGCCCGAGGTCATCAGCCTCCTGTGCCTGTCGACGACCGCGGCGAGGTCACCGGCGCGCTCCCCGGACACCTGCCGCACGACGTACTCGGTGATCGTCGCGAACGCAACGGACTCGTTCACCGCGAACAGCGGGAGCCGGTGGCGAGAACACGCCTCGACAAGATCGTCGGGGATGTCCCCGAGCTCCGCCTCGCCCGCGGCGAGTCCGGCCACCTGGGCGCCCGCGAGGATGCGCACGAACGGCTCGGAGTCCTCGGCGGCGCGCCGCCAGGCCAGGCCGGTCAGCACCAGTTCCCCGCCGGAGAGGTAGCGGCTCGGGTCCTTGAGGTCGGTGGTCATCACGCCGCGCACCCCGCGGTCCAGCTCGTCCTCGCCGCCGAGCAGCCGCAGGCCCAGCGCGTCGTTCTCCAGCAGTGCGCGCAGCCGCATCTCGTCGCCGCCGATCTGTCTCGTTGTTGCCGGGTACGGAGCGGAAATCCGTGGCCAGGGTTTCCAGGGGGAAACGGTGAGGTTGCTGATCTCCGCTTTTCGTTCGAATCTACAAGACGAGGGAGGCGACCAGCCAACTCCTTCATGTCTTCAGTGACTGCACCCGGCCGATCACGCCTTGTGTACTGGACCACATCGCATGAACACCACGTGAACACTCCAGTCGAGGGCCGGCCGTCCCGGGCCCGTTGCGACGGACCCCGGTCACACGATCAAGAAGAAGAGAGCCACTCATGGACTTCCTTCGCCCCGCAAGCTGGGAGGAGGCGCTCGCCGCGAAGGCCGAGCACCCCACAGCCGTCCCCCTCGCGGGTGGCACCGATGTGATGGTCGAGATCAACTTCGACCACCGCCGGCCCGAGTACCTCATGGACCTGAACCGCATCGGCGAGCTCACCGAATGGGAGGTCGGGAGCGAGAGCGTCCGGCTGGGGGCATCCGTGCCCTACACCGCGATCATGGAGAACCTCCGCGCCGAGCTCCCCGGGCTCGCGCTGGCCTCGCACACGGTCGCCTCCCCGCAGATCCGCAACCGCGGCGGCGTCGGCGGCAACCTCGGCACCGCGTCCCCGGCCGGTGACGCCCACCCGGCCCTGCTCGCCGCGGGCGCCGAGGTCGAGGCCGCGTCGGTGCGCGGCACGCGCATGATCCCCATCGACGAGTTCTACACCGGAGTCAAGCGCAACGCGCTCGCCCCCGACGAGCTGATCCGCGCCGTGCACATCAAGAAGGCCGACGGACCCCAGCAGTACTCGAAGGTCGGCACCCGCAACGCCATGGTGATCGCGGTGTGCGCCTTCGGTCTCGCGCTGCACCCCGAGACCCGCACGGTGCGCACCGGCATCGGCTCCGCAGCGCCCACCCCGGTGCGCGCGAAGGAGGCCGAGGAGTTCCTGAACGCAGCGCTGGACGAGGGCGGCTTCTGGGAGAGCGGCAAGATCATCACCCCGTCGGTCGCCAAGCAGTTCGCGGAGCTCGCCTCCGGCGCGTGCAACCCGATCGACGACGTGCGCGGTACCGCGAAGTACCGCCGCCACGCGGTCGGCATCATGGCCCGCCGCACGCTGGGCTGGACCTGGGAGCAGTACCGCGGCACCGCCCGCACGCTGGAAGGAGCTGCATAGTCATGCGCGTCAACTTCACCGTCAACGGACGCCGCCAGGAAGCGGACGACGTCTGGGAGGGCGAGAGCCTGCTCTACGTCCTGCGCGAGCGCCTCGGGCTGCCCGGCTCCAAGAACGCCTGCGAGCAGGGCGAATGCGGCTCCTGCACGGTCCGCCTGGACGGCGTGCCGGTCTGTTCCTGCCTGGTCGCCGCCGGGCAGGCCGAGGGCCGCGAGGTCGTCACCGTCGAAGGGCTCGCCGACTACGCCAGGCAGCGCGCCGAGCACGGCGGCTGCGCCTCCGGCGCCTGCGGCACCAGCCTCCAGGACGCCCAGGGCTGGAGCGCGCAGGGCACCGACTCGCAGACCGGCGAGGGCACCGAACTCTCCCCGGTCCAGCAGGCGTTCATCGACGCCGGCGCCGTGCAGTGCGGCTTCTGCACGCCCGGCCTGCTGGTCGCCGCCGACGAGATGCTGGAGCGCAACCCCTCGCCGTCCGACGAGGACATCCGCGAGGCGCTCTCCGGCAACCTGTGCCGCTGCACCGGCTACGAGAAGATCCTGGACGCCGTCCGCCTCGCGGCCGCCCGCCAGGGACACGAGGAAGCGACGGTCTGACGATGACACAGCACACCCGGGCCGCGTCCGCCCCCGCGGGCACGCCCACCACCGTCACCCAGGGCTCCCGCACCCGGGGCGGCATCGGCGAGTCCACGCTCCGCCCCGACGGCACCCTCAAGGTCACCGGCGAGTTCGCGTACTCCTCCGACATGTGGCACGAGGACATGCTCTGGGGCCAGATCCTGCGCTCCACCGTGGCCCACGCCGAGATCGTCTCCATCGACACCTCCGAGGCCCTCGCCCAGGCCGGCGTCTACGCGGTCCTCACCTACGACGACCTGCCGACCGAGGTGAAGAACTACGGCCTGGAGATCCAGGACACCCCCGTCCTCGCCAACGGTGTCGTGCGCCACCACGGCGAGCCGGTGGCCCTGGTCGCCGCCGACCACCCGGAGACCGCGCGCCGCGCCGCGGCCAAGATCAAGGTCGAGTACCGCGAACTGCCCGTCGTCACCGACGAGGCGTCCGCGACCGCGCCCGGCGCCCCGCTGCTGCACCCCGGCCGCGACGACCACCACGCCGGCCATGTGGCGCACCCGAACATCGTGCACCGCCAGCCCATCGTCCGCGGCGACGCCGCCGAGGCGGCGAAGCGCGCCGACGTGATCGTCTCGGGCGAGTACGTCTTCGGCATGCAGGACCAGGCGTTCCTCGGCCCCGAGTCCGGTCTGGCCGTGCCCGCCGAGGACGGCGGCGTCGACCTCTACGTGGCCACCCAGTGGCTCCACTCCGACCTGCGCCAGATCGCGCCCGTCCTCGGCCTGCCCGAGGAGAAGGTGCGGATGACGCTCTCCGGCGTCGGCGGCGCCTTCGGCGGCCGCGAGGACCTGTCGATGCAGATCCACGCCTGCCTGCTGGCGCTGCGCACCGGCAAGCCGGTCAAGATCGTCTACAACCGCTTCGAGTCCTTCTTCGGGCATGTGCACCGCCACCCGGCGAAGCTCTGGTACGAGCACGGCGCGACCAGGGACGGCAAGCTCACCCACATGCGGTGCCGCATCGTCCTGGACGGCGGCGCCTACGCCTCCGCCTCCCCGGCGGTCGTCGGCAACGCCTCCTCGCTCTCGGTCGGCCCGTACGTCGTCGAGGACGTCGACATCGAGGCGATCGCCCTCTACACCAACAACCCGCCCTGCGGCGCCATGCGCGGCTTCGGCGCGGTCCAGGCGTGCTTCGCCTACGAGGCGCAGATGGACAAGCTCGCCAAGGCCCTCGACATGGACCCGGTCGCCTTCCGCCAGCTCAACGCCATGGAGCAGGGCACCCTGCTGCCGACCGGGCAGCCGGTCGACTCCCCGGCCCCGGTCGCCGAACTGCTGCGCCGCGTCAAGGCGCGCCCGCTGCCGCCCGAGCGCCAGTGGGAGACCACCGCGGGCGCCGACGTACGGGCCCTGCCGGGCGGTCTGTCCAACACCACCCACGGCGAGGGCGTCGTCCGCGGCGTCGGCTACGCGGTCGGCATCAAGAACGTCGGCTTCTCCGAGGGCTTCGACGACTACTCCACCGCCAAGGTGCGCATGGAGGTGATCGCCGGCGAGCCGGTGGCCACCGTGCACACCGCGATGGCGGAGGTCGGCCAGGGCGGCATCACCGTCCACGCGCAGATCGCCCGCACCGAGCTCGGGGTCACCCAGGTGACCATCAACCCGGCCGACACCCAGGTCGGTTCGGCGGGCTCCACCTCGGCCTCCCGGCAGACGTACGTCACCGGCGGCGCGGTGAAGAACTCCTGCGAGCTGGTCCGCGAGAAGGTCCTGGAACTCGGGCGCCGCCGGTTCGGCTCCTACCACCCGGCCTGGGCGACCGCCGAACTCCTGCTGGAGGGCGGCAAGGTCGTCACCGACGGCGGCGAGGTCCTCGCCGACCTGGTCGACGTGCTGGAGGACGACGCCGTCGAGATCGAGGCCGAGTGGCGGCACCGCCCCACCGAGCCCTTCGACCTGCGGACCGGACAGGGCAACGGACACGTCCAGTACTCCTTCGCCGCGCACCGCGCGGTGGTGGAGGTGGACACCGAGCTCGGCCTGGTGAAGGTGATCGAGCTCGCCTGCGCCCAGGACGTCGGCAAGGCGCTCAACCCGCTGTCCGTGGTCGGCCAGATCCAGGGCGGCACCACCCAGGGGCTGGGTGTCGCCGTCATGGAGGAGATCATCGTCGACCCGAAGACGGCCAAGGTCAGGAACCCGTCCTTCACGGACTACCTGATCCCCACCATCCTCGACACGCCGACCATCCCGGTCGACGTGCTCGAACTCGCCGACGAGCACGCCCCCTACGGGCTGCGCGGTCTCGGCGAGGCCCCCACCCTGTCGTCCACCCCGGCCGTCCTCGCGGCGATCCGGAACGCGACCGGACTGGAACTGAACAGGACGCCGGTGCGCCCCGAGCACCTCACCGGCACCTGATCAGGTCTCCGAGACTCTCCGGGCGGTGTGCGCCATGCCTCCGAGGAACGTCACCTTCCTCCACCGTGCCCGCACCGCCCGGAGACCCCTGTGCCGCACCGCTCGCGGCCGTACCACCACCCCCACGCAGTACCCCGCACCATCCCGCAGAGCACGTTCATCTCGGGCCGTCCCCCGGGTCGTGCAGCCGAAGCACCTTCCCAAATCCCGCCATCTCCAGTCTCCACGGCGGGTGCCCCTGTGAACCTTGGGAGTAGGCCCATGACCCAGCAGTCCACCGAGCCGCGGACGACGGCGGAAGACGCCGGAGCCGGCACACGCCAGCCCGCCGGAAGATCCTGGCTCGACCGGTATTTCCACATCACCCGGCGCGGATCGACCATCGGTCGAGAAGTGCGCGGCGGCATCACCACCTTCATGGCGATGGCGTACATCATCCTGCTCAACCCGGTCATCCTGTCGGTCCCCGACGCCACCGGCGCCCGGCTCGACGGCGACCAGCTCACCACCGCCACCGCGTTCGCCGCGGCGGCCACCACGATCGTCATGGGGCTCATCGGCAATGTGCCGCTGGCCCTCGCCGCGGGACTCAGCGTCTCCGCGGTCATCGCCTTCCAGGTCGCGCCCGAGATGACCTGGGAGAACGCGATGGGGATGTGCGTCATCTACGGACTGGTCATCGTGCTGCTGGTGGTCACCGGCCTGCGCGAGCTGATCATGAACGCCATTCCGCTGGCGCTCAAGCACGCCATCACCATGGGCATCGGCCTCTTCGTGTGCCTGATCGGTCTCGTCTCGGCCGGCTTCGTCACCTCGATGCCCGGTCCCGGCGGTGTCGCCGGCGCCAAGCCCATCCAGCTCGGCACCCACGACATGCTCACCGGCTGGCCGGTCCTCTGCTTCGCGGTCACCGTGCTGCTGATCTTCGCCCTCCAGGTCCGCAAGGTGCCGGGCGCCATCCTCATCGGCATCGTCGGCGGCACCGTCTTCGCGGCGGTCGTCCACCAGCTCGCGGGCCTCGACCGGGCCGCCTGGGGCGGACTGAACGCGCCGGAGCTCAGCGGTTCGCCGGTCAGCGCGCCCGACTTCGGGCTCCTCGGCTCCGTCTCGTTCAGCGGCATCGGCGACATCGGCGGCATCACCGTCGGCGTCATCGTCTTCACCCTGGTGCTGGCCGGCTTCTTCGACGCCATGGGCACCATCATCGGCATCGGCCAGCAGGCCGGCCTCGCCGACGACAAGGGCCGGATGCCCGGCCTGAACCGCGCCCTCGCCGTGGACGGCGCGGGCGGCGCG
This sequence comes from Streptomyces zhihengii, assembly GCF_016919245.1. Classification (NCBI taxonomy): domain Bacteria; kingdom Bacillati; phylum Actinomycetota; class Actinomycetes; order Kitasatosporales; family Streptomycetaceae; genus Streptomyces; species Streptomyces zhihengii. The sequence continues at coordinate 1,704,314 of NZ_JAFEJA010000001.1, read as the reverse complement.
ATCGGCGGCTTCGCCGGCGCGTCCGGGCAGACCGTCTTCATCGAGTCCACCGCCGGCGTCGGCGACGGCGCGCGCACCGGCTTCGCCAGTGTGGTCACCGGACTCGCCTTCACGCTGTGCCTCTTCTTCACCCCGCTCGCCCAGCTCATCCCGTCGCAGGTCGCCGCCGCGGCCCTCGTCGTCATCGGCTCGATGATGCTGGCCAACGCCCGCCACATCGACTGGACCGACCAGGCCACCTCGATCCCGGTCTTCCTGACGACCGTCCTGATGCCCTTCACGTACTCCATCACCGCGGGCATCGCGGCCGGTGTCATCTCCCACGTGCTCATCAAGACCGTCCAGGGCAAGGTCCGCGAGGTCGGCTGGCTGATGTGGGTGCTGACCGCCGTCTTCGTGGCCTATTTCGCCCTCAGCCCCATCGAGGGCTGGCTGGGCGTCGCGTAGCCTGCCGGCCCTCGGGCCGGGGCCCGCCCTCCGCACCGCTTCGTCATCAAGGAGACCGACATGCTGGACATCGCCGAAGAGCTGGACCGGTGGGTCGGGCAGGGCCGTTCGTTCGCCGTCGCCACCGTCGTCGGCGTCGGGGGCAGCGCGCCCCGGCAGCCCGGGGCCGCGCTCGCCGTCGACGCCGACGGCACGGCGATCGGCTCGGTCTCGGGCGGCTGTGTGGAGGGCGCGGTCTACGACCTGTGCCGGCAGGCGCTGGAGAGCGGCGACACCGTCGCCGAGCGCTTCGGGTA